>CAYYHB010000330.1:378-2527 GCA_964471395.1 uncultured Burkholderiales bacterium | reverse complement strand
CTCCCAGGGCGCCGCCTTTGAGCATGGCTCCGAAGCGGGGGGCCTGGTTGTAGGGAACCCGAACGGGAGTGTTGTGCTTCTTCAAGCCTCCCCAGACCTTGGCCCCGAAGAGTGCCCCGCTGAGGGCCCCGGTGGCCACTCGGGCGGTCAGCCCTCCGTTGGCGCCGGCATAGACCGTGGCCGCGGTCAATGCGGTGGCGGCCAGGATGCCCACGGCCAGCTCCCCATAGCGGGGTTTTTCGTCGGGGGCATAGTGCAGGGCGATGGGCACGATCGTCTTGGCTCCCCCCGAAAGGGCGGCCGCGGCCACCCCTTTCTTGATGGGAGCGACGGTGCCGTGATCCCACTCTTCCTGGGGGATCGTGCCTTCGGGGAAGATCACCAGGTCTTTTCCCGATTCGAGGATCTCCTTGGTGTGTCGCATGGTGGCGGGGGCTGCACCCTCGCGGTTGACGGGGAAGGCGCCTCCCCAGGTGAGCACCTTGCCACCGATGCCGCGGAAGATTTGCTGGTTGGCCATAGAGCGCACGTCGCGATCGAGCACGGAGTAGACCACCGCCGGGTCGAACACGCTTGGATGGGTGGGAGCGAAGATGTGCCCGCCGTCGCCCTTGGCGGGAAGATTCTCCTCCCCCTCGATCTCGACGCGATACTTGAGGGCTACGAGGGCTTTGGAGAGGGGTCGGAGGATGGCTCCATACTTGGGAGCCGAGCGCCCATCCTCGGGGCCGGTGTAATCGACCACATCGTGGCCGAACTTCTTTTTGGCGGGGGCCGGCTCTGCCTCGGGCTGCGCCGCGGCCGGCTGGGCTTCCCCCTCTGCGGGCGGTGTGGGCTCCGAGTTGGCTCGCTGGGCTCGGTTATGAAAGGCGATCGTGGCGACCTGGAGCTGCATGACAGAAGATCCCCTCTGGGTAAATTCCTTATTACCATGCTGTTCGGACCTCAAAGTAACCTGAAAACCCTGTTGTGGCGCTTTTCAGGAGTCTTTCAGCCCCAGGGTGTTTACTCTGGTCAATTCTCTAAGGTGAGGCACACAGCAATGCAGTTAGCACAGGCGACCCTCAATAACTGGACTTCGGTGAAGAGCGCCAATGGCGCACCGGCCGGCAAAGCCGCCGAAACCCCCGGGGGGGGGGTAGACCACTCCAACCTGGAGATCTACACCCCTGCCCCTGAGGAGATCGTCCCCGAAGACGTGAAGTCGAAGACCACACCGTTGCCCAACAAGCTCGCTTGCGGCGCCGTAATCGGCTCGGGGCTCTGGTTGGCCGCCAACATCGGCATGCAGGCAGCCGCTACCGGCAGCATCCCCGGCGCGGCGGGAGTGGTGGTCGGCTCGCTCGTGGCCGCCGCCGCCGGGCACGTGGCCGCCGACCTGGGAAGCGGCATCTTCCATCATTACATCGACAACTATCCCACTTACAAAACTCCAATCATCGGCGACATGGCCTACGAGTTCCAGGTGCACCACCACAAGATTCACGATCTTGAGAACGAGACCATCTGGACCAATATGTCGGCGGCTGGCAAGTACATGTGGGTCCCGATGGCGGCCGTGGCCGCCACCAGCCCGCACTGGGCGGTGCAGGCCTTCACGCTGGGCATGACCGGCGGGAGCTTCATCGCTCAGGGCTCGCATCGCTGGACGCACGAGAAGAACCCTCCGACCATCGCCAAGGTCCTCCAGAAGCTTCACATCACGCAGCCGCGCGAGAGCCACGCCATCCACCACAAGATGCCCTGGGCCGATAACTACTGCATCGTGAACGGCATGTGGAACCCGCTTTTGAGCAAGACCCACTTCTTCCGCAAGTGGGAAAATCTCATCTTCAATGTGACCGGCAAGGAGCCGCACTGCTGGCAGGATCCGGGCGTCAAAGCCTTCGCCAAGGGCGAGATCACCGAAGAGCAGTTCCTCAAGGACCAGGGCGTCAATCGGAAGATTTTCCGCGAGATCGTCAAGGGACAGTTCGATGCCGAGTATGAGCGCCGCATGGCACTGCGTGCCGAGAAGAGACGCCAGATCGAGGAGGCCATCGAGGCCCGCACCCACAAGCCGGAAGACCGGCACTGACAAATTTTCTTACTGGCCTGGAAAGTCGGCGGGCGCGAGCCTGGCGACTTTTCTCTTTGTGTGCGCCAGGCA
>CAYYHB010000330.1:0-368 GCA_964471395.1 uncultured Burkholderiales bacterium | reverse complement strand
TGGCTGAACAAAGAAGGAATATTCTCCTTCAATACATTTATTTGGCATATGGTGATAAAATACCACAGTTTGTGATACGGGACGTTGAAACATACGAAAAAACATGCATTGGCATGCTGACATTATCCACATTATGTACAGACACAGTAATTACCTGACAGTTGCCGCTCTGGGGTTTGGATACTTTAAGCGGCTTTTTTGGTTTTGTCCTCCTTTGGTTTTTGGGTTGCGGTTTTTGTTGTGGTTGGGGGGGGTTATTTTTTTGTGGCCCCCCGGCTGGGCGCCACGCGACGGGGGGGCCCCACCAACGCCAGCCTGAAGCAAGGAACCTGTCTTTAGTAGACGCGGGCGTTGAACGATTCGGAGTT
>CAYYHB010000329.1:0-2585 GCA_964471395.1 uncultured Burkholderiales bacterium | reverse complement strand
GGCCATCTCCTTCAGTCAGGAAGGGCTGGCCGGCTGGCTGGCCCTGACAGCCCAGGGTTCGGGCACGGTCAGCGTCTGCCAGGGTGGCCACGAGGTGGCCGGTGGACCCCTGCTCGAGTTGCCGGTAACCGGTTGGGTGGTGGCGGCAGACAACCGTTCCCTGGTGGTGGAGCAAGGTATCGTCTTCTGGACCGAGGACCAGGGTGGGGTCTTGCTCGGGCACCTTGAGCGCCTCTATGAGGAGCTGGCTGTATGGATGGCCGACAAGCATCCGCAGGGGCGTGAATTCCGTCGCGGGCGCGAGCTGCTGGTCCATTTCCTGGGGCGTTTCCCCGACCTGACCCGCAGTCGGCTCGAGCGCGGTCGTCCCGACGATCCCATCGGCTCGCTCAAGTTCTTGCCCGCAGCGGGGGGAACCCTCAGCTCGTTAGCGACCTTCTATGAGGAGACACGAACCCGAGGCTCCCTGCATGTCATCCAGGAGTTCGGGCTTAATCCGGACATGGCCTACCCGGTGGCGGTGGTCGGACGAACCGTGTCCGAGTCTTTCTACCGCGACCTTCTGGGGGTGGAGACCCTGCACCCTTTCCGCGAGTCCGAGCGACCCATCGAGGAGCGCTTTCTTCAGGTCCTGCGCCGCGAGCTTCGGCTTTTGCGCGAGCGGGGGGACTTTCGTCTTTCAGACGAGATTCTGGCCGGGATCGACTGGCAGGCGAACGCGGCCCATTTTGTGGAGCACAACCCGGCCACTCGCACCACGGGCCTCGATATCGAGCACCGTATCGTGCGAGAGGTTCTGCGTCGGTTCGACCATGATCGACGACTTCTGCCCATGTTGCTCAGCTCGCTTTACACCGCCATCAACAGGGCCCTGGAGGAAGTGGGCGACGAGGATGAGCTTGAGTTCCTTGAGACTCTGCTCGAAGTCTACCCGGATGAGCAGGCTCGCCAACAGCGTTCCGGGAGCCTGCTGAAAGATTCCTGAAAAGCGAGCCTTTGCCAGGAGGTAAACCTGGTTGCCGTTGCTTTACCGTCCTTCGGTTCAGTTGTAAACTGACGGCGTGGTTAAGCCAATCTTCGCCATCAGAGACGGTCTGAACGTTGTTTTCGCCGTGTTCACACCCCGGCAACATCTGGTTCATCTTCCTTACTCTGGCCCCTCATATAGTGACCGCGGAATTCATCCCCGTCGGGGACAAAAAGAGGAGAGAATAAAGTCACCATGATGATTCGCGATCTTAGCAGCAATTTCAGCACCCAGCGGCCCCAATCAGCCGGCAAGCCCGATGCGGCCCCGGCTGCGCCGTCGGACACGGCGCAGCTGTCGGGGGCGCGGCCAGAGGCCTCCATCAATCTCGCCTCGGTGCTGGCCGCAACGGCCGCCGAAGCCAGCTCGCTGGCCGGCAAGCTGCCCGAGCACGTTGAGGGTGAAGTGCTGGTCAAGCTCAAGCCGGGTATGGACCTGCAGGGCATGGACGACTTCGCGTCCGCCTATGGCGGCAAGCTTCTCGAGAAGATCGCGATGCCGGACAACATGTACAAGTCCTTCGGTGGCGACCTGCTCCACATCAAGCTGCCGGCCGGAATGACCACCGCCGAAGCCATCGCCGCCATGGGCAAGGACGACCGGGTGGCCTACGCCGCTTCCAACGACATTATGAAGCGCATGGAAGGCACCACCGTTCCCAACGACCTCGACCCGCGCCTCTGGGGCCTGAACAACACCGGTCAGGACGGCGGCACGGCTAACGTCGACATCGACGCCCCGGAAGCCTGGAATGTCAGCACCGGTGCCAATGCTGCCAGCGGCGGACCGGTCATCGCGGTCATCGACACGGGCCTTGATTACACCCACAACGACCTCAAGAACAACAGCTGGGTCAACCCCGGTGAGATCCCGGGCGACGGCATCGACAACGACGGCAACGGCGTCATCGACGACGTGCACGGCTACAACGCCATCAACAACTCGGGCGACCCGATGGACGACCACGGCCACGGCTCGCACTGCTCCGGCACCATCGGCGGCGAGGGTAACAACGGCGACGGCGTCGTCGGCGTGAATTGGAATGCCTCCATCATGGGCGTCAAGTTCCTCTCTGCTTCCGGTGGCGGCACCCTGGCCGACGCGGTCAAGGCCATCAGCTACGCCACGGCCAACGGCGCTCGCATCACCTCCAACTCGTGGGGCGGCGGCGGTTACAACCAGGCTCTCAAGGACGCTCTGGCTGCTTCCCCCGCGCTGCACATCTTCGCGGCCGGCAACGAGTCCAATGACAACGACGCAAGCCCAGCCTACCCGGGCAGCTACGACCTCCCGAACATCGTGTCCGTCGCGGCCGTCGACCGCAACGGTAACATCGCCGACTTCTCCAACTGGGGAGCCACCGCGGTCGACCTGGGAGCCCCTGGCGTGGACATCTACTCCTCCATCCCGGGCAACCAGTACGACTCCTGGAGCGGCACCTCGATGGCGACCCCGCACGTCTCTGGCGTAGCCGGCCTGATCGCCACCGTGTATCCCGACGCCTCCAACGAGCAGATCAAGTCTCGCCTGATGAACGGCGCCCGTCCTCTGGACTCGC
>CAYYHB010000328.1:0-2586 GCA_964471395.1 uncultured Burkholderiales bacterium | reverse complement strand
ATGACCGTAGCATCCCGCCTCCACCAGTTCCAAGCGCGCTTACCGAAAGCTCACGCTGCTTTGCTGGCCTCGGGGCAGATCGTCCTGACCGCGCCGGTGGACTTGATGCTGGTCGGGGCCACACCCGTGCAGCCCGATCTGGTCTTCCTGACGCGCGAGCAGGCCCACCAGATCGAGGAGCGCTACATCACCGGGGCCCCCACCCTGGTGGTGGAGATCCTGTCCCCGTCAACGGCCGCCCGCGACCGGACTTTGAAGCTCAACAAGTACGCCCAGAACCAGATTCCCTGGTACTGGCTGGTCGATCCCGAGGAGAAGAGCCTGCAGGTCCTGCGCCTCGAGGGCGGGAGCTACCGGGTGGAAGCCAGCCTGGGCGCGGGAGAGCGCTTTGTCTGGTCGGCCTTCCCGCAGGTGGTGCTGGAGCTGGATACGCTCTTCGGTCCGATCTGACGTTTCCTGCGTCATGAGGGGCTCAGCCCGTTGCCGGTGGACGGTGGACGAGAGTTGCTCCGGTGAGAACAGGTAGCTCCCGGCTAGCTCGGCGCCCAGGCACGGGATGGGAAAGGCCAGCCGGAGGGCATCGCTGGGGGAGAGCCAGCGCTGGGCCGGGCTGGCCAACTGCCAGAGCGAGCGCGCGCCCTGAGCGCCACCCTGGAAGTTCACCACCAGGTGGGCCGAGCTCGAGGCCTCGTGACCGGTGCTGTCTCGGGCGGTAACCACCATCACATAGCTTCCGTTGGCCACCCGCTGGCCGCTGGCATCGGTTCCGTCCCACACCAGCTCGAGCGCCCCGTTCGGGGCGGGCAGGCCCTGCGCTGTCAGTACCGGTGGGCCCTGTGGCGGTTCGCCCTGGCCTCCTCGGTAGATGGAGTAGCTGAGAGTGGTGGGCGGATTGGTGGCGGTTGCCTGCACCCTGGCCTGCTCGTTCTTGTGCGGCTTGACGTGCTTGGAGAGGACATTGAGCTGAAGCGTAACAGGAGTTATGGAGGAGACCTGAACCTCGACCCGGCCCCGTGCCATCCGCCCAATGGAGTCCACCAAAAGGATGGTCGCGACATACTCACCGGACTCAACTGGGTTTCCATCATAGTCTGTTCCATCCCACAGTAACTGCGCCGTTGCAGCAGATATCTGGCTTACAGTTGCGGATGCGATGGAGTCCTCATTGTCCGATCGACGTATGGAAGATGCGTAGTGCATGGGCGAGTATTCATTATCGCTACTACTGCATTCGATTATGGCCGGCTGTTTCCCCGGGATGGCGTGCTGAATGAGTCTGGGTGAGAGGCTTAGTGCGGGAGGTGCCTGGAAGCCTTCCTGGCTCATTCTCGTCGCAGACATTCCAGCTGCTCGATCAAGCATTGTTGACTCCGATGCGTTGATAACTGCGATTGCGTTGCCCTGGACGATCAGGATGGTACGCCCGTTTTCTAGCGTCGCATTGGTAATTCGACCGCTTGGGGTCAAGCTGGATTGGATCTGCTTTCGAAAGAATTCCACGGCTTCCACCGTCTCTTTTGGGTTGTCCGTAACAGCAAAGTTTGCAGTGACGAAATTGCCACTGCCGTCAGTGGCTTCCCAATTTTGAAGCAGCGAAGGGTAAATTCGATTTCCTACTGCGACCGGATCCGATTTGCTTCTAATGAGAGCGTATTTGTTTTCGAAGTCTTGCTCCTTTAGTGCTATTAGAACAGCCCTTTGGTCTGAGGGCGTAGATGTGTCAAAACGTGACCATTCTTCACTAGGGACATCGCTGCAACTATGGCGTGTGAGGATGGCTACGAATATTATTACGATAAGTGCTCTCTTTTTCAAGTGGTTCGTCTCCTACCGAAAGTATGGTGTAAGCCTCCGAGATGTTGTCCCGATACGATTGTATCCGGTCCTTCTTTTGTCAGTCTCAAAATTGGCCAAGTATAGGATTCTTTCCAGATACATATCTATAGGCAGGCTTGATTTCTCTGTGAATTCCCCATAACTGGTTGCATAGTCGGGTTGTGAGTTTGGATAGACGGTGGAAGGTGGACGTCGATCATAGGTGTCCAAATGTATCCGTTCAAAGTCTTCTTTCGAAAATGAGAGATTAAGTTGGTTAAGATAAAAATCCATATTTTTTCTCTGTGATATTGGCGGCGTCGCCGAACCGACGAAGACCGCAGGACGTGCGCTGGAGTCGAACACGAGTCCGTTGACTATCGAGACTTGATGCATGTCAAACATGTATTGCGATAGAATGGGTGATTGGGGTAACGATATTGTCGCCGATCCAAAAAAATCCCCAGCGATGGGCAGAGGAGCGGTGTAATTGATAATGGTATTGGAACGACCGTTCAATATTTTTAAGTAGTTAGTAAAAATTATGGAGGAGCCTGGGGCAGAGGATCCCGGAACGAATGTTCTCGGCTCTATCCGAAGAATATCGCTTTGAGTTCCAACCTGAGCGCACAATGCGAACATCTGCAGGGCAAGTTCGGAGCACTGGGCTGTGTCTGCGTGCTTCAAGAAATACGAATAGTCAAAGGAAATGTTGGAACCGTAAGCCCGTGAGACTCCGGAGTCTGCTCCGTTATACGTGATTGAGCTTCT
>CAYYHB010000327.1:0-2613 GCA_964471395.1 uncultured Burkholderiales bacterium | reverse complement strand
GCGAGCACCTGGGCAACATCCGCGACCTGACCGACGAGGCCCACGACCTGGTGGCTCAGAGCCGCGCAGCCGTCAACAGCTACCACGGCACCCTGGACGAGCGCCAGAAGCGCACCGCCAAGACCACCGACAGCATCGCTTCCACCTACCAGCCGTCCTTCGACCGCATCAAGTCGACCTACGCCGCTGCCTGCCAGCAGCTGATCGCCGCCGAGGTGGGCGCGGGCGATACCATCGGAGACAACATCGCCCAGGCCCGGGCCGACATCAAGAAGGCCGAAGGCGAGACCGCCGACGGCATCAAGAACTTCGACCGCGCCTACGTGCTGACCTCACGCGACGACCTGAGCAAGGCCGATGCCACTCTCAAGAGCGCTCAGGCGCACCTGGACGGCATCACCAACGCCGAGAAGCTGCTGGGCCAGAAACAGACCGCGGTCGAGGGCGAGCTGAAAACCCTCGAGGGCAATTACGCTCGCACTCGCGCCAACGCCGGTCAGGTGTTCGTCCGCTCGCAGGCCAAGAGCCTGCTGAGCCAGGGCGAGCAGAGCCTGCGCCAGGCCACCGGCGCCGTCAACGCCAAGCCGAAGAACCCGTTCGAGGCCAAGAACACCCTCGGAGCCTCCGAGAGCATGCGCGGCCAGGTCGAGTCGGCCATCGCGGCCGACAAGCAGGCCTACGACCGGGCCAACTCGGCCGTGGCCTCGGCCGAGCGCGAGATGTCCAGCGCCAAGGGCCAGATTATGGAATACGCCGTCGAGAGCTGGACCTTCTCCAACCGCTGCGGCAGCGCCCGCAACTCGGTGGGTCACGCGGCCGTGGCCGGTGCCCTGGCCTCGCTCGGCTCGGCCGAAGGCGACCTGCGCTCGGCTCGCACCCTCATCTCGGCTCAGCGCTACGAGGAAGCCGCCCAGGAAGCCCAGCAGGCCGAGCGGGCTGCCGGCAGCGCGGTGGGCCTGGCCGCGGCCGCGCGGGCTTCGGCTTACGCCTCGCATATGAGCGAGGTCCGTCGCCTGGAGGCCGAGGAGGACGCCCTCGAGCGCCGCGAGGCCGAAGAGCGCCGTCGCCAGGAAGAGGCCGAGGCGGCTCGCCGCCGGGCCAGCGAGAGCTCCTCCTCGTCGGGCGGCTCCAGCGGTGGCTGGGGCGGCGGCGGCGGTGGGAGCGGCGGCTCCAGCGGCCGGTGGTAATCTGGGGAGAAGGGCCGCAAGGCCCTTTTTCATGTACGGGGTCAGGGCAGGACGCTGAAGCCTTCTTGCATGGCGACCTGGCGCAGCCGGTGGTCCAGGCTGACCAGCTCGCGGCCCGCCGGTTGCTGCTCGCACCAGGCAAGCGAGGCGGCCAGTTGCAGCGAGTCGGCTGCGCGCAGGGGATAGGCAGCCACCAGTCGGTGAGCCATGAGGCGCACAAGCTCGGTCGGCTCGACCTGCTCGGCGCTTTGAAGCACTAACCGCAACGTCTCGCGCGCGAGCTGGAGCTCGTCGCCCGCCAGGGAGCCCTCGCGAAACCGTCGGTTGAGCGCGGAATGACATTCCACCGAGGTTCCCCACCACAAGACGAGGCGCTCGTCTGACTCGAGCAGCGCCAGGCTTTCTGCGCGCCCCGGCTCGTCGAGCAGCAACGGGAGCACGGCGGAGGAGTCCCAGAACCTCACCAGCCGTTCGCACGCTCTTGAAGGAGTGCCTCGACGACCGACTCGGAGGCGCGGGCCGCCCGCCGCCCCCGGAGCGCCTCGACCAGTGATTGTCCGTTGCCCGGCTTCAAGATACCGTCGCGATAGAGGCGCTCGAGCCGGGAGCCCTCCTGCTCGGGATCCGACTGGTAGGGAACCAGCCTGGCGATCGGTCGACCTCGCTCGGTGACCAGGACCTCCTCTCCCGCCTTGACCAGACTCAGATAGGCGCTCAGGGACGCTTTCAGGGTTGTGACCGAAGTGACTTTTTCCATGTGACCAGTCTAGTCTGTTCCTGAAGCACTGGTCAATGAGCCCGGGAGCCTTGTGTTCGATACGGGGCTTTGAGTCCGCTCCGTAGCGGCCTTGCTTGTTTCGATTTTTGAACCGGCGGTTCATTTTTGGAGCGTTTGTTCGCCGTTGGGGAGCTGCGCGCCCACCTCGCAGGCTCGACGGCGTCGCGGATTGGCCCAGGCCGACGGGCCTGGAAAGCAATTCAATAGCAACCGTCGAATCAGACAAGAAATTCGCGTTTAAGAGGTCGGGGGAGGTCGAATGCAGTGCCGTGGGACGCACCAACCGGTCCGAGCCAGTCTTCTAGCAGTTCTGGTAGCCTGCCTGATTGCTCTCCAGTGTGGAGGCAATGAGCCGGGCCCGTCAAGCTCCGGCACCAGCCCCGACAACGCGACCCTCGGGGGGGGGATTAAGCGGTAACTTCAAAGCCACTCCAGTCTCCCTCAGCCTCATCACCCCGGCCGACGTGCCGAGCGGTTTTCTCGATGTAACTCCCGGAGCCGTCTCCGAAGCCCAGAGAAACGCCATCCTGGCGCGCAAGCTCAGCCCCGAGCGGATCCAAGCTCGTCACAACAACTCTCCGCACCTGCGCCAATTCACCGTTCACCAGGTCGAAAACCAGGCGACCCTCTATTACGTGCTCAACCAGC
>CAYYHB010000326.1:0-2633 GCA_964471395.1 uncultured Burkholderiales bacterium | reverse complement strand
CCCCCGGACAGGACAACCAGGTCGACCGATTCGCCCCGATAGCGCGAACGGTAGTAGTCGAAGGACCGCTGGACCTCGGTCACAAGCTCTGTCAGCACCGGTAGTATCACGTTGAAGATCCTCATGGTCGTAGGCGGTACTGGTGTTGCATCTTTTTCCACCCGAATCACGCCTTTCTCCTTTTTGATCTTCTCCGCTTCCTCGAACGACAGGTTCAGAGATTGACCGATCGCCTTAGTAAAACTATTGCCGGCGATCGTAATGGTTCTGTTGTGGCGCAGGACACCTCCCTTAAAGATATTAATACTACTCGACGAAGCCCCCAGATTAACGAGAGCAATGCATTGCTGCATTTTTTCCGACGAGGCCGTCAACTGCAAAGCCCGCAACAAAGCAAAGGGCTCCAGATCGATCGCCTCGGGCTGCACCTCGGCCATCTTGACGACTTCTTTGGCGTTGTTCACCATCTCGTTTGGCGCGGCAATGAGGAGGACGTCCATCGACTTCTCGTCGGTATCCTGCAACTTGATGCCGGTAATCTGAGCTTCGGTCACCGAGTAAGGGAGATAGCGCTCGGCTTCGAAGCGGATGGCCTGAATCAACTCTTTCTCGGTCATCTTGGTCATGCTAATCGGACGAATGACCACCTGCTGACCGGTAACGGCACTGACAATCTTGGTGTTGGTGGGGACAGCACTGTCGACAAGCAACTGCCGAATGGCATCGCCGAGCATGCGAGCATCAACCACCGCGCCATCCCGAATAGTCATCGGAGGAGTTGGACAGGCGCCGAACGCAACCAACTGCGTCCCGGAAGACGTCTTCCGGACCTGCGCCACCTTGATCATGCTGCTGCCCACGTCCAGTCCGCCCACGATTGGGGCTCGACCTCCGCCAAACAGCTTCTTAAAGAAGTCCATGGACTACCTCACCCTTCCCGCTCGGGAAGGGCACGAACCCCACCGACTTTCGACGACTCGCCACACCTACCCATATCTCCAGACAAAAGGTCAGGGGACCGGTTCAAAGCTCCGATCACCCTGGTGATGAAATACGTTATTCCAGTTTCTCACCCTGCTGAAAACTTAAAAAGTTCTCAACATCGACGGTGCTTCGATGCTACGTTCGAAACTCCTCTTTGCAATGCACCAGGCTCGACTAATGGCGCCGTTTCTAGTGTTCGCCCCGATGCTTCGGGGCCGATACGGGAGTAACCTTCCTCAAGGTCTTGAGTGCCCTTCAGTATCCGAGTGGATAGAAATACTCTGGCCAGTAAATCAAAAAATCGAGCAAACGCTCACCCTTTAAGGCAACGAAGACGGCAGCCACCGCCATGAAGGTCCCGAAGGGAATGGGGTCCTTGCCCCGACCGCGACGCAAGAGCATGAGAGGAACGGCCACCAGAGCTCCCAGAAAGAAGCTCAACAGAAAGGCCAGCAGCGCATGTTGCCAACCCAGAAATGCTCCTATGAGCCCTGCAAACTTGACATCCCCACCGCCCATGGCTTCCTGACGAGCCAGAATGGTCCCGATGACCTGGATGGCGGTGAAGAAGAGCATTCCCACCACCACTCCAAAAATCGCTGAGAGAAGATTGGCTGACCAGGGCGTGGACAAGGCTGTGGATGCCCAGGGCGGAATCAGGGAGGGATCGAGGTCGAAGTCCGTGCGAGCCGCCAGGAAGGGGGCCAAGACGAGACCCACCAGAATGCCGCTGAAGTTGACCTGATCGGGAATGATCCAGTGGTCGAGGTCGGTGAAGAACACGGCCAGACAGTATCCAAAGAGAGTGAAGGTGGCAAAGAACGCGAGCGAAGGCCCGCCGTAGAACCAGAAGAGCCAACTGGCGCTGATACCCACGAAGGCCTCGAGCAGCATGTAGCGAGGCGAGTAACTCGAGGAGCAGTAAGCGCACCGTCCACCCAACAAGATGTAAGACAGAATAGGAATGTTATGCCACCACTTGAGAGGCGTTCCACAGGTGGTGCAGGCCGAGCCAGGCAGGACGATGGAGCGCTCCAGGGGAGTCCGATAGATGACCACGTTCAGAAAACTGCCGACGAGGCTCCCGAAGAGGAACACGACCACCAGGCTGAAGGCATTTGGCGTGAGCAGAAGCTCGAAGGGCACTGGCTCGTCATACATACTCGCTGGTTCTCCGCACTGACTCCCCTTCCCCGGGCCCGGGCCCGGGAACTCTCGTGGGCAAAAAAAAAAGAGCCTTTTCAGGCTCTCCCGCAAAACTGCTCCAATTTAGCGCTCGAGGAGGCCCTGGTAGGAGGAGTATTGGGGATAGTCGGCCGGGGTGTTGGCGGCTGAGTGGTTCAGACCACCACAGTTCAAGCTGAACGCATCCGGATTGGTGTTTGCCGAATAGACGTACGTGTTAGCCTGAGCCGACGGACAGTTCGGGATGATCTTCAGGTAGTTCGGGGTCAGGTTGGCAAGGTTACCCGTGGTAGGATACACACCAACGTTGTCGGTGGAGTACATTTCCAGCGCGGTAGCCATGTTCTTCAGGTTGGACTTGCAAGAGGTGAGCTGACCCTGAGCACGAGCTTTGATGAAGTTCGGGACGAGGATAGCGGCCAGAATCGCGATGATAGCGATAACGATCATCAGCTCGATCAGGG
>CAYYHB010000325.1:0-2661 GCA_964471395.1 uncultured Burkholderiales bacterium | reverse complement strand
GCATTTTGAGGTTCCTCCTGAAGAAGTTTCTTTAGCTCTTGTTCTTGCTGATAGGATGAGTATCCCCCAGAAAGGGACAAAGGAAAGGCGGCCAGGGGTTAACTTTCTGTAACATCTTTTGCCGGCTCGCGTGAAAGCCGTGTCAAAGCGCTCAAGGTCGGATGAGAAAGTCGCGCCCGGCCTCGAGAGAGAAGACCTCGGCCGCCCGGTGGGGATCGTCGGCATCGGTCACCAGGCGCACCTGGCCGTCGGCAGCCACATCCACCCCTTCCACCTTGACCTGGCCCTCCAGGAGCCGCAGGTCGCGCACGGTGCCGTCCCGGTCCATTCGGCCCAGTACGCTGCCCAGCACCGCCCCGTCGTCGTAAGGGTTGTCGGTGTTCTCGGCGCTGGCCGTGAAGAGGAAGTGACCATCGGGGGTGGGGGCCAGATCGGTAAAGGTCAGCGTCACCCCGCTCAGTTGGCCCAGATCCACCGGGCGCACCGACTGCAGCGATTCCGGGCCTACCGCTCCGGTCTCGGCGATGGACCGGAAGAAGCGGGTCGCGTCCAGATCGATGACGGCGTTGGTTCCCCCGGCCGAGTTGCCGCGATGCACCATCCGCACCAACTGGCCCTGGATGGCCACCCCTTCGATGTTGAGGTCGGGCAGTTGGCGCGCGAGCTCCTGGTAGAGGGGAGTCAGATCGAAAGGTCGGGGCTCGCCTCCCTCCACCGGCACCAGCACGCCGCGCTGACGGCGTTCGCTGGAGCCGGAGCCCACGCTCAGGAGGGTGGGACCGGTTTGACCCGACAGCTCGCGCGGCACCATGGTCAGTGACTCCAGATCTGGCTTGGCTTTCTTGCGCTCGGCGTGGTCTTCGGGCAGGGGCGCGTCGTGGAAGACCGGACGAGCCTTGCCCGGGCGGTTCAGCGAGGCTTCGAAGCAACCCAGGGAGAGGCCGTCGTCGGGCACCACGAAGAGCTGGTCGTCCAGCGAGACCAGACCGGAAGCGGCCGACAGCCTGCCCTCGCCCTCCAGGTGGAGCTCACCCAGCTTGCGCATGGGCAGTCGTGGCAGGGAAAGGTCCAGGGCGCGCACCTGCGGTTGTTCGTCGCCGCTCATCCGATTGCCTGGCGGGCGGCGCGCAGACCGCTGAAGTGGGCTCCCTGGACAGTGGCCGGGGCCCGCCTCCAGGTGGCCTCGCCCGCGAAGAAGAGCGGGCCCACCGGCTCGGCCAGCCGGTCGTAGGCGGTGGGGTCGCCCTCCGGGGGCACCAGGCTGTAGGCACCCAGGCTGTAGGGATCGCTGCCCCAGCGGGTGACCTTGCACAGGCGCGGCCAGCGAACGTCCGGGAAGGCAGGACGGAGCGCCTCCAGGGCCGCCTGGATGATCTCGAAATCGGGCTTTTGCTCCAGCTCCCGGGCGGCCCGACCGCTGGCAAAGCCGATCAGCACCGGCTGGCCCATGGCCCGCTGGCCATCCAGGTAAGTGCCCAGGTGCCCCTCGCTCTGAGCCGTCAGAGCGAAAAAGTCGTGCCCCTCGGGCCAGAACGGCTCGGCAAACTGCATGACCACCTTGTTGAGCAGCGTGACACCAAGCCGGGACAGGGCCTCGGTCTTGCCGGGCAGCTCCGGCTCGAAGCGCACCTTGCCCGAGCGCCAGACCCCCAGCGGAAGGGTCAGGACCGCCTTGTCGAAGCGGGAGGAGCCCCGGGGTGTCACCAGCTCCACGTCGGCGCCCCAACGCACCACCTCCACCGGCTCTTCCAGGCGCAGGCTGAAGCCTTCGGTCGAGAGCAGCGAGTCGTAGCCCTCCAGGGGCAGCAGGTCCTGGTTGGGCGGGGGCTCGTCGGCCCCCGGGTCCCAGCGCCCACTGAGGGAGTCGATGTCGGCCACGGGCAGGGCCCGGGCCCGGCCCAGCCAGACCTCCTCGGCCGGCTCGGGGGTGGCCTGCTCGAAGGCCTGACGAAGGCTCAGGGGGCGTCCGGCCTGGGTGCCGGCCCGCAAGGCCCGGCCCACGCCGCTCACCTGCATGGCCGCCAGCTCGCGGCATCGGGCCGAATCCACCGCTTTCCCCTGAGGGTCGAACAGGAGCAGGTTGTAGGGATCGCTCTGGCGGGTGCGTCCGCCCGAGCGGGCGGCGTAGGGATGAGCCATCCCGGTGTGCAGCCAGGCTGCTCCCAACTCGATCGGGTAGCCGAAGGTGCGGTCGGTCCAGATGCGGCCCCCGATGCGGTCGCGGGCCTCGAAGACGGTGACCTGGCAACCCTTCTTGGCCAGCTCGCCGGCGGCTGCCAGCCCGGCTGCCCCGGCTCCTAAGACGGCGATGTTCACGGCCGGCTGCTTCTCCGCCCGAGACCCGGAACACTTCCACCGAGTCCACCGGTTGCCCGCCCTGGATGGCCGGTTCCCAGCGCCACTGGCTCAGAACGGTCTCAATCTGTTTATCCAGTGCCAGGTCGCCGGTTCCGCTGAGAATCGATACGCGCGCCTCTCCGCTGGCAGCGATCTCGAAGCGCACCCGTACCGTCTTGCCGACCGGGACGGGAGGAGCCGGGTCTTTTACGCGACGAGCGCGCCGGTCCTGGCCGTCCGGCTCGCCCTCAGCCGTGGGCTGTCCGGAAGGCTCGGGGCTCGGCGAGGGCTCGGGGCTCGGCGAGGGCTCGGGGCTCGGCGAGG
>CAYYHB010000324.1:0-2723 GCA_964471395.1 uncultured Burkholderiales bacterium | reverse complement strand
ACGACCGCGTGCTCGTCCGCCACGGCACCGTGCCGGCCCTCAAGTCGGAGTTCGCGCGCTGGTGGGAACCCTACCTGGCCGTGCGCCAGGAGCGACCGTTCGAGGTGCCGGTGCCACGCTTTCAGTTTTCTTTGGGCCGCCACAGCTAATCTGGCAGGGTGAGGATCCCTACCCTGACCGGTCCGGTCTCATTCCAGGAGATGCGCTCGACCCTGGATGCGCGTATGACCGAGTGCGCCGCGCAAATCGAAAAAGACCTCCCCGCCTGGGATCAGCTCACCCGCGAGAAGCTCGATTCGGTCAGCGAGCTGGCCTGCTCGCTCTCCCCCACCAACTCGGTCGAGGTCAAGCAGAGCATGCGCACCGCCCTGTGGGAGCTGCGCCAGGCCCTGGAGGCGGGCGCGGTCGAGTCGCTGGGCGCCCACCCGGGCAGCCGTCCCGAGGTGCGCAAGGCGCTCGAGAAAGTGCGCACCATTGCGCTGGACAACTCCTTCGAGGGGGCCGCTCGCTTCCCCAGAGAAGTGGTCGGCGTGCGCTGCGGCATCGACGCCATCCCCAACTTTCGCGAGGCGGCTCCGGGCATCTACCGGGGCGGTCAGCCCACCCAGGAGGGCGTTGACTGGCTGATCGCCCGCGGGGTCAAGACGGTGGTGGACCTGCGCGGCTCCGATCAACACAGCCCCTTCTGTCAGTGGGATCCGCCCAGCTGGAAGGACGTGCAGCACGTCAACATTCAGGTAGAGGACTACCAGACCCCCAGCCACGAGGAGCTGGCGCAGTTCATCACTCTGGCCGACGAGGCTTCGCCCGACAACCCGATGTTCTTGCACTGCAAAGCCGGCATCGGCCGCACCGGCACCATGATCGCCTGCTGGCGCATCACCAAAGGCTGGACCGCCGAGGAGGCCGTCAAGGCTGAGCGGCTGCACTCCTACGACGCCAGCTTCCGCCAGGAAGAGTTCGTGCGCGACTTCGAGCAGCTCTGGAAAAGTGGCCAGTTTGCAGGAAAAATGGCCGCTGTTACCGACTAGATCCCCCACCAATCAAAGACAGGTGGGGCTGCTAACGTGATACAGTTCGAATCTCCCGCACAAAAAGCGACCTTCGAGAAGATCGTCCCCTGGATGAAAGACCTCTTCGGCTCCTTCGCCGGCCAGCGCGAGGACGCGCCTGCCTTCAGCGTGTCGGTGGGCTCAGCCTTGGCTCTCACCATGGTCTATCCCTGGCGCGAGGAGGAGGCGGTCATCTCCACCCGGGCCTGGGTGGTCACCGGGGCCGAGCTGACCCCCGAGCTGATGCACTATCTGCTCCGCGAGAACGACCGCATGAGCTTTGGCGCCTTCGGCATCGATCCCGACGGGGACATCTTCTTCGAGCACACCATTCTGGGCTCGACCTGCGACCAGCCCGAGCTGAAGAGCTCGGTGCTCTCGGTGGTGCTGGTGGCCGACGAGTATGACGACGAGATCGTCTCGCGCTGGGGCGGCCAGCGGGCCATCGACCGGGTGGCCAAGACGGCTCCGGCCTAGGGGTCGCCATCCCCCCCGAGGTTCTGGCCCCCGCGGGCGACCAGGAATCGCTGGCAGCCGCTCTGGCGGCCGGGGCCGACGCGGTCTACTTCGGCCTGGACGAGGGCTTCAATGCCCGCGCCCGGGCCGAGAACTTTTCCCTGGCCAACCTGGCAGAGACCGTGCAGACCATCCACCGCTCGGGCGCCCGAGCCTACCTCACCCTGAACACCCTGGTCTTTCAGAGCGAGCTGGCGGCCCTCGACCGCATCCTGCGCCAGGTGGCGCAATCTGGCGTGGACGCCCTGATCGTTCAGGACCCGGCCGTGGCTCTCTTGGCCCGGGCCATCTGCCCCGAGCTCGAGCTGCACGCCAGCACCCAGATGACCATCTCCAGCGCCGAGGGGGCGCTCTTTGCCGAGACGCTGGGCATCACCAGGGTGGTGGTGCCCCGCGAGCTCTCGGTCAAGGAGATCCGGCGCCTGCGCCAGGAGACCAGGCTCGAGCTGGAGGTGTTCATCCTGGGCGCCCTGTGCGTGTCATGGAGCGGCCAGTGCCTCTCCAGCGAGGCCTGGGGTGGACGCTCGGCCAACCGGGGCCAGTGCGCCCAGGCCTGCCGGATGCCCTACGAGCTGGTGGTGGACGGCGTGACTCGCCCGCTGGGCGACGTGGAGTACCTCCTCAGCCCCAAGGACCTGGCCGGATTCCGGGCCGTGCCCGAGCTGGCCGAGCTGGGCATCCACACCCTCAAGATCGAGGGACGCCAGAAGGGCCCCACTTACGTCCGCACGGCCGTGGAGAGCATGCGCCGCTGGGTGGACGCGGTGACCCGCGGTCTGACGCGACCCGACGAGGAGCAGCTGGCTCGGGATGTGCGCGACCTCACTCTGGCTTACTCGCGCGGGTTCTCGGACGGCTTTCTGGCCGGCAGCGACCACCAGCACCTGGTGGAGGGCCGCTTCCCCCGCCACCGGGGCATCTACCTGGGCCGCGTGACCGCCCTGGGGCCGGACCGGGTGCTGGTGGATCCTTCCCCCGAGCCGGAGCGAGCGGCCCTGGGGGAGGTGTCCTCTCCCCTGCCCTCCTTCGGGGGCACCACCTCCTCGCTGGCCACCGCGCCGCTCGACCTGAAGCCGGGCATGGGGGTGCTGTTCGACGAGGGCAAGCCCCAGGCCGAGGAGCAGGGGGGACCGATCTTTCGGGTGGATCGCACCC
>CAYYHB010000323.1:0-2759 GCA_964471395.1 uncultured Burkholderiales bacterium | reverse complement strand
GCTGATGGCCTGGCGCCCGGTATCATCCCGCACCAGGCCCACCTGCACCGGGCCGCAGTATGACTTGAAGCCGCGCGGAAAACCGCCCAGGATGGGCCGGGTGACGGCGCGCAACAGGGCCGGGGTGGGCGTATCCACCCGGAAGGGCCGAAAGTCCATGCGCAGATAGGGGAGGGCGGCGAACTCGGGCTCCCAGTCGAATTCGCACTCCAGAGGTGCGCGGGTGATCGAGGCCAGCGGCCGCTCCGAACTGGCCGAGGGGTTCACCTCCAGGCCTGCCCCCACCGACCAGGCTGCCAGGCGCAGACAGAACAGGGCCGCCCCGCAGGCCAGCGTCAACTCGCGCCGCTCGGGGTCGGCCACGGCCAGGTGGCGGCTGGGATCGGGCCAGAGCTCCAGAGCTTCGCCCTTGAGCACGAACCTCCAGGGCTGGCTGTTGTGACTGGAGGGAGCCAGCACGGCGTAGCGCATGAAGTGCTGCCACTGATCGCGCAGCGTCCCGTGGCGGGGATAGTCCTCGCGGCGCGTCAGCCAGGGGCAGTCAAAGGAGTCCTTCGGCAGCGGACACCTCCTGAAAACGCCTCATCTGCAGAGGCGTGATGAGCTTGTGACCCTTCAGGGCCTGGGCCAACCGGTTCACGTCGCGGTAGTGGTGGGTCACCATGCCGATGCTGGCGGCGGCGGGCAGGTTGTCGGCGTTGTCGTCCACCATGATGCACTGGTAGGGGCTCACGCGAGCCTGACGGGCAGCCAGCTTGAACATCTCCGGGTCGGGTTTGCGCATGCCCACGAAGCAGGAGAGCACGCAGGGGTCGAAGGGCACGTAGATCCCCTTTTCGATCAGGATCTCGGCGTGGTCCTGAATGGTGTTGGAGACCGCCCCCACGATGAGACCGTTGCGGGCGATGGCCTGGCAGAGCCAGAGCAGGGGACGGTTGGGCGCCAGCGAGTCCAGCATCAGGTTTCGCCACAGGTTCTGGAAGTGGCGCGGGCGCGGTCGTCGCCCCTCGCCTGCTCGCAGCAGCGTCTGCCCGATGCCGTCCCAGAACTCGAAGCTGGTCATCTTGCCCATCTCCAGGTCGCGCACGCGCGCCACCAGCTCGCGCTTCATGGGCTCCTCCGAGCCGAACAGCGTCTGGGCGCGCTCGAGGTAGCGCTCCAGCCCAGCCCCGATGACCACCCCCCCGATATCGAACATGACCGCTTTCACGGCGGGCTCTGGGGCTCGATGCGCAGTGTCTTGAGCAGGTCCTCGCGGGCGGCCGAGGTGGCCGCGGTGGAGCCGTTGAGCGAGTTGATGTCGCTCTGGCTCAGGTCCATTCGGGCCGAGAAGACATACTCGTGGAAGCGGGCGCAGAAGGCGCGCACGGTCTCGTCGGAGGTGTTCTTGGCGGGACTGCTGACCTCGGCGATGCGGGTGCCCCGGAAGTCGGACAGAGTGGCCGACAGCCCGGCCGCCCCCTCGGTCACGTGCACTTTGAAGCCATTCGAGTCCGAGAAGAAGCGAGGC
Organism: uncultured Burkholderiales bacterium; assembly: GCA_964471395.1. Lineage (GTDB taxonomy): Bacteria > Vulcanimicrobiota > Xenobia > Xenobiales > QWHO01 > QWHO01. The sequence goes on along the minus strand of CAYYHB010000323.1, from coordinate 1,249 downwards.
GAGTTGCGCAGATAGCCGGCCGCCCGCGAGGCCTGGGAACCGCCACTGGAGATCACCGTGACCGGCAACCGGATGCCCAGGCGCCGGAACATGGCCCCGTCGAGTTGGAAGGTCTTGTCGAAGTGCTCGAGCGCTTCCTGGCGCTTGCCCTGGCGCCACAGCGTGTCGCCCAGCTCGGCTTCCATGCGGGCCCGCAGCAGCATCTGGCTGGGGGCCAGGTCGGTCAACGCCTTCTCCAACGCCTTACGGGCCCTGTCGCGGCTGCCTCCCAGCCATTCTCCCTCGGCCAGCACGGCCTGCAGGTAGGGCTTCTCCACCTCCAGGGTGGTGTGCTTGTCGTCGTGCAGAATGCGATCGATCTGGGCGGCCACCACCCCGGTGCCGAACAGGTTGTTCACGTCCGGCAGCATCCAGCTGGAGTAAAACGAGCCCGTCTGGTGGCACTGCACCCCGGCCGGAAGCCCGCCCTCGCCCACCACCAGGGCGGCCGTGCGGTCGGTGATCTGGTCCAGCTCCTGGGTGAGGTTGACAAGCTGGGCGCCCAGCTCGAACCAGCGCGTCCAGGTGCTCCAGCTCATCTCCTCGCGCACCCGCTCGCAGCGCGCGATCAGAACGCCCCGGTAGATGCCCAGGTTGATCACCTCCACCAGGTAGGCCTTGGAGGAGGTGCCCATGTTGCGATCGGGCCGGTAGATGATGCGCCGCATCAGTCGCTCGGCCGCATCGTCGTAACCCATGGCGTAGAGGGCGTAGGCGGTGGTGGTCTGGCGCTCGGCCCAGGTCTGGCTGACCACGATGGGCACGCTGGTGGCCCCCCAGGCCTCCATGCGCTTGATGGCCGAGAGCACCTCGGGAAAGCGGCCCTGATCGATGTAGAGGTTGGCCAGGTCTCCCCAGGGGTTGGTGTAGGCCCACGGATTGGGGTGCTTGGAGGATTCCAGCAAGAGTTCCTCGGCCTGGCTGTAGTTGCCCAGCATCTCCTCGGCTTCGGCCAGGTTGCGGGGGAAGGTGCACTCGAGATCCCAGCCGCGCTCCTTGATCTCCTGCCACAGCTTGGCGTACCAGTCCCGGCTGGCCTTGATGTCGTGGGCCTCCAGCTCGATGGCTCCCAGCGTGTTGTAGGCCGTGACCCGGGCCCGCTCTTCCTTGGAGCTTGCCAGCACCGCCTCCATCTTGCGACGCGCCTCCGAGAGCCGGCCCAGCTTCATGAGCGGCCAGCCTTCCTCCTCGGGCATCTCGGGGCGATACC
>CAYYHB010000322.1:0-2776 GCA_964471395.1 uncultured Burkholderiales bacterium | reverse complement strand
ACTGGGGCTACGACCTCAAATCCACCTTCACGGTCGAGATGGAGACCTCCACCGGCCAAATCTTCGAATACAAGTGTCAGTCCGGCAAGAAACTGGCCGGGTACGTGGGCCTGCACACCAACATGATGAAGTCCATGGGCTTGAACGAGGGCGATGTGGTCAACATTCGTCCCCTCAGCGCCTCCTGAGCTGAGCCGCTCTGCTCGCAGCCTGCTGCTGCTGGTCCTGTTGCTGGGCGTCGTGCTGCGGGTCAGCTTGTTCGAGCTGGTTCCCCGAGCAACCTTAGGCGATATCTACCACCACGTCCTGCTGGCCAGCAACCTGCTGCAGGGTCGCGGATACTCCCACAGTCCCACCCCGCCCTACTATCCGGACCTGCAGCGTCCGCCTGCTCTGCCCCTGGTTCTGGCCGGCGCCATCTCTCTCAGTCAGTTCAGCGGCGTTCCTGCCCCGGTTTTGATGCTGCTCTTGCAGACAGCCCTCGACCTGGGCACCGGCCTCATCCTCTATCGGAGGCTGCGTCAGATGGCGTCTCAACTGGCTCTGCCCGCTCTGGCCCTCTACCTCCTGAGTCCCTATGCGGCCTTCTTTCCCAGCCTGGCCCTGACCGAGTGCCTTGCCGGCTTCTTGCTCATGGCCATCCTGGATCGGGCCCTGACCCTGGCAAAGTCTCCCACCGCCGGCGGTGCGGCTGTGCTGGGAGCTCTGGCGGCCCTCTTGATCCTGACTCGCCCGGCTCTGCTGCCGGTGGCGGCGCTGGCGCTGCTTGCCTGCCGTCGCCAGCTTCCCCTGGCCCTCCTGACCTGCTCCCTGCTCTTGCTACCGTGGACCATTCGCAACGCCACCTTGCCGGGCGGCCGTCCTACCCCGTTGTTGGTGAGCGGCCTGGGCATCACCCTCTGGTTTGGTGTCACCTTCGATGGCGCCGTTCACTTGACCGGTCGCCCCCCCGCCGGTGAGGCCGAGTTCCAGCGCTATCTCCTCCAGTGGCGCCAGGGCAAGGACCTGCCTCCCGAGGAGGTGGTGGCAATCGACCGGCACCTCTCGGCCCTGGCCGTGCAGGCCATCCGAGACCATCCGGCCGCCTACCTGGTCCACGTGCTGGCCCAGGCGGGCCGGCTCTGGTGGGCAGCCGACGACGGCCTGGTCAACTACGATGCGTCCCGCGTACCCCGGGCACGCCTCCATATCCTTTTCCTGGTCTCCCAGACCTGCCAGCGCATTCTGGTTGTCCTGGCAGTCGGCGGGCTAATTGTGGGCGGGCGACGCCTGGGTCCCGTCTGGGTGCTGCTGGCTGTGGTCAGCCTACCCTACTGCCTCATCCACGTCGAGGCGCGCTACTTGCTGCCGTTGGAGCCCGTGCTGGCGGGCCTGGCCGCAGCCTTTCTGTGGTGGCTGAAGGAAACCCTCACTCGAGCGAGAACCCGGACTCAATCCGCGCGCTGAATGCGACAGGCGGCTTTATTTGTGAGGCAGAGTCTTTGTCCGAACTGGCCAAAGTGCTGGAAAACTTTTGTCGCCTGGATGGGGTTCAGGGTGCGCTCATTCTGAACGCCGAAGGAGCGTTGGTGGACAACCACGCCCCCTCCGTGGGCGAGTTGGACCCTCTGGTCCGGCTGGTTTCTCACAGCCTGTCGCTGGGGCGGCAAGCGGCCGACTCTCTCGGGAAGTCGCCCGTGAACCACCATTACCTCGAGTTCGCGCACATGCAGATCACCTCCGAGATTTTGAAAAACCGGAACGTCCTGGTGGTTTGCGCCAAGACCGGTGCCAATCTTGGCCGAATCCGTTTGGAGATCAAAAAGACCAAGCCCGACGTCGAGAGACTGCTCGGGTAAACGAGAGGGACGCCAGCTTGCCGAAGAAAGTCTTGATAGTCGACGATGAGCCTCACATTGTCGAAGTCGTCCGGGTGTGCCTGGAGGACTCGGGCCTCGAGCTTATGGAGGCGGCGGATGGGGAACACGCGCTCGATTTGACCCGGCAGGCCCATCCCGACCTGGTAATTCTGGATGTGATGATTCCCAAGATGGATGGCTACGCCGTCTGCCGCGAGATCAAGGGCGACCCGGGCACCCGCTCTATCCCCGTCATCTTGCTGACCGCCAAGGGCCAGGCGGCCGACATCGAAGAGGGCCAGCAGGCCGGCGCCGATTCCTACCTGACCAAGCCTTTCAGCCCTCTGAAGCTGCTGGCCGAGGTATACCGCCACCTCAGCCTGGGGATTCCGTAAACCGCTCAGCGGTGGCCATCCGCGAAGGGGAGCACCGTTCTCGCGACCAGCTCGTCGCCCTGTACGAGATCGGTCGCGCTCTCAACTCCACGCTTGAGCTGGGAGAGGTCCTCACCCGCATTCTGGATATGCTCTTGCCCCTTTTCGAGGCCGAGGCCGGCTCCATCATGCTGGCCGAAGAGGACGTTCTCACCATCGGGGCGGCCATCGGGCTCTCGAGCGAGATCATCTCCCGCACTCGGGTTAAGCGCGGTGAGGGGATCGCCGGCTGGGTGGCTCAGACCGGGGAGCTGTTGCTGCTCAACGGCAAGGTAACCGACCCGCGCTTCACCCATCTGGTGGAGCGACCCGACGAGATCACCTCCTCACTGTGCGCTCCCCTACGCCATCGAGAGCAGATCACCGGGGTGCTTATGCTGCGTCGTAGCGAGCCATCCAGCTTCACTGTCGACCAGCTCGACTTCTTCCAGTCGGTGGCCGACCAGGCAGCCCTGGCCATCGAGAACGCTCGCCGGGTCGAGCAGGTCGAGCGCGAGCGCCAGA
>CAYYHB010000321.1:0-2808 GCA_964471395.1 uncultured Burkholderiales bacterium | reverse complement strand
AGGCGTAGGGATTGCCGTGCAGCGAGCCATCAGGCTCGGCGCGCCCCACCGGGCTATAGCCCCAGGCGCTGTTGTGAATAAGTGCCATGGCACCAGGTTACACTGTCGCGGGGCCCCGACCCAGGACCGGGATGTTACCCGCTTGACAACTCTCAATTATTCGAATATTCTAGAAACATGGACGAACTCTTGGAAGCTTACGCTGACCGCCTTGCCGCCCTGGGAAACCCGGTACGACTGCGCATCCTCAAGCTGCTGGTGGAAGCCTCCCCCGGCGGGCTGGTGGTGCAGGAGATCCAGGAAGAGCTACAGATTCCGTCCTCGACCCTGTCCCATCATCTGGACAAAATGAAGAACGAGCAGCTTCTCAGCGTCACCCGGGAGGGCACCTACCTGCGTTACCGGGTCAACTGGGAGACGCTGCAGGGCCTGCTCAGGTTCCTGACGGCGCAATGCTGCATCCGCAATCCAAAGGAGGACTGTTGCTCATGAGTGACGTACGCGAAATCGTCAAAGAAAAATACGGCCAGGCCGCCCTGCAGGTCAAGGAGGGCCGGGCCTCGTGCTGCGGTACCTCGGCTGCCTCGGCCATGCAGGTCGACCCGATCTGCTCCAACCTCTACAACGCCGAGGAGATCGGCCAGCTGCCCGAGGAGGCGTTGCTTGCCTCGCTGGGGTGCGGCAATCCCACCGCCTTGATCGATCTTGAGCCGGGGCAGACCGTGCTCGACCTGGGCTCAGGCGGTGGCATCGACGTGCTGCTCTCGGCTCGACGGGTAGGGCCCACGGGTAAGGCTTACGGCCTGGACATGACCGACGAGATGCTGGCCCTGGCCCACGAGAACCAGAAGAAATCTGGCCTGACCAACGTGGAGTTCTTGAAGGGCGAGATCGAGCACATCCCTCTTGAGGACAACTCGGTGGACGTGATCGTGTCCAACTGCGTGATCAATCTCTCGGCCGACAAAGAGCAGGTGTTCCGCGAGGCCTTCCGGGTGCTCAAGCCCGGCGGGCGACTGGCGGTGTCGGACGTGGTGACCCGCACGGCGCTGCCCGAGGTGGTGCGCCAGAGCCTCGAGCTCTGGGTTGGCTGCGTGGCCGGTGCCCTGACCGAGCAGGACTATCTGGCCCAGTTGCGGGCGGCGGGCTTTGAGGAGGTCTCCATCGAGCCGACCCGCATCTACCAGGTGGAGGATGCGCGCGGCTTTCTGGAGAGCCAGGGAATCGACCCGGCCAGCCTCTCGCCCGAGCTTGACGGGGCCGTTTTCTCAGGCTTCGTGCGGGCGCGCAAGCCTGCCAAACAGAGCTGCTGCAGCCCCACCTGCTGCTCCTGAGCCTCCCGCGGGCCGGCGGGAGGCCGGACCCCCGGCTGCGAAGCCGGCCCGCGTGGAGTCCATTTTTCGACCCGACCTGTTCGAAGGCCAGACCGTCCTCATCACGGGAGGAGGCACCGGCATCGGGAAAGCCATCGCCCGCGAGCTGGTCGATCTGGGGGCCCGGGTCCGACTGGCCGCCCGCCGGGAGGAGCCACTGCAGGCCACCTGCGCCGAGTTGGGTGAGCGGGCCAGCTACCAGCTGGCCGACATCCGCGACGAGGCCCAGGTGGCCTCGCTCTTTGCCGAAGGCCCGGTGCACGCCCTGGTCAACAACGCTGGCGGGCAGTTCTTCAGTCCGGCCGAGGCTATCTCGGCCAGAGGCTGGCGGGCCGTGATCGACACCAACCTGACGGGCACCTTCCTTATGTGCCAGGCCGCCCAGAAAGCCGGCGCCAGGGCGATCGTGAGCATCGTGGCCGAGATGTGGCGCGGTTTTCCTGGCATGGCCCATACCGGAGCCGCCCGGGCCGGGGTGGTCAACCTGACCCGCACCCTGGCCGTGGAGTGGGCCGCCCGGGGCATCCGGGTCAACGCCGTGGCCCCAGGCCTCATCCAGAGCTCAGGGCTGGAGAGTTATCCGCCCGAGGTGCAGGGAGTGCTCGAGCAGGTGGTGCGGGACACCCCGGCCAAGCGGATGGGCACCGAGCGCGAGGTGGCAGCGGCAGTGGTCTTCCTGCTCTCCCCGGCGGCCGCCTTCATCAGCGGCGAGACCCTGCGCGTCGATGGCGCCGGCTCTCTGTGGCGCAAGACCTGGGACATCCCCGCTCACGACAGCTTCCCCCGCTACGAGTGAGCTCAGCTGTTCGAAAGGTTTTCGAGCCGGCTTGAATAATCTTCTGCTACATGCTGGCCGGGCTGCTCATTTTGCTGATTTTCCTGGTGCTGGCGGGGATGATGATGACCAAGCGCATCCCGGCCCTGCTGGCCCTGCCCCTGATGGCCTTGCTGATCGGTCTGGTCTCGGGCCTGGCCGCCGGCCTGCCCTGGACGGGCGCCACGGCCGACGACCCCAGCTTCCGCAAGCTCATGTTCGACAGCATCCTGCGCGACGGCACCAAGCGATTGTCCGAGGCCATGATGTTCGCCATCTTCGGGGCCGTGCTGTCACAGGTCGTGATGCGCCAGGGCATCGCCCAGCGCATCGTGCGGGTGGCCGCCGAGTATGCCGGCGATCGCAAGCTCTTGCTGGCCTTCTTCATGACCGCCGCCATGGCGGGCGCTTTCTGCTCGCTCACCGGCCTGGGAGCGGTGGTGATGGTTGGATCGTTGGCCCTGCCCATCCTGACCGGCAGTGGTCTCTCGGCCAACTTCGCCTCCTGCCTGATGCTCTTTGCCGTCAGCCTGGGCGGGATGTTCAATGCCTCCAACTGGGGAGTGTTCAAGGACGTGCTCAAGCTCAGCGAGGATCAGATTCGCCCGGTAGCCATCGGGA
>CAYYHB010000320.1:0-2826 GCA_964471395.1 uncultured Burkholderiales bacterium | reverse complement strand
GGATACTGGGTGGTGCTGTGGTTGCCCCACACGGTCATCTTCTTGATGGCCGTCACCGGCTTGCCCAGCTTCTGGCCCAGCTGCGAGATGGCCCGGTTGTGGTCCAGCCGCATCATGGCTGTGAACTGGCGAGGCGAAAGGTTGGGAGCGTTTGAGTAAGCGATCAGACAGTTGGTGTTGGCCGGGTTGCCCACCACCAGCACCTTCACACTCTTGCGCGCGTGATTGGAGAGGGCCTGCCCCTGGGGGCGATAGATGCCGCCGTTGGCTGCCAGCAGGTCCGAGCGCTCCATGCCCGGCTTGCGCGGGATGCCTCCCACCAGAATGGCGTAGTCAGCGTCGCCAAAGGCCACGTTTGGATCGTCGGAAGTGACGATGCCGTGCAGCAGCGGGAAGGCGCAGTCTTCGAGCTCCATCACCACGCCCTGAAGGGCCTTCAGGGCGGGCGTGATCTCCAGGAGCTGCAAAATGACCGGCTGGTCGGGGCCGAGCATGGCTCCGCTGGCGATACGGAATAGGATGGCGTAGCCGATCTGGCCGGCGGCGCCGGTAACGGTGACACGGACCGGTGATTTCACGGTTTGAGCTCCTTCATTCGGGTGAGTGCGCTCGCGAGTTTGCCCTCGAAGCCAGATATCCCTCCAGACGCTCGAAGACCCGATCGACGTGCTCCTGGCGGGTACTCATGTGGCCCACTGCCAGACGCAGGGCCAGCTTGCCCCCCAGCCGGGTGTGGGAGAGGAAGGCCTCTCCGCTCGCGTTCAAGCTCTGCATCAGCTCCTCATTGAGGGCGTCCAGGTCTTCCACTCCGGGTGGACAGGCGCGGAAGCAGACCAGACTGAGCGGCACGGGAGCCAGCAGCTCGAAGTGAGGATGCTCTTCCACCCGGCGAGCAAAGTGCTGGGCCAGCTCGCAAGCCTTGCGGATCATGGCCTGCAAGCCCTCCACCCCGTAACTTCGCATGATGAACCACAGCTTCAGGCTGCGAAAGCGCCGCCCGAGCTGGATGCCGGTGTCCATCAAGTTGAGTGTCTCCTCGTCGGTGCGCAGGTATTCGGGGACGAGCGAGAAAGCGGCCTTCAGAGTGTGCAGGTCGCGCACGTAGAGCACGCTGAGGTCGAAGGGCACGAACAGCCATTTGTGGGGATTGAGGGTGAGCGAGTCGGCCCGCTCGGCCCCCTCGAGAATCCAGCGATACTCGGGGCAAATGGCAGCCGGGCCGGCGTAGGCGGCGTCCACGTGCAGCCACAATCCATCCCGCTGGCAAATCTCGGCCACGGCCGCAATGGGGTCCACGCTGCTGGTGGAGGTGGTGCCGGCGGTAGCCACCACCGCCATCGGCAGGTAGCCTGCCGCCCGGTCGCGAGCTATGGCCTCTTGCAGCAGGTCGGGCCGTACCCGAAAGCTCTCGTCGGTGGGAATCTTGCGCAGAAAGTCTTGCCCGAGCCCGAGCAAGATCATGGCTTTGTCCACCGAGGAGTGGGTGTCCTGGCTGCAATAGACCGTGATCGGAGGCTGACCCGACAGCCCCTTCCGGCGGATGTCCCGGCCGAGCCGTTCGCGAGCGGCAGCCAGGGCGTGCAGGGTGGAGATGGAGGCGGTGTCATAGATGACGCCCTCAAACAGATCGGGCAGGCCGATCAGACGGCGCAGCCAGCCCAGCGTGACCTGCTCGAGCTCGGTGGCGGCCGGCGAAGTGCGCCACAACATGGCCTGCTGGTTCAGGGCGGCCGACAGGAACTCGGCCAGCACCCCCGGCGGGCTGGCGCTGATGGAAAAGTAGGCAAAGAAGGCCGGGTGGTTCCAGTGGGTCAGACCGGGCATGAGGATGCGCTGGAAGTCTTCCCAGATGGCCTCCATCGGCTCGCCCTCATGCGGCGCCACCTCGGGAAGCCCGTCCCGGATGGCCCCGGGCTTGACCTGAGAGAGCACAGGGTAGCGCTCCGAATCCTCCAGGTAGTCGGCGATCCAATCGGAGAGCAGGTGGGCCTGGCGACGAAACTCGGCGGGTTGCATCGCCCAGCCTTCTGAAGAATCGGGGCCGATCCCCCCCGGCAGGAAAGTCCCGGACGGGTCCGAAAACAATTTGACCTTAAACTATCTCCCAGAAAGAAGGTCGCAAAGCGATGAAGAAAGCCATTCTAACCGCACTCACGGTGGCCCTGTTGCTGCCTCAGGCTGCCCTGGCCAAGGTCTACGAGGTGGATTCAGCCCACTCCAACGTGGTCTTTTCCATCCGCCACTTCGTGAGCTACGTGGAGGGGCGCTTTCGCGAGTTCGTGGGCAACATCGATTATGATGCCGCCAACCCGGCCGCATCCTCGGTGAACTTCACCATTCAGGCCAAAAGCATCGACACCGACAACGACAAGCGCGACGATCACCTGCGCAGCCCCGACTTCTTCAACGTAGACAAGTATCCCACGCTCTCGTTCGTGAGCAAGAAAGTCATCGCGCGTGACAAAGAGCACCTCGATGTGGTGGGCGAGCTGACCATTCACGGGGTCACCAAGGCCATCACCGTACCCGTCACCATTCTGGGCACCACACCAGGCCCCAAGCCGGGCAGCGAGCTCATCGGCTTCCGCACCGAGTTCACCATCGACCGCAAAGATTTCGGCCTGGTCTACAACCGCGCCCTGGACAAGGGCGGAACGGTGCTCGGCGACGAGGTCAGCATCCGCATCCTGGTGGAAGCCGGCCGCGAGTAGTCCGTCACGGTGAGATTCGCGCCTAACCATAGAGGGGCTCGATTCTCACCGTGTGATCACACCCGAGGAAAATCGAACACGAATTTATCGCGCTTTCTGACCGGCCGAAACCATA
>CAYYHB010000319.1:0-2826 GCA_964471395.1 uncultured Burkholderiales bacterium | reverse complement strand
AAGGAATCCCCATGAAACGCACTCTTCTGGCCCTCAGCCTGGGCCTTCTGACGCTTGGTTGCGGCCAGCCTCCCTCCCCCGGAGGTACCACCGGCGCGAGCCTTCCCACCGCCACCCCCACGCAGGCCCAGGCCAGCGAAAGCCCGAGCCCCTCGGACGTGGCCGCCTCCCCTGGCGACGAAGCCAGCCCTGCCGCCAGCGCGAGCCCGGATGCTAGCCCCTCCCCGGACGCCAGCCCCGGCGAAACCAGCAAGCACGACCCCTCCAAGCCCGTTCCGCCCAAGAAGGGCGAGACCGGCAAGTCCAAGACCGAGAGCGGGCTGAGCTACACCATCTTGATCGAGGGCACCGACAAGGGCACCGCCGCCGCCGGCGACATGGTCAGCGCTCACTACACCGGCTGGCTGACCGATGGCACGCCCTTCGACAGCAGCCTGACCCGGGGCGAGCCGATCAAGTTCCCCCTCGGCCAGGGCAACGTCATCCCGGGCTGGGATGAGGGCCTGCAGGGCATGAAGGTTGGCGAGACCCGCCGCCTCTACATCCCCTCCAAGCTCGCTTACGGGGAGCAGGGCACCCCGGGCGGACCCATCCCGCCCAACGCCGACCTGGTCTTCGAAGTCACCCTGGTGGAACTCCCCGGCAAGAAGTAAGCTGTGCTCGCCCGCGAGCGCAACTGGCTGCTGGGCGAGGTGCTGCGCGAGGTCTCACGAGCCTTCTATTTGACCCTGCGCATCCTGCCGCGCCGCAGCCGCGAGACCCTGGGCGTCACCTACCTGGTGGCCCGGGCCGCCGACACCATCGCTGACACCGACGCGCTGCCCGGCGAGGAACGACTCCAGTTCCTCGTCCGGCTGCGCGCCGCCATCACGGGTCAGCGCGATCCCGACTTGCTAGAGCAGCTGGCGGCCAGTGTCGCCAACCGCCAGCAGGACGCCGGCGAGCGCCGCCTGCTACTGTGTCTGCCCATGGTGCTCGAGCTGCTCGAGAGCTTGCCTCTCGCCGAGCTCGAGGCAGCCCGCGAGGTTCTGGAAACCCTGACCCAGGGGATGCTGGAGGACCTCGAGGGCTGTCCCATCGAGACCGAGCACGACCTGCACCGCTACACCTACCTGGTAGCGGGCTGCGTGGGCCCGTTCTGGACCAGGATTACCCTGCTGCACCACCCCGCCCTGCGCCACCTCGACCCCGAAGCCATGAGCCGGCTGGGGGTCAGCTTCGGTCAGGCCCTGCAGCTCACCAACGTGCTGCGCGACCTCCCGAAGGACTTGCAGAACGGACGCTGCTACCTGCCGCGAACCGAGCTCGAGAAGCTGGGGGTCCCCCCCCTGGAGGCACTCGAGCTCCGGGCAAGGTGGACGCGGGTGGCGCTGGACCACTTCCGGGCCGCCGAGGGCTATGCCCTGGCCCTGCCGGCCCGCTGCACCAGACTGCGGCTGGCCGTGCTGTGGCCCATTCTGATCGGTCTGGAGACGCTGGCGCTGCTCAACGAGCAACCGGACTGGCGCGCGGTCAAAGTGCCCAGAAGCGGCATCTACCGCATCATGCTGGCCTCATGGCTCATCTCCTGGAACGATCAGCTGCTCAAGGCCTGGTTCGACCGCCTGCACGAACGGGTGCTCAGGGCCTGCGGGCCGGCCTGATTCAGTCCGAGGCCGCGCCCCGAAAAGGGCGCCCTATTCAGAGCAGTCCACGGACACGCCTGAAATGGGGCTCAGCGCTTGCGGGCTGCCTTGACCGCCTTGTTGCGGGCCCGTCCCAACCGCGAGCCGAGGGGGGTCGAGCCGGCCTCGCCCGGGGCCGCCGCCTTCGGGGGAGCCTTGCGCACCCCGCTCTTGGAGAACTTGACCCCGTCGAGCAGGCCCTGATCCACCATCTCCATGGCCTCCCCCACCGGCAAGCCCTCCAGCTTGCGGGCCAGGGCCATCTTCAGCTCGATCATCTCGTCGCGCAGGGCGGCCGCGGTCTCGAACTCGAGGTTGCGGGCCGCCTCCACCATGGCCTCCTGCAGCCTCGTGACGGCCGCCTGCAGCTCGGCGATGCCCAGCTCGTGCTTGTTCTCCACCCGCACCGCCGCGCGGGTGGGGGCGCCGCCGGGGGCCAGCGTGTCCAGAATGTCGTTGACCGCCTTGCGGATGGTCTGGGGAGTGATGCCGTGCTCGGCGTTGTAAGCGAGCTGGATCTCGCGCCGACGCCGGGTCTCCTCCACCGCCTCCCGGATGGCCTGGGTCTCTTTGTTGGCATACAGGATGACCGTGCCGCTCACGTTGCGGGCCGCCCGCCCGATGGTCTGAATGAGCGACGTGGAGCTGCGCAGGAAGCCTTCCTGGTCGGCATCCAGGATGGCCACCAGCGACACCTCCGGCAGATCGAGCCCCTCGCGCAGCAAGTTGATGCCCACCAGCACGTCATAGTGGCCCAAACGCAGGTCTCGCAGCACCTCGATGCGACTCAGGGTATCGATCTCCGAGTGCAGGTAGCGCACCCTCACGCCCACTCCGGCCAGGTAGTCGGTCATGTCCTCGGCCATCTTCTTGGTCAGCACGGTCACCAGCACCCGCTCCTGGCGGGCGGCCCGCTCGCGGATCTCGGCTAGCAGGTCGTCCACCTGGCCCTCCACGGGACGCTGGACCACCATCGGGTCCACCAGCCCGGTGGGCCGGATGATCTGCTGCACGATCACGCTCGAGATCTTGCGCTCGAACTCGGCCGGGGTGGCCGAGACAAACACGACCTGACCCACCCGCTCCATGAACTCGTCGAACGACAGAGGCCGGTTGTCGAAGGCCGAGGGGAGGCGGAAGCCAAAGTCCACCAGGGGACCCT
>CAYYHB010000318.1:0-2828 GCA_964471395.1 uncultured Burkholderiales bacterium | reverse complement strand
TGGAGCGCTCGCTGGGCGAGACCGCCCTGGGTCGGCTGGGAGAACCCGAGGAGGTGGCCGAAGTGGTCGCCTTCCTGCTCAGCGAGCGGGCCCGCCACGTCACCGGCACGGTGCTGGTCGTGGACGGAGGGCAGACAGCTTGAAGGAGGCTCCATGGGCACCATCACCACGCGCGTAGAAGGCACGGTCGGCCGCATCGTGCTCGACCATCCCCCGCTGAACATCCTCACCATCGCCATGCTCGAGGAGCTGCACGAGCGACTCGGAGAGCTGGAGCGTGAGCCCCTCCGGGCCCTGGTCCTCGAGACGCCCCACCGGGCTTTCTCGGCCGGAGCCGATGTGGGCGAGCACATGCCCGAGCAGGCGGCCGCCATGCTCAGGGCCATCGGCCAGACCCTGAGCCGGCTGCTGCGCTTCCCGGCGCCCACCCTGGCGGTGGTCAAGGGGGCCTGCATGGGCGGAGGGCTGGAGCTGATGCTGGTGTGCGATCTGGTGGTGGCGGCCGAGAACGCCCGCTTCGCCCTGCCCGAGATCCGCCTGGGCGTCTTCCCGCCGCTGGGTATCGCCCTGCTTCCCCGGCTGATCCCCCCGCGGTTGGCCCGCGAGCTCATCCTGACGGGAGCCACCCTGGACGCCGCCAGGGCTCTGGAGCTGGGACTGGTGAATCGAGTGGTAGCGGCCGAGCAGCTCGACGCGGCGGCCCGCGAGCTGACCGACTCGCTGGCCGGCCTCAGCGGCTCGGCCCTCCGCCTGGCCAAGAAGGCGCTGCGCCTGGGCGAGGACGGCCTGGAGTCGCTCCAGGCCATCGAGCAGCTCTACCTGACCGAGCTGATGGCCCACGGCGACGCGGTCGAGGGGCTGCGCTCGTTCCTGGAGAAGCGCGAGCCGGTCTGGAGCTCTTGATGGAGCGGGAGACTGGCCAGCGGTCGGAACGGGCCCTCGGTCAGTCTGCTCATTGACAGCCTCTTCGTCCCGCCACCCGCTCCAGCGCCGAGGTGGCGGCCCGGCTGCTGCGGGTGGCCAGAACGCCGGAGGGACGCTGGGCCATCGCTGTGGCGGCGCTGGAGCACCCGGTGCTGAACGAAGTGACCGGGAAGGCGATGCACAAGAGGGTGGAGGAAATCCTGGCCAACTATCGCTGGCAACCGCAGGTGGCCCAGGATGCCCAGGACATCGCCCGGATGGGCTCGGTGGCCGAGGAGGTGCTGCGCCTGGCGCGCGGGCCGGATCGGTCCGAGACCATCCGCGAGGACATCGACCGGGTGGTCGGTGGTCAAGAAGCGGGAGGACGAGGTCTGAGCCTCGTTGCTGCAGGAGCTCCTGGCGCTCTAGCAAAGCTCCCCGGCATGGGGGGCATTTTCAAGAAGAAGCAATCGCCCGAAGAGGCCGCCTGGCACGCGAATTACGAGGCGCGCCAAATGCTGTACGAGAGTCATTTCGGCCCTTTCCCGACCGATGTGCAAAAGCTGCGCAACCTGATCGACGTCTGGCCCGGGGGCTGTCTGGTGCAGTTTCCGGCCCCCAAGCTGGGTCCGCTCTGGGTCCATTCGACCTTCGGTCTGAGCAACTCCGACATGCCCAATTGCGTGACGCTGGCCAGCTATCGCAGGGATGGCTCGCAGAGCGAGGCCGTCCTGGCCCGCCGCGAGCCGCGCCAGGTTCCGGCCGGACTGGCCGGATTCGGCTACGAGATCATGCTGCTGACCGAGGGTCCGGCGCAGTGGCCGCTGATGTTCCTCAACTGGCTCGTGCAGCGCGAGCTCCTGAAAGACCTGGACGTGCTTTCGCCAGTGCAGAAGCACGGAGCCTTCTGCATCGAGGAGGTCAACCTGGGCGGGAATGTAGGTCAATTCAGCATCAACCCGGCGCGCCCGCCGCTGCCGGCCAAGCTCTCGCTGCCGGCGGGCGCATGCCAACTGCTGGTGGCCACCCACATCACCATGGAAGAGCTGAACTATGCGCTCGAAAATATGCTCGAGGGCCGGGGCTCGGCGCTGATGGACAAGCGGGGCTCGCAAATCAGCCGACTCTAGGATGGACAGCCTGAATTGGCAAAGGAGCAGACGGAGCCGTTCAAAACCTCCGTAACTACGAGAGAAATGCGGGGACCCGGGCCGTACGAGTGTAGCATCCGCAACCCTCCGGGATCTCCGTCAACAATTGAGAATACGCCGGGCTCTGCTCCTCCTCGCTTCGACGGAGACCGGAAACCCCGTCTTGTGGTGGACTTGAGCCCCGGCCGGGCAGAAGGTCTGAGCGAGGGCGCGGTGTTCTCGGCCACGTCCCGAAGGGCCAGGTCGGTCTTGATCCGGATCAAAGACGAGCCCTCCCCGATACGCATCATGGAGGCATGACAAACCTCGTCACCTGCCCCCGCCAGGTCTCCACCTGCCTGACCCCCAGCAACGTCTGCCAGACCATCGGCCACACCCCGCTCCTCCCGCTGGCGCGCTCGAGCCAGGAGACCGGCTGCACGGTGCTGGCCAAGGCCGAGTACCTCAACCCCGGCGGGAGCATCAAGGACCGCATCGCCCACTTCATCCTCGACCAGGCCGAGCGGCGGGGCGAGCTCAAACCGGGCGGCACCATCCTGGAGGTCACCAGCGGCAACACCGGCATCGCCCTGGCCATGATGGGCGCGATGAAGGGATACCGGGTGGTGATCATGATGCCCAGCTCGGTGAGCCAGGAGCGGCGCAACATGATCCGCTCCTTCGGGGCCGAGTTGCACCTGCTCGAGGAGCTGCTGCACATCCAGTCAGCCGTGGTGCGGGCCGTGGAGATCGCCCGCCAGGATCCGCAGGTCTTTCTGCCCAGCCAGTTCGCCA
>CAYYHB010000317.1:0-2841 GCA_964471395.1 uncultured Burkholderiales bacterium | reverse complement strand
AGTCTTTCAGCTCGGTGGGAACGTAGTAGATCGAGCCCCAGGACTCCTCGGTGAGGGTCTTGCGAAGCGGTCCGGAGATGTCGTCGGACAGGCCGGGCAGGGCCAGAAGAGCGGTAAACATCAGGAAAAGTGCGTATCTTGCCAACATAGGCGCCCGAGCTTCGCCGGTCGGGCCGCCGCCCCTGCAGCCAGCCGAGTTCATGGGTTGAGCGTTCCGTGCTGAAGGTTTGCCTATCCTTCGGAGGCGCCTCCAACAAGTCTCTGCAAAACCTTCAGCACTCCACTTTACCAGCTGATCTCAAGCCATGTGCGACCGCACTTGAACACCTTGCCGTTGGTCAGCTCGCAGCGGCCCTGCAGGCGCTCGCCGTCGACGAAGGTGCCGTTGGTGGAGCGCAGATCCTCGAGGTAGACGTGCGGATCTTGCAGGTCGATCAGGGCGTGGCGGCGCGATATGAAGTTGTCGGTGGCGATCTGCACCTTGGCCTCGCGCCCCACCTCGACCGAGTGGTTGAACTGGAACACGTGCCCGTCGAGCGGCCCCGAGAGCACTTCGAGCTTAATCCGCACCGAGCGTGCCCCCGATTTCCTCGCGACTACGTGTCAGAAACGTGAGCTCGTCGCCGTCGCGCACCACCTCGAGCTCGGTGGAGGGAGGATACTTGCGCCGCAACAGCTCGGAGGCCAGCGGGCGCTTGAGGTGATGGTCGATGGCCCGGGCGATGGGGCGGGCGCCGAACTCGGGCTGGTAGCCCTTCTCGATGATGAACTCCACCGCCTCGGGGGCATAGGAGAGCTCCAGGCCGCTCTGGGCGCGGGCCTGCTTTCTCAATGACTCGAGCTGCATGGTCACGATGCTTGTCAGATCGCTCTTCTCCAGGGCCCGGAAGAGCACGATCTCGTCGATGCGGTTGAGGAACTCGGGCCGAAAGTGGCCACGTAAAGCCTTCTGGTAGGAGGGGGGCAGGCTCTCGAGCTGGCCTGCCACGCCCACCCGCTCGCCGGCCGCGGCGGCGTCGCGCGAGCCCAGGTTGGAGGTCATCACGATGATGGTGTTGGTGAAGTTGACCGTGCGGCCCTTGGAATCGGTCAGACGGCCGTCGTCGAAGACCTGCAAGAAGAGGTCGAAGACCTCGGGGTGGGCTTTCTCGACCTCGTCGAGCAGCACCACCGAGTAGGGCTTGGTGCGCACCGCCCCGGTCAGCTGCCCCTCCTCGTCATGGCCTACGTAGCCCGGGGGAGAGCCGATCAAGCGCGAGATGGAATGCTTGTCATGGAACTCGGACATGTCAAAGCGCACCATCTCCTTTTCGCTGCCGAACAAGAACTCGGCCAGCCCTTTGGCCAGCTCGGTCTTGCCAACGCCGCTGGGCCCCAGGAAGAAGAACACGCCACCGGGGCGGGTGGGAGAAACCAGGCCCATGCGCACCACCCGGATGGTCTGGGCCACCGCCAGGCAGGCGTGATCCTGACCCACCACGCGCTGCTGCAGGAGCGTCTCCATCTCCAGCAGGCGCTCGGACTCCTCGGCCGTCATTCGGTTGACAGGGATGCCGGTCCAGTCGGAGACGACCTCGGCGATCACGTCCGGGGTCACCTCGAACTTGACCTGCCCGGCTTCACCCTCGAACACTCCCGAGCGGTTCTTGATGCGGGCGGCCGACTCGTCGATCAGGTCGATGGCTTTGTCGGGCAGGTTGCGGTCGGGCAGGAAACGCACCGACAGCTTGACGGCCGCCAGCAAGGCCTCCTCGGGGAACTTGACCCCGTGGTGGCTCTCGTAATTCTTGCTCAGGCCCTTGAGGATGGTGAAGGCGTCCTCTTCCGAGGGCTCGCCCACCAGCACCGGCTGGAAGCGGCGCTCCAGAGCCGGATCAAGCTCGATCGACTTGCGATACTCATCGGTGGTGGTGGCCCCGATCAGGGGGAAGTCGCCCCGCGCCAGGGCCGGCTTGAGGATATTGGAGGCATCCATGCCGCCCCGCGAGTCGCCCGCCCCCACCAGCTGGTGCAGCTCGTCGATGAAGAGCACGATGCGCGGATCCTCGAGCACCTCTTCCATCACGCCCTGGAGACGCTCTTCGAACTCGCCTCGGTGCTTGGCTCCGGCCAGCATGGCGGTGAGGTTGAGCTCGAGCAGGCGGCGGTCCTTGAGCTGGTCGGGCACCTTCCCCTCGGCGATGCGCTGGGCCAGGCCCAGCACCACGGCCGTCTTGCCGACCCCGGCCTCGCCGGTGAGCACCGGGTTTGACTTGGTCTTGCGGGCCAGAATCGTGAGCACGCGCCGGATTTCGTCGTTGCGCCCCACCACCGGGTCAATCTTGCCTTCGCGGGCCCGGGCCACCAGGTCGCGCGAGTACTTGGCCAGCATCTTCTCCTTTTTCTCCTTTTTCTTGCCCTCACCCGAGGAGGAGACGCGCTCGGGCGCCTCGCCGTTGGCTCCACCCGAGCTGACCGAGGGAAAGACGCCGCCCAAGAGCTCGCCCCCCGCCTTGCGAAGCTCGATGCCGCGCTCCATCAGGATGCGCGAGGGGATGCACTTGGGGTCGCTCAGGATGGCGGCCACGATGTGCTTGGGCTCGACCCGCATGGCCCGGCAGCTCTCGGCCACCTCCTGGGCGGGCTTGCCCAGAAGGCGTCGCAGACGGGGCGACTGCTGGCCATTCCAGCTCGGCACCTTGTCGTCGCCCAGGGGCAACAGCTCCAGGACCTCCTTCTCCAGAGCCGCGTGATCGAGCCCTTTGGAGGCCAGCCAGTTGCGGCATGAGGCGTCCACGGCCACGGCAGCGGCGAAGTAGTGCTCGCAGCTGAGGTAGTAGTGGCGCCAGTCAAGCGAGAGCT
>CAYYHB010000316.1:0-2867 GCA_964471395.1 uncultured Burkholderiales bacterium | reverse complement strand
CCGTCGTGGCGGCAATGCGCCTCCTCGTTCCAACCAGAACAAGCAGAACCAGCAGTCCCAGCAGGGGCAGCAGGGTCAGCAGGGTCAGCAGGGTCAGCAGTCCCAGCAGTCCCAGCAAGGCCAGCAGGGCCAGGGCAAGAACGACACGCCCGAGGTCAAGCATGGCGATCCCCCGCCCGAGGGCCAGCAGTCCGACGGCGGCCAGGGTGGTCAGACCTCCGACATCACTCTTCCCGACCTGGAAGAGCTGATCAAGATGAAGCAAGAGATGGAAGCCAAGTGGGAAAAGGAGCGGACCGATTACGACCGCTACCACTCCCAGGTGGCCACCTACGCCGACGAGCTCTCCGGCGAGCTGCGCAACTTCCTGCGTGAGACCGCCCGGCCGAAGTACAGTCGTCAGCCCACCGAGAAGGGCAAGAAGCTCTCGCTCAAGGGCGCGATGCGGGCCGAGGCCAACGAGTATCTGACCGGCCGTATGTCAAGCGACATCTGGCTCGAGCGCACCAAGCCCTCCAAGCGTGGCTACGAGTTCGCGTTCGTGCTCGATGAGTCCGGCTCGATGGGCGGCGACAAGTGGCACAACGCCATTCGCGGTCTGATCCTGTCGAGCGAGGCGCTCGACGAGCTGGACATCCAGTTCGGCATCATCGGCTTCTCCAACGAGCCCAAGGTCCACAAGGAGCTCAAGGAGAAGTACACCGTTACCGAGCGCAACCGCGTGCTGGCCAGCATCGGCAGCGGCATGATGGGCGGCACCAATGACGCCGATGGCATCTGCGTGGCCATCCAGGCGATGCAGAAGTCGGGCAAGACCGACTACAAGAAGACCATCATCGTCATCACGGACGGTGACGGCAAGTCCGCCGACGTGATGGCCATCCAGCGCATCCTGTCGGGCAAGGCCTCGCAAGACGAGTTGGCTTCCATCAAGCGCTCCTACCCCGAGAGTACCCACCACGTAGATTGGGATAAGGCCTTCGGGTCGAAGATCGAAGTTATCGGGATGGGCATCGGCGAGGGCTGCTCGAGCGTCTCTCGGGTTTATGAAGACCATGTCCAGTGCCCGCACATCGAAAAGCTGCCGCGGATGCTGAGCGATTGCGTGCGCCAGCAGATCGAAGGAGAGGACGACAAGTTCGCCTAACCTTCCGCCAGGACCAGTCGGCAAACGGCCCGAGCCCGTCTCGGGCCGTTTTGCTGCAATCAAGCTGAGTGAGTTGAGAAGCCGATGAGTGTAGACGTCAAAGAAGAGCGCGAGCGCATCCTGGCCTACCTGGTGCAGTCGCGCCGCACGGGCGACAACATCGCCAT
Organism: uncultured Burkholderiales bacterium; assembly: GCA_964471395.1. GTDB lineage: Bacteria > Vulcanimicrobiota > Xenobia > Xenobiales > QWHO01 > QWHO01. Next base: position 1,553 of record CAYYHB010000316.1, on the reverse strand, counting down.
CCTGGGTGGCACCGAGCTGCCCGAGACCACGGTGTTCGAGTGCCTGCTCCAGGCCAACCCGGATCGACGGCTCGTGCACCTTGATGCGACCCGCGCCCTGGACGATGCCCAGGTGGCGGCGAAGGTCAAGGAGGGCCTGGTGAGCAACGCCATCTTGCTGGTCACGCTCTCCGAGCAGGCCGGCGTGCCCGTCTTCAAAGCCCTGGAAGAGCTGCTGCAAGAAGACTCGCGCGATACGCCCGGGGTGGCTCGCACCCCGCGCCCGGCCAACTGGCAGCTGGTGGTGCACTCTCGTCCCGGCGCATTCCCTTTCGAGGAGCTGCTGCCCGCCCGCCTGGCCCTGCCCTGAGAGTCTAAGAGGAGATCCGGAAGGCTGCCTGAGCCATCGCCCTGGTGGTGCCCAGGCACTCGGCTCGGCGACCGGTGCGGTTCAGAAACTCCTCAAAGGCTTTCAACTCGGCGTGGCGGTCGAAGAACTCGTCGAAGATCAGCACCGTTCCGGGGATCAATCGGCTCTCCAGCTCCTTGAGCACCAGGCTGGTGGAGCTGTACAGGTCGGCGTCGACGTGCACCACCAGCGGGCCCGCTGGCTCGAAGCTCGCCACGAAGCCGGGCAGTGTCTCTTCAAACCAGCCCTTGTGAAACTGAACGCGTGGGTCATCCATCACTGGCGGCTGGCCGCCTGTGTCGAAGGTGCCCTTGGGATAAAGCCCCCAATCTTCGGGCAATCCGGCGAAGCTGTCAAAGCCGTCGAGTCGAGTCTGGGGGTGGCTCAACAGACTCGACCAGGCCCGCATCGAGTCGCCTTGATAGACTCCGAACTCCAGATAGCTCACCGGCTCGGTGAGAACCGCGGCAACGTGCTCATAGAGGGCGCGACGCCCGCCCAGGCGGGGGGCGCGGTAGCCGCGCTCCTTCATCCAGCGTCCGACGTAAAGGTAGTTCAGCATCCCGTCGGCAAACAGGATGGCCGAGCGGGGCACGAAGGCGCCCAGTCGAGAGAAGACGGTCTTGAGCAGCTGGAACTTGGGAGCTGGCTCGGACGGGGCGGCCATCCCGAGGGCTTCGCAGGAGGACGTTCCCCTCCTCCCGCAAAGTCCTCGCTATGAAACTGCTGGTCCCGCGCGAGGACGTCAACGACGACTCGGCCATGCTGCAGCGCTGGCTGGCAGACGACCAGGAAGAGGTGAAGGCGGGCCAGCCCCTCTGCTTGCTGGAGACATCCAAGACTGTTTTCGAGGTCACCGCCCCCGCCGATGGTAAGCTCCATCGGCGCGCCCGTGAGGGCCAGGAGTTGCCGGTGGGAGCTGTTCTGGCTGAGATTGGCGAAGAGTCGCTGGCCGACGAAGCCGAGACTCCCTCGGAAAGGGCTTTCAAGCTGACCCGCGAGGCCGAGCGTTACGCAGCCCAGCATCAGCTCGATCTTTCCAGACTGGCCCACCGGGGCATCGTCACCCTGCAAGACCTTCAGGCCCTGCACCCTCCGCCCAGAGTCGCTGCCGGTGTGCCACGCGTCTTGCTGGTCGGGGCCGGAAGCGTGGGAATGCAGGTGC
>CAYYHB010000315.1:0-2891 GCA_964471395.1 uncultured Burkholderiales bacterium | reverse complement strand
GGAAACTGCGATCGGCTTGCGTGGAAACTGCGATCGGCTACGCGTGGAATACGCAACAGCGTCGAGGGCCCAGGCTCCTTCGCTCTCTTCTGAAGCGCCTCCCAAACGAGCTGACCGACCCGATTGACGTCGGATAAGACCTCGTGCTCCCAGAATCTGAGGACGAGCCAGCCTTCCTCTTGGAGCGCCTGGCCATTCCGGGCATCTCGAGAGCGGTTGCGCTCGAGCTTGGCGACCCAGTAAGGCTTGTCCCCGGGCGGCTTGCGATAGTGCTCCGGGCAGCCGTGCCAGAAGCAGCCGTCGACGAACACGGCGACTCTCGAGCCCGGGAAGGCGATGTCGATTCGGACGCTGGCGGCACGGTAGTGCAGGCGATAGCGTGCCCCTCTCCGCCAGAGCGCCTTGCGCAGCATGATCTCCGGCTTGGTGTCCTGGCTCCTGATCGCAGCCATTCCTTTCCTGCGCTTGCTTCCCACACGCTCTCCGATATTGAATTCTGAGCAACAGGGCCCGGGACAGCGGCACTCCGAAGGGGTGCGGCAAGCCACTGGGGATCTGGTTTGCCGGAGAATTGGTGCGATGCAGTCCAATGCCCGAGCAAGTGGCCGCGATCCCCGTGTGGCTCTCGGCCAGCACGCGAGCCGCTCATCCGATGGGCGGCTCGCGTGGGCTACCTTAAGGCTCTCGCCCGAGAGCCCTGGCTAAGCGGTTCGCGACGCGAGGTCTCGTGCCTCGTGGACGGTATCTGGAAATAGCGAGTAATCGTTGGAGCCCTCTGCAAGAGGAGTGGACAGCCGTGCTTGCGCCCGGTAGCCAAGCCCGGTGCCGGGGTGATCCTCGTGCTCGCCGATCAGGGCGAGATACTTCTCGGGCACAGGGGCCACCGGCTCGGGCTCGGGCGGCCGGCCCCGATCAGGGGGCATCAGGCGAGGAGGAGACGCGCTCGGAGTCTCTCCGAGAATCTGCTCGGCGATCTCGCGGCCGATCACCTCGGCCAGGAGAGAGGGGACGGCATTGCCTACCTGACGCTGCACGGCGCTGCGCCCGCCTGTGATCTGCACGTCGTCCGGAAAGGTCTGCAACCGGCAGAGCTCGCGCGCTGAGAGCAGGCGGCTCGACCAGTGGAACGGCCCAATCGCCGGGCCAGGCTGCGCCTGGATGGTCCAGGAGGGTCGCGCTTTGGCGAGCTTGAGGAGGAAGCTCCAATAGCGTCTTCTCCATCCGAAAAGCGGCTTGCCGGCGCCTCGATTCGTGTGGTGCAAGTAGTTTAGGCCCTCCGGGATGGAGGGCAGTAAGTCGGCCCACTTGCCCCGCATCCGCAGGCTCTCACCGGGCGCCGGGCCGACGTCCGCCAGGGCGTCCCACGCCGTCCGATGGAGCGGCAGGCCTTCCTCGCCACAAACCGCATCGGGCGAGCGATGCGTCGGCTCGGGGAAACGGAACGTGATCCCATCGCGAGACCCTACCATCAGGAAGCGCGAGCGCAGCTGGGGGACGCCGTAATCCGCCGCGCTCAAGACCGAGAATCGGATCGTGTAGCTCGTGCCCTGACGCTGGTTGATGCCGTCCAGCAGGCTCAGGATCACGTCCACCGCCTCGGACTTCTTGTTGTAGGCCATCCCCTCCACGTTCTCGAGGAGGAACGCCTGGGGAAGGGCGTCCTCGAGCACCCGGAAATACTCCGTCAGTGTGACCGCGCGCGGGTCTTTCAGGCGCAGCGAGTCGCCCCGCGCCCAGTAGCCTGACTTTGAGAAAGGCTGGCAAGGCGGGCCGCCGACCAGGAGGGACGCCTCGCCTCTGCTCAGGCCTGCTGCGGCGAGCAGGCGGGAGGAGGGGATCTCGGTGATGCTGCCCTCGAGCACGGCCCAGGGACGATTCAGGCGCAGGGTTCGGCAGCAGTCCCCGTCGAGGTCCGTGGCCACTCTTGTCTCAAAGCCAGCGGCCTCAAGGCCGTAGTCGATGCCACCGGCCCCGCTGTAAAGGCTTATGACAGTAGGAGTTTTGCGCACTTGGGAACGTGTGTTTGAGGAAAATTCAAGTGGCGAGAACTTTCCGCAGAGCCCAGACGACATCCTGCCGCCATCGCTCCGGGTCCAGGCGCACGCTGCTGGCGAGCTTGCCCGGGCAACGATTGTGCGCGTCGAGATCCTTGGTCACCCCGTAGCTGAACTCCCATTGGCTCGTGACCGGATGGAGACAAGCAGCCACCACGTCAAAATCAGATGGCGAGTAATAACGTGAGCAAGGGTCCGCTTTCGAGGCACGAGTTCTCTGGAAGTCTATCTGGGCCCAGCCGTTACTGGTGGTGACCCCGCGCACGTTCTTGCACTCGATCAGGACCGGCCTGCTGCCCAGGTAGCACAGGCGGACGTCGCCCCCCGCATCCAGATCCAGGGACTCCAGGTCGGTGACCCCTTTGATCTTTTGGAGCGAGCGCACCAGGTGGATCTCGGCGACGCCGCCGCGGACAGCTGTTCTTAGCCTGCGCCTCTTGTCGATCAGCTCGAGGATCTCATCGGGGCTCAACTGGAACTCGCGAGCCATTGCATGCAGGTGCGACTCGGCCGGGACCGGCTGCCCGTCGGAGGAGGCGAGCTCGAGCCGCTCGAGCGGGAACTCGCCTTGAGCGGCCAGCTGGTATCGATGGCCCTGGTCCTCGCCGACCGCCTCGCGCTCGAAGCGGACATAGCGCAGGAAGCTTCCCGCCTCGCCTCCGACCAGGACCTCCACCGGGCCCTCGTCGTCCTTCGTTTGTCGATGCTCGCGCTCCCAGACATGCCAGCCACATGCCTTGATCTGATCGACGTGGGCGTGCTTAAACTCCAAGGATATGTAGAACTTCGTTGGGCTGTGCAGCACAGGATCGGCTCCCACGAAGTAGCTCCCCTCGG
>CAYYHB010000314.1:0-2898 GCA_964471395.1 uncultured Burkholderiales bacterium | reverse complement strand
CCCGAGCAGGCCCCGCCACCGGTACCGGTGGATGGCTCCCCCACCGTGGTCAGCCGCATCACCTCCCAGGACGGGCAGATCGACCTGGTGCTGGGAGATGAGCCGGTGGTGATCGGTCGCGAGGAGGGCACCATCGTGCTGGCTCACGACACGGCTGCCTCCCGGACCCACGCCCGTATCAGCCGCGAGGGCGAGTTCTTCTGGGTGGAGGACCTGGGCTCGACCAACGGCACCTGGGTCAACCGGCACCGCATCACCAAGCGGGTCGAGCTGAACGTGGGCGACCTCGTCCAGATCGGCGAGACGCGCTTCGAAGTTCGCTGAGCTAGAGTCTGTTGGGCGTCGCGCAGCCTCCAGGCTCGAAAAGGAACCAGAGCCGGTTTCAAGAAGCATTGCAGACTTTCCAAGGAGGCAACGCAATGAAGCTCAGATGGACTCACGCACTGGCCGTGCTGGCCCTGGTCGCGTTTCTGGCCCCGCTGGCCAACGCCGCCCAGGTCTACGTGCGCAACCGTGCGTTCAAGGACGTGGTCATCATCGGGGGAGAGTCCTATGTTCCCGTGGACAGCTTCCTCCGCGCCGCTGGTTTTACGTGGCAAATGGGGAACGGTGAGGCAATGATTCGCGAAGGGCGGGGCACTGCTCCCGACCTGAACGAAGCAGTGCGCCTCACTTACGGCGGACGCAGCCTCGAGGTCGAAACCATGACCCGCGGCAACCGTCTCTACGCTCCCTTGAAACCCCTGGCCCGGGGACTTGGCTTCGTCGTGAACGCCAACAATGTGACCGGCATCGTGGACGTGGTCAAGGGCCACGAGATCACCGACGCCGAGATGGCTGCCGCCGCGGAAGTCGCCAAGGGCAAGGCCGATAAGGAGGCCGCCGCTCGGGCAGCCGCCGAGGCTCGCAAGAAAGCCAAAGAGGAAGCTGCCGCCAAGGCCGCTGAGGAAGCCGCCAAGGCTGAGGAAGCAGGCGAGAAGACCGAGGCCGGCGAGGCTGGCGAAGGCGCCACCGAGACCGGTGAAGCCGGCGAGAAGGGCGAGAAGACCGCCAAGACCGAGAAGGGTGCCAAGACCGAGAAGGGCGCCAAGACCGAGAAGGGCGCCAAGACCGAGAAGGGCGCCAAGGGTGAAAAGGCTGAGGAGCCGGTCGCCGCGGCCACTCCCAGCCCGGCTCCGGCCGCCACTCCCAGCCCCGCCCCCGAAGCCCCCAAAGAGGCTCTGCTGGTGGTCCAGAACGAGGCTGCCAACGCCAACGACTACACCGGCGAGATCACCATCACCGCCGAAGTGGTCAACAACGGCTACGCCACGGCCAAGGCCGTGTCGGCCCGCTACCAACTGATCGGTCCCGACGGGAAGACCTGGGAGCAGGCCACTCTCTACGGCCCGAACCTCGAGCCCGACAAGAGCTGGTCGATCAACCGGAGGTACAAGCATCCCGATGGCTCGTCCATGCCGCGCGGCAGCCTGACCCCGAAGTTCCAGCTCAACTACCAGAAGAACTGACAAAAGGCGGGTAAGGAAGAAAGAAGGCCGGAGAAATCTCCGGCCTTCTTTCCTTCGCAGTGAGAGGCAACGACCTTTTTTCTACCTACCGCCGCGCCGGGGCTTCATCGACTCGAGCTTCTCGAGCTGCTCCGGCGTCAAGATGGTCTGCATCTTCTCGCGCATCATCGCTCGGCGCTCCTGATGGCTCATCCCCTCCGACTGCTCGCGAACCTGCATCATGGCCTGCTTCATCTGCTCTTTCTGAGCCTCGCTCAGACCCAGCTCGGCGGCCATCCTCTGGCGGCGCTCGGCCATCTTGCCATGGCGCTCCTGCATTTTGGCATACTGCTCGGGGGTCAGGATCTCTTTCAGGCGAGCGTCGCGCTCGGCCCTGGACAGGTCCTTCAGGCCCTTGAGCTCTTCCTTCTGCTGGGCTGTCAGGTTCAGACCCTCACCGCGCCTGGACTTCTGCGCCTGCAGTTGGGCGAACTGCTCGGGAGTGAGGATCTCCTTCAAGCGGGCCTCACGCTCCCCGCGGGAGAGGTCTTTCAGACCTTTGAGCTGCTCTTTCTGCTGCTCGGTTAGATTCAGGCTGCCCAGAAAGGCTCGCTTACCCTCTTTGCCGCCCTTCACCCGGCATTGCTGGCCTGCTTTAGGGGGAGTCCCCTGGTCGTCGGGAGTCTGAGCGAAGGCCGGCTGGCCTCCCACCATGAAAGCTACCAGGCCCAGACCAAGCAGTGCCTTACCCATCAGTGACATCACGTTATCCACCTCTCAGAATTCTTGGGCTTGCTCAGCCCTTCTGCTTGCATCCAACCGGTCACCCGACCTGGAGTTTCGGCACCCGCAAGCTTGAAGGTTTTTTCCCCCCCGCTTCACGAAGCCGCCCGCAGGCTCTGGGGAAGGTTTCAAGTCGCCCGGCGGCGCAACCTGCCGGGCGAGCGCTTGCGAGGAGGCCAGAATTTTGTCGGAGGGCTCTCATGATTTCGGTTAACGACTTTCGGACAGGCATCACCATCCAGATTGACAATGACCTGTTTCAAGTCGTCGAGTTCCTGCACGTCAAGCCCGGCAAGGGCTCGGCCTTCGTGCGCACGAAGCTGAAGAACGTCCGCACCGGCTACGTGGTGGAGAAGACCTTCCGGGGCGGCGAGAAGGTGCAGAGCGCCTTCATCGAGACCCGCCGCATGCAGTTCCTTTACCGCAACGACGACGAGTTCAACTTCATGGACAACGAGAACTTCGAGCAGATCGCCGTCACTGCCGCCCAGATCGGCGACGGGGTCAAGTGGCTCAAGGATGGCACCGAGTGCGATCTCAAGTTCCACGGAACCGAGATCCTGGGCGTGGAGCTGCCCAACTTCATGGAGCTCGAGGTCACCCAGACCGACCCCGGCTTCAAGGGCGA
>CAYYHB010000313.1:0-2941 GCA_964471395.1 uncultured Burkholderiales bacterium | reverse complement strand
TCGACGAGAGCGCCGAGCAGACCCGGCGCATCCACAACCACCAGCGGGCCATGCGGGGCCAGCTCGAGCGCCTTGCGCGCCGGGTGCGCTCGGAGGCCCTGTGCAAGAAGCATCACAACGCCCAGCGCCTGCTCGAGCCGATGGAGGTCTGGATCCCGTATGCCGATCGGCTGCGCTTCCCCGACCGCCTGCTGAGAAACCGCCGCGACCATGAGCGCTTCCTGTGCCTGATCGAGGCGGTGGCCTTCCTGCATCAGAAGCAGCGGGCCATCCACGACCTGGGCGAGGGCCTGCGCTGTGTGGAGGCGACCGTGGCCGACTACGCTTTGGCCCACCGGCTCGCCCAGAAGGTTCTGGACGTGGCGGTGGACGAGCGCTCGCGCTGGGGTCGGTTCCTGTGCGAGTGGCTCGAAAGCCAGCTGAACGGCGACTCGCGCTCGGACCGGGTCTGGACCCGGCGCGAGCTGCGCGAGGGGCTGAGCTGGCCGGCGCGCCGTCTGCACGAGACGCTCGACGAGCTGGTGCACCTCGAGTACGTGCTCCAGGACCGCTCGCCGCAGGGGAACCTCTTCTTCTACCGCCTCGGAGCACCGAGCCAGAACGGCAAGTCCGCTGCTCTTCTCAGCCCCGAGGAGCTGCAGACCGCTTTGACTTGATCAACTTGATCGCCCGTTACGAACCCCCGGTAAGCTAGAATTCCTTTCAACATACAATTCTGAGAGCGACTTGATCACTTGATCACCCAGCCCAGCAAGCCCTATATACAGCCTTCATCCCGGAAGACTCTCTCCCTAAAAGAGATGCTCTTGTGGGCCGGGGGCATTTGCGCGCGGGGCATCTTGTGAGCGCCGATTTGGGAAGACGCCTGGACCAGCTGGCCCAGGGCTTTCTCGCGCACCTCGAGCACAGGAATTATCGGCCGCGGACGATCCAGAGCTACCGCCGCCGCCTGGCCGAGTTCGCGCGCTGGGTGGAGCAGCGGCCCGAGCTCGAGGGTCTGGCCGACATCACCCTCACGGTCCTGTCGGAGTATGGGCAACACCTCCTGGTTCGCCCCAAGCTCAAGCGCGCCAGGGGAAGAGGATACGTCCCGACCCGAGCCCAGCTGACGGGCCGGACGCGGCAAGGCCTGCTGAGCCCGCTCAAGCTCTGGTTCCGCTGGCTGGTGAAGCGGCACGAGCTGCTGACCGACCCGGCCGCCGAGCTGGAGCTGCCCCGCGCCCAACGCCGCCTTCCCCGCGCCGTGCTGGCTCCGGCCGAGGTGGCGAAGCTCCTGGTGGCGCCCCCGGCGGATACCCCGGTGGGGTTGCGCGACCGCGCGCTCCTGGAGCTTTTCTACGGAACGGGCATCCGCCGGGCCGAGGCCTTGGGCCTTGTCGTGAAAGACCTCAACCTGGCCGAGGGAGAGGTTCTCATCCGGGGCAAGGGTGGACGCGAGCGTCTGGTGCCGGTGGGAGAGGAAGCCCTGCACGCGCTGGCCGACTATCTGGCCCGGGGGAGGCCCAATCTGCCGACGCCCGAAGCTCCTTACCTCTTCCTCTCGTCGCACTCCGGGCCGCTCAAGTTCACCGAGGTCCACACGCGGCTCAAGGAATACGCCCGCCTCGCCGGTCTCGAGAAGAAGCCGGTGACGCCCCATGCGCTCAGGCACGCGTGCGCGACTCATCTGCTTCGCCAGGGCGCCGACATTCGGCACATCCAGGCCCTGCTCGGCCACTCCTCCCTCTCGTCGACCGAGGTCTACACGCGGGTCGAGCTGAGCCAGTTGCGTCAGGTGCTCCTTCGCTGCCATCCGCGTGAGCGCGGCCGGAGATGAAGCTGGCTGAAGCCGTCGAGCTCTACCTGATCCAGGACCGGCTGCGGTTACGTGGCGGATGGAAGCCGGATTACCGCAACTACGGGCTGCGCCGGTTCTTGAAGCGTTGCCGGCGTAAGAGCTTGGACCGGGTGACCCGGGTCGATATCGACGAGTTCGCTAGCTGGCTGCAGCGCGCCCGAGTCCGTGGGCGGCCCTACTCCTCCAGTGTCCGCTCGGAGTGGCTGGGCGATCTGCGGCGCTTCCTGGCCTGGTGCTGCGCGCAGAAGCTCGTCCTGGCCGACCTCTCCGGCTGGGTTCCGAGTGTCCGGGTCGAGAAGAGACTGCCCCGCGTACCGAGCGTGGAGGAGGTTGGCCGTCTGCTCTCCTGGCCGCCCGAGGATACCCCGCTCGGGCTCCGCCGACGCGGGCTCTGGGAGCTGGCCTACGGCACGGGCCTGCGCCTCGGGGAGCTTCTGGCGCTCGACCTGGCCGCCCTCGACCTGGGCGCTGGCTGGCTGGAGGTGCGCGAGGCCAAGAACGGCCGCTCGCGCTTGGTGCCTTTGGGAGAAGCCTCGGCGGCAGCGGTCAAAGCCTGGCTCGAGGCCCGGCCGTGCTTCTGGACAGAGCAGGCGGGAGAGGCGCTCTGGGTTGGGGTGAAGGGCAAGCGCCTCGCCAGCGCAGTCGTGGTCGAGGAGATGAGTCGGGCCTCGCGGGCCCTGGGATTCCGCGTCACGATGCACGCGCTCAGGCACGCCTACGCGACCCACCTGCTCCGGGCCGGGGCGCCGGTGCGCGCCGTGCAGGAGCTCCTCGGGCACCTCTGCCTCAACTCGACCCAGCGTTACACCCGGGTAGCCGTCGACGACCTGCGCTCGATGCTGGGACGCTGCCATCCTCGAGGCCGGCGAATGCAATGATCCGAGGCAGGAGCGAACCGGCAATTCTTGAATCTGCCTCGACCGCTCCGAACCGCTGCGGAGCGAGGAATAACGCGACGGGAGGGCGCTTTTCGACATGCCGCGGACAGCCATCTTTGCGTCCTCAAGCCACCAGGATCTGACAGCAAACCCCGGTCAGGAAAGGGTTCCCCGGCCCACACGCATGACGCGAACGATGCGAAGCGAATATTGCATCGCTTCGTCA
>CAYYHB010000312.1:0-2963 GCA_964471395.1 uncultured Burkholderiales bacterium | reverse complement strand
GAACGGTGGCAACGGCAACGACAACGTCAACGCCAACGGCGGCAAGGGCAACGACGTGATCAACCAGAACGGCGGCAACGGCAACGACAACGTCAACGCCAACGGCGGCAAAGGCAACGACCGCATCAACCAGAATGGCGGCAACGGCAACGACAACGTCAACGCCAACGGCGGCAAAGGCAACGATGTGATCAACCAGAACGGCGGGAACGGCAACGACCGCGTGAACGCTGACGGCGGCAAAGGCAACGACGTGATCAACCAGAACGGCGGTAACGGCAACGACCGCATCAACGCCAACGGCGGCAAGGGCAACGACGTGATCAACCAGAACGGCGGAAATGGCAATGACCAGATCCGGGTCAACGGCGGACAGGGCAACGACCGGGTTACCGTCAATGGCGGTAATGGCAACGACAGCGTTCACTACGATGTCAGCAGCGGACGCGACCGGGCTACCATCAATGGCGGCAATGGCAACGACAGCGCCACCATTCAGGCCGGAAAGGGCGAGAATGTGACCGTGGTCGACCAGAACGGCAAGGTGCTTTACTCCCAGGGCAAGGGGGGCACGGTGGTGACCGTGGACGGAGTCGAGAATCTGAACGTGGTCAACGACAAGGGCGAGACGGTCTGGAGCAATCAGCCTCAGCCCCACTGCTAGGGTTTGAAGGTTTGAGACAGGTAGGTGGGCCGGGTCGAACGACCCGGCCTCCATTTTTTTTGGGGGGGTGACGTCAGCGAAGGATGGTGAGGAAGAAGGTCACGGCGGTCCCGTCCCGGGCGTTCTGGCCGGCGAAGGTCTGAGTCACGCCCAGGTTGAGCCGCACGTCCGGGCTCACATAGCAGGTGCCCCCTCCGGTCGCTGTCCAGAACTGCGAAGGCTCGCTGCCGCCAAAGTAGAACGAGGTGTAGCCCAGTTCCACCAGCGGTTGCCACTCGGCCGTGACCTGGTAGCCGGCCGCCAGGCTGGCCGAAACCCCTCCGTCGAAATCGATCGAGTTACCCCACAGGGGATGCGTCACGCCCAGGTCGGCCAGAAGCGACCAGTGCCCCGCTTCCTTCTGAAGCACGAGGTGGTGCTGGCAGTTGGCTGCTTCCTGGCTGAGGGAGAGTCTGGTTGGCGTGCCGGCCTGACCGGTCGGGAAGGTAAAGTAGGTCAAATACGCCATGCTGAATCGATTGTCGTCGTCGGGATAGAAGCGCCACCTGGTCCCGAAAACGGTATCGGCGAAGCTCTGGCCGTTGAGCGGCAGGGGAAGCCCGGTCACTTGATCGATCCCGGCCAGGCTGTCGTGCCCGCTCATGCCTCCCAGGATCAAGTTGACGTCGAAATTTTCGACCACGCCGTAGGTTAGCTGGGTGAAGAGCAGATCCTGCACCTGGTCGCTGTCCGGCTGCAAGGCTCCATTCTGGTCATAGGCCCGGCTGCTGTAGAAGCCTAGCCAGCCCGGCTGAATCTCGACCTGGCCGGGCTCGAGGACCCCGGCATCGTTGGTGTTGATCTTGCCGGGCTCGATCAGAAAGCCAGAATCCTCCTCCGGCTCTGGCCCGGTCGGACCGGAGGAGTCCGGGCCGGTGGGCTCCCCGTTCGTCGGATCAGCGGAGGTCTGGCCGGCCTCCACCTGGGATGGGCTCTCTTCGGGCTGCTCCTGGGCGAAAGCCGGAGCCAGCCAAACGAAGGCGGCGATAAGGAGGACTGCGAGACGAGTGGGGCCCGGCATCGCCCGCGATTCGAAACATCGAGAAGGACTCCTGTCAACCGAAGGTAGCCCCCAGCAGGCTGGCCACCCAGAGGATGAAGTAGGCCGAGGGAACCAGCAATACCTGGGAGAGAAGCGTCCCCAACAGCATTCCACCCATGAGCAGGACGGCCATGACATTGAGCTGCTCCATGGGCCGCCGTCCCTCGATGGTGTCATCGGTGATCAGGGCGACCTTGGGATCCACGATGACGCTCAGGGTGATGGTGGCCACCCCGTTGACGACCGAAGAGAGCAGGGTGCAGGTGCGCGACAGCTCATGGCTCAGGGCGCTGGCATAGATGGCGGCCATCACTCCCACTGTGTGCACCGCGATGACCACGATGTTGCCGATCAGGAAGGGCTTCGGCAGCCGACGCGCCACCTGCCAACTGAATCCGAGCAAGCTGGGAGGGCGCAAGCAACCGAGCACGCGAACCCAGTTGGCAGGGAGGAGCAGCCGCAGGAGCAAGCCCGGAATGGATCGGTGGCGCTCGAGGCCACCGATGGCCTGGCGATAGAGCTCGATGAAGGTGGGCATCAGCAGCCAGCCAAGCAGGGCTCCCAGGCTGGCGCCGCCCAGCACCTGGCGAAAGAGACTCTCGAGCTGGGGCAGACCCTGAGGACCGATGCTGCCGGAAGCGACCGCATCCCGGATGCTGCCCAGAACGGGGGCGTAGACCTGCTGGGCCAGCCGGGTAATCAGGAAGAAGAAGTTGTAGATGGCCAGGGCGCTGGCCACCTGGCGAGTGATCACGGCTGAGACCCGGCCGGCCACGGTGGTTGAGGCCAGCATGGTCACCAACACGTTCAGGATTACCACGAACCCGATCTCCTCCACCAGCCTGGAGCCCTCGGCACCCACGGCCCGGGTGGCCGCCTCGATGACTCGGATACCAGGCGAGAAGACAAAGAGGCCGAGCGCGGAGCCGAGCAGATTTCCGGCGGCCAGATGGACAGCGGTGATGCGCACCTGGCGATCGTGCGGGTCGGTTTCGGCCGGGAAGAGCTCGAGGGCGCTCGGGCCTGTCTGAGGCAGAAGCTGGAGTCTCCCCCTCCGCCGGCGCGGAATGCCAACCATTGCCAGAGATGCAGCCAGAGCGTCCAGCGTAACCAGATTCAGAATGAGCCGGCGGGGCACCGGGTGCAACAACCGGATGGGGCGGACGGCCCGGTCGGTGATGAGGGCGGCCTTGGGATCGACGAAGATCGTGAAGCAGA
>CAYYHB010000311.1:0-3020 GCA_964471395.1 uncultured Burkholderiales bacterium | reverse complement strand
TCAACCTGGGCCTCTGCCTGGTCAAGATGGGCAAGACCGACCAGGCCATCGAGTCTTTCGAGGCCTCGGTCCGGATGGACCCGGCCCACGCCTTTGCTTACTATAATCTAGGTCTGGCCCGCTCGGCGGTGGGCGACTTCCAGTCGGCCATCAAGAACTTCCAGAAAGCCATCGAGCTCAAGCCGGGAGAGGCCTATTTCCATTACAACCTGGGCCGAGCCTATGCCCGGATGGGCGATCTCGACGGCTGCATCGCCCAGTTCCAACGGGCCATCCACCTCGATCCGAACGACCCTTACACCCACAACAACCTGGGCATGGCTTACTTCCAGATGGGCCGATTCGAGCAATCGGTGCAGGAGTTCCACAAAGCCATCGACCTGGACCCCAACGACGCCGAGGTACACTACAACCTGGGCCTGGTCTTCGCCCGTCTGGGTAAGCTGGGTGCGGCCCGGGGCGAGTTCTCCACCGCGGTCGACCTCGAGCCAGAAGACCCTCGCAGCCATTTCGAGCTGGGCAACATCCACGCCCGGCTGGGCAATTTTGACGAGGCAAACAAGCGTTATCAACGCGCCATCGAGCTCGATCCCAACTTGTCCGAGGCTCACTACCGGTTGGGTCTGTCCTATGTGCGTCTCGGTCGCCTCGACCTTGCCATCAAGCGTTATCAGAAGGCGCTCACGATGGACCCCAACTCGGCCGAGATCTGCTCCTCGCTCGGCAAGGCTTACGCCGAGCTGAATAAGCTTGACCTGGCCATCAGCCATTATCGCAAAGCCCTGCTGCTCAAGCCCGAGAAGAGCCAGATCTATTTCTGGATGGGGCAGGCCCAGGCCGGTATGGGGCGCTTCGAGGAGGCGCTCGAGAGCTATCGCAAGTCGCTCGAGCTGAACTCGCACAACGCTTTCGTCTCGCTGGCGCTGGGTCAGGCGTTATTCGAGCTGGGCAACCACGACCAGGCGGCCGAGGAAGTGCGCCGAGCCGTCGAGTTGAACCCCAACTCCTACGAGGCGCTCTTTCTGCTCGGGCGCATCTACGACGCGCTGGAGGTGCCCACCCTGGCCGTGCGGGCTTACAACCGGGCGCTGGACATCCATCCTTATTGGGCCGACGCCCATCATCGCGCTGGTCTGGCTTTGCGGCGCCTGGGCGCAGATCGCGAAGCGCGTGATCACTTCGCTCGAGCCTTCGAGCTGGAGAGCGGTCTGGCAGCAGCAGCTTACGAAGCTGGACTGGTCGAGCGCGAGCTGGGCAGCCTCAAGGAGGCTCGTCGCTTCCTCGAGGGGGCCCACGGCTCCGAGCCCCACAACCTGGAATACCTGGTGGACCTGGCCGAGACCTGCCGGCTTCTGGGCGATCTGCCGGCCGCTATCGCCCACTACCAGGCCGCCATCTCACTCAATTCCAAGCGAGCTCAGAGCCACTTCGAGCTGGGCTACACCCAGTGGCGCGCTCGCCAGTTCGAGGCGGCCCGTGAAGCACTCGGCACCTGCCTCAAGCACGAGCCCGAGCACTGCGACGCGCTCTTTTTTCTGGGGCGAGCCCACTACGACCTGGGAGAGCTCGACGAGGCCCAGCGCCTCTTCCGCCAGGCCCTCGAGCTGGAGGCAGAGCGGTGGGACATCCCCGGCTACCTGGGCCTGGTCTTGCTCAAGGGCGGGCGCTACAGTGAGGCGGCTCGGCATCTGGGCCGGGCCCTCGAGCTCGAGCCCCCGGCCGAGGAGCTGGGCGAGTTCTACTACCAGCGGGGAGTGGCCCTGCAGGCTCTGGGTCGGGCTCAGGATGCGCTCGAGGCGCTGTCCTCGGCCGAAGAGAACCAGTCCAGCCATAGCGACATCGCCTTCCGGCGAGCTCTCATCCACATCGACCTGCACCACTGGCCGGCAGCCGAGGCCGAGCTGGCCCAGGCCTCGGTCACCTATGAGGACGAGGCCTCCCTGCGCTACCAGATGGGCCGGATGTATCTGCTCCAGGGCAAAGTCGAGCTGGCCCTGCAAGAGACTCAGGAAGCGCTGCGCATCGATCCTCGCCGCCTGTCCATCCGATTCCAACGGGCGGCCTGCCTGGCTCAGGTTTCCGACGCCGAGGACCCGGTCAAGGAGTTGCACCACCTGCTCGACGAGTACCCCGACTTCGCCTCGGCCCGGGTCGAGCTGGGACGACTGTACGAGCAGCGAGGCGAGCTCGATCTGGCCATCGAGGAGTACCAGCGCGCGGTGGATCTCGACCCCACCAACCCGGACATGCAGATCGTCATCAGCCAGGCTTACCTCAAGCGAGATGACAGCCGGCTGGCCATTCAGGCGCTGGAGCGGGCCCTCGAGCTGCGCGGCTCGCCCGATACCCTGGCTCGCATGGGCGAGGCCCAGGCGGCCGCCCGCCGCTGGGAGCAGGCCGAGGGCTTCTTCAAGAAGGCGCTGGCAATGGACGAGAACTGCGCCCGAGCCCACGCCGGCCTGGGCACCGTGTTACTGCGCAAAGGCAAGTTCGAGCAGGCGCTGGAAGCCCTCCAACTGGCCATCGAAGCCAATCCCGGCTGGGCCCGTCCCCACTCCGAGATCGGCCTGATCTACATGCAGCAGGGCAACTGGGCCGAGGCCGCCCAGGCCTTCCGGGTCGCGGCCGATCTCGAGCCGCGTCAGCCCGACCATCTGATCAAACTGGGCCTGGTGCATTTTCGGCAGGGCGACTATGACGGCGCTATCGAAGTTCTAAAGCGCTCGGTGGCCCTCGACCCGTACCTGGCCGAGGGCTATAGCCACCTGGGTATCGCCTATGCCGGCGCCAACCGCCTCGACGAGGCCATCGAGGCTTACCAGAAGGCCATCGGCCTCAACCCCACAGACTCCAAGAGTCAGTATAATCTGGGCGTGGCCTACTCCAAGAAGGGGCGCTGGGAGCAGGTCATCGAGTCCTACAGGCGTTGCCTGCAGATCGACCCGACCGACCTCAATGCCCGCTACAACCTGGCCCTGGTCTACGAGCGCATGAAGATGAAGAACGAGTGCATCGAGCAG
>CAYYHB010000310.1:0-3026 GCA_964471395.1 uncultured Burkholderiales bacterium | reverse complement strand
ACAGGCTTGGGAGACTCCTGCGGCCTGGGCGCTTCCTGAGCGACAGGCTTGGGAGACTCCTGCGGCCTGGGCGCTTCCTGAGCGACAGGCTTGGGGGTCTCCTGCGGCCTGGGCGCTTCCTGAGCGACAGGCTTGGGAGCCTCCTGCGGCCTGGGCGCTTCCTGAGCGACAGGCTTGGGAGCCTCCTGAAGCCTGGGCGCGTCTTGAGCCGCGGGCTTGGGAGCTTCCTGCTGCTTGGGAGCTTCCTGGGCAGATGGTTTGGGAGCTTCCTGCTGCTTGGGAGCTTCTTGAGCCGCTGGTTTGGGAGCTTCCTGCTGCTTGGGAGCGTCCTGGGCGACGGACTTGGGGGTATCCAGTTGCTTCGGAGCCTCTTGGGCCGCGGGCCTGGGGGCTTCTTTAGACGGCCTGGGAGCGTCCTGGGCCGCGGGCGGCTCAGGCGTTTTCTGAGACCTAGGCGCCTCCTGAGGTGGCCGCTCGCCGCCCAGCTTGGGACCCTCGCGACGGTCGGCGCGAGCCTCGTCGGGGCGCTTCTCTCCGGGTGCGGGGCGGGTTGCTTCCCCTCTGGCCTGGGGACGCGAGTTGCCAGGCAAAAGCCCGCTCTCGGATTCCTCCCCCTCGCCCAGGGCTGACTGAGCATCACTCTTGCGAGTATCCTCCTTGCTCGGAGACTTGACCACTCCGGCCAGCGCGGCCGCGGGCGGAGGCTCACTGGCCCGAGCGGCCGGTTTGCCCGCTTCCGGCTTCTCGGCCTCCTTCTTCTCAGCGGTCCCCTCAGTCCGAGTACGCTCGTCAGCGGCTGGTTTTCCGGCCGGTCCCGAGGTAGCTTTGCCGGCCAACTGGCCCTCTTCGCGCGGCCGGGCCGCTTCCGGCTCTGGCTTTTCCTGGGCCTGGGGCTCAGGCTTCTCCTCAGCCACCAGCTTCTCGGCCCGGGGCGGTGCCAGGGCGACCGGATTGGGAGTGAAGGCGGTCGGGGGGCGGCCGGGCAGGTTGTTGGCCTGGGGCTCCTTCTCATCGCGCGGGGTCTGAGCGGCCGGCTTCTTCTCTCCCTCCTCCTCGCGCGGACTGATCCGTTTGAGGTGCTCGCGCAGCTGCTGCATGGCCCGGCGGGCCTGCAGCTCGAAGTTCAGGCTGCCAGGCTCGCTGGTCTTGCCATCGCTCGCTTGGCGGTCCTGGGCTTTCTTCTCTTCAGGCGTGGGTGGCTCGTCGGCGTCGGTCAGCTTGGAGGTGGCCTGGCTCAAACGGCGCAACACCTGGAGATTCTCGGGCGTGAAGGAGTCGGCCGGTGGCTGCTGACCCATCTCCTCCATCAACTGGCGGGCCTCGCGGTCGACGTGGGCGGTGTCCTGGCCAGAACGAAGCAAAGACTCCCACTTGCTGGCCAGTTGTTTGAGCTTGGAGACCACCGCCTGCTGCCGGTCGGTCTCGGCCTGACTCTCATACTCCTGGGCCGCGAGTTGGGCTTCTTCCTCGAGCTTCTTCTGTTTGACCTGGTCAGCCGACGACGTGTCCTTCGACGTGTTGTCGAAGGACGATCCGTACCGGACCGCCGAGATATTGTCCATTCCTTCCCCTGTCAGGCGGGAGGGCCCGCCCACGACCTTCCAATCATGCTATCACGCCGCACCTACCAGAGTAAAGAACAGCAGGGTTTCGAGCCAATGGGAAGAAGCGCCGGGGAGCCAGGCGAGAGAGCGCCGCAACGAGGAGAAATGAGATGACCCAGACGCAAATTGCCCCCGACTTCACCCTGGAGGATACCCGGGGCAATTCGATCACCCTCTCCAATCGCCGCAATCACCTGGTGGTGCTGATCTTCGCCTCCCAGGCTACTCAGGAGGCCTCCCGCGAGGCCACCAAAACGCTGGGATTGAAGCTCCTGCATGATGCCCGGGTAGACCTCTGGACCATCGTCTCGGTGCCCAAGATGTTCAAGATGATGGCGATGGGAATGCTCAAGGACGTTCAGAACAAAGCCGTCGAGAGCGCTCGGCGCCGCTTCGAGAAAGAGAACGCTACCCCGCCCGCCGACCTGGAAGAGCGAATCTACATCCTACCCGACTGGGGCGGGAGCCTGGTGGAACGCTACGGGTTCGATCCCAAGGCCAAGCACGTGCACGTGGCCGTGGTCGGCACCGACGGGAACGTGATCGAGCGCCTCTCCAGCGCTGATGGCGAGAAGGCCGGCAGCGCCGCCGCCGAGGCTGCTCTTAAGGCCCTGCAGTAAGCCCTTACTTGTCGCCTTCGGGCCTTTTAAGGAAGTCGCTGGGCTTCAAGCCCTCGATGTATTTCTTGAAGTCCTGGTAATCTTGCTGCTCCTGGCTGGACTTGTCTTCCACGGTCTCCTCCAGGATGATGCGCTCGCTCACGAAAATGGGCGAATTGGTCCGCAAGGCCAGGGCGATGCTGTCGGAAGGGCGAGCGTCGATCTCGAGCTGGCTGCCGTTGGTCTCGAGCACCACCTTGGCATAGAACGTGTTCTCTTGAATGTCGTGGATGATGATCTTCTCCACCTTGGCGCGCAGCGACTCGATGATCGACTTCATCAGGTCATGCGACAGGGGACGCGGAACCTGCGTGCCCTCGAGCGCCAACGCGATGGCGGTGGCCTCGAAGGGGCCGATCAGAATGGGCAGATAACGCTTGCCTTCGAGGTCTTTGAGGATCACGACCGGGTCGTGGGTGAGAAGGTCAATGCCCAGCTTGTCGACTTTCATCCTTCTCATTCCCATGGGGTCTGTCGGTCCTCCTGAGGCATCGCTCGGCCCCTGTGGGCCGGACCTGTGGGACTTCCGTGCCCTTTAGCGAAATCCTTTCCGGGCTTTGAGAGGGGAAGATCCGACCCCCGCGAACGCGGCCTTCGTGGAAACCACCACCATTCTGGGCACCGGTTCGTTAGGAACGGCGCTGGGAATTCTCCTGACCCGAGCAAACTGGCCTCTGGCCGGCATCTGGAGCCGGAGCCACGACCGCGCCCTGACCGCCTCGCTGCACCTCGGGTGCAACGCTTTTCCCGAGCCGGACGAGCC
>CAYYHB010000309.1:0-3049 GCA_964471395.1 uncultured Burkholderiales bacterium | reverse complement strand
GTGAGCGAGACTCCCGACTGGATCGTCTTCGGATCCACCCGGGTAAACCGGAAGAGCTCGTGAAGGTCCGGCTGGCCCTGGTCTTGCTGTTGGCCGCGCTGGCCCTGGCCGCGCCCGGAAAGCCCTTCGTGGACAAGAAGGCTGGCTACCGGCTCTCGCCCCCGGCCGGGTGGAAGAGCCAGCCCGATCGGGCCGGCCAGATTCATGCCTCCTCGGTCTTCATCGGGCTCGAGCAGGGGGGCTTCATGGCCAACATCAACGTCATGATCCAGCCGGTGGGCAAGCTCGATGAGTTCACCCGCATCACCAAGGAGCAGCTCAAGTCAGCCAAAGCCGTCATCATCTCCGAAAGGAGCGTCAAGTGCGGCTCCACCCCGGGACACCAGATGATCTGGAAGATGCCCATGCAGGGCAAGAAGCTGCAGTTCCACAGCACATGGTTCGTGGCCCGGGGCAAGACCTATCTCTTCACCGGCACTTCGCTCGAGTCCAAGTGGAGCGGCGTCTCCAAGCTGTTCGCCGAGTCGGCGGCCAGCTTCCAGCCGGTGCCCTGAGATGAAGATTCCCGCCCAGAACCTGGATGAAGCCCTCCAGAGCGCTCTTCTGCTCGACGTGCGCGAGCCGGACGAGATCGCCAGCAAGGGCACGCTGCCAGGAGCGCTGCAGATCCCCATGGGCCAGCTCGAGAGCCGCCTGCTTGAGCTTCCCACCGACCGGCCCCTCATCACGGCTTGAAACGGTGGAGGTCGGGCCGCTCGGGCAGCGGCCTTGCTGGTCGAAAGGGGCCTTCAGGTATCGGGGAGCTGTGCCCTGAAGGACTACCAGGGGGCGCGCGTCTTTCCCAAGCAGGCTTGATTGGTCAGGCGGCCGGCGGTTTGTGCTCGAGCGCCTCCACGCGACCCTCGAGAGACTTGAGCGCTGTGCTGAGGTCGCGCACCGACTCGGTCAGATCTCGAACGGCTTCCAGATTGTCCAGAGAGTACTTGCGGATGGCCAGATCCTGCTCCAAGAAGGTTGCCCTGACTTGATCGAAAGCCGTCCGGATCTGCTCGAATCCGCGGTCAACTTGCTCACGCTGCGAAGCCATCACCGTCATCAAGTGCTCGTGATTCAGGGCGACGCGTCGATCCAGGCGGGTGAGCCGTTCTTCGATGCGGTCCATATCGGAATTTTCCGCATTCGACCCTGAACGCTCCTGCTTCAGGGAACTTTCAAGCCCCCAAGCGATAATGCCCATGTGAGAATCACCGGCCTCTTGAATCTGCCCGTTCGCTCCGCCGCCGCTCGCGCCCCCGAGCAGGCCGGCCGCCCCGACGCGGTGCAGGCTCTCGATCGGCTGCTCAACCCCCAGTACGCCAGCCGCGAGCTGCGCCAGGAGCTACTGGGGGTGCTCGAGTCGTTCACGCCGGAGCAGGTGGAGAAGCTGTGCTCGGCTGGCTACCAGATCAGCTACAAGTGCTTGCCCAGCCAGATCGGCGGCATCCAGAACGGCTACCAGAAGCGCATCGACCTGAACCCCAACTGGGCTCCCAACGAGCGGCGCCGGGCGGCTTTGCACGAGATCACCCACGCGCTCGACTTCCTCAAGCGTCAGAGCAAGCTCGGCCCGGTGCAGCGTTTCTTCAGCCGCTTCGACAAGCCTTACGCCTCCCAGCTGGATACGCGCCTCGAGCACCTCTACCGCGGTTATCTGGGCCGCACGGCCTCGCCGCAGACTCAGCCGCGCGACTGGGAGGGCTGGGCCCGGGGAGCCAGGACCCCGGCTCTGGTCACGGCGCTGGCTGTGGGCGCCTCGCTGGCCACGGGCTTGATTCCGGTGGCGGCCGCGGCGGCCGTGGCCGGCACCGCCTGGACCGGCAAGAGACTGGCCGAGACCGTCTTCGCGCCGCGCGAGACCGACCGTTTCGTGCAGGCCCGCGAATACCATCCCGACGCTGAGCAGCACGTGGTCAGCGAGTACGCCGCCCGCAGCCACAAAGTCTACGAGTATTTGGCCGAGGGCGTGGCCTTCTATCTCAACAACCAGACCGAGCGTGAGCTGCTGCGTCAGCGCGACCCCGGTCTTTTCGAATACGTGGAGGAGTGGAACCGGGTCGGCTGAGAAGCCTGTCTCGTGGACTTACTGCCTCGTCCCCCCGAGACGTTCCTGGGCCGCGAGAGCGAGCTGACCAGGCTGAGCGACGTGCTGGCCCATCGCCACCTGTTCTTGATCACCGGGCTGGCGGGCATCGGCAAGACCTCGCTGGCGCTGGCCCTGCTGCACCGCCAGCCGGGGCGGCGCGGCTTCTACCTGCGTTGCCTCCCCGAGTGGGGGCTGGAGGACGTGGCCGCCGCCCTGGAGGCGGCCTCGGGAGGGGAGGCAGGCTCGGCCTCGGTGCGCGATCGGCTGCTGATCCAGATCCGCTGGCTGAACCAGAGCGACCGGCTGGCCGTCCTCGACGACGCCCACCTGCTGCGTCCCGCCGACCTGGACACCCTGATCAAGCTGCTGCAAACCTACCTGTCGGCCCGGGTGGTGCTGGTGTCGCGCGAGGACCTGCCGGTGGCGCCGCTCGACCGGGTAGATATCTTCGAGCAACGGCTCGAGGAGTTGCCCCCCGAGATGGGCCGCCTCTTGCTCGAGCGTTTGCTTTCTCTGCACCACGGGTTGGAGGGCGAGCTGACGCCCCTGGCCGAGCTGGCCTCGGCCACCGGGGGCCATCCCCTGCTGATCAAGCTGCTGGCAAGCCTCATCGTGAGCCGTCGGCTGATGCCTGGCAAGCTCAGCGAGGCCCCGGCCGCGGTGCGCGACTACCTGTTGCGCGAGGTGCTCGGTCAGGTGGGCCCCGAGGAGCGACGGGCCCTGGAGTTGCTGGCTCTCAGTCCGGTAGGCCTGCCGGGCGAAGCCCTCGGACCAGCCCTGGAAACCCTGGAGAAGCGTTTCCTGGTGCAGCGCGACGCGGGCGGAGGAGTGCTCTTGCACCAGTTGCTGGCCGGCCAGGTGGCCGCCGGGCTGGGGGCCGAGATGCGCCGCCAGCGGAGCCTCGAGCTGGCCGAGATCTTCACCGAG
>CAYYHB010000308.1:0-3067 GCA_964471395.1 uncultured Burkholderiales bacterium | reverse complement strand
GCCGGTGCAACAACAACTCAAAAAGGTGGCTTGACTTCCGGGGGTCACTACAGTATCCCGCCTCCACCCTTTCCAAGCGCGCTTACCTAAAGCTCACAAGCTCTCAGTGAGTAGCTGGCCGCGATGTGACCCAGGGGATTGTCCTTCAGCCGGCCGGCCATGAAGGCCGCTACCTCCGGACTTCGAATGGCGGCCAGGGCCCCCCCCAGGACCCGTTTCGCGGGGATGCTCCGCTCGGCGCTCAACCATCGAATCAAGCAGGGAGCGCAGTCCGGGCCGATCCGGTCCACCGCGGAGGGAACATACTCTACCCCGGCCGCAGGAAGCTCGACGAAACGCTCCAGTTGGGGAGCCTGCCACAGAGACGCGATGAGGCCGCACAGAGCTGGGGGAAACACGCCCGGCCCCCAGACGCGCTCCTGGGCCTCGAGGATCCACTCCCGCGCGGTCGGGAACGCGTAGGCCAGCGCCACGGCCAGGCCCAGCGAAGCGTCAGCCCAGAATTCTCCGGCGGCCTCACGCGCCAACTCATAGTTCGGGTCCACCGCCAGATAAGCTCGCAAGGTCTTCCAGCCGCTCATGCTCACCGAGTCGGGCTGGCTGTTGGGCACAAGCCTCCCCTCGTAGGTCACCTCGAGCGCGTGGCTCGCGCACAGGGCCCGGGTAGCGTAAGCAAGGCCCCGGTGGGCCACCCAGTGGTCCACCAGGTCGCTGCCGACCGTGGCCGGGTGCCCCGGGTTCCAGTAGACCCCGTTAATGCCCAGAAGGCTGGCCACCCGGCCCTCCGCCACGGGGTCTTCAGCGGGCGGGCCAGCGATGTTGCGCCATCGGTCCAGGGCGGCCTGGGTACCGGGTCGACCTGCGCGCATGGACTCTCGCGCCCGTGCCAGTCGGGCGGCGATCTTCTTGAGGCTGGGGCGGGGCGCCGGCGGGGGCGACAGCATCCCGGGCCAGGGGTGGATCGTCTTGCGGGCCTCGGCCGACCAGTGCACTTGTTGACCGTCGCTGCATTGCACCTGGGAAGGTTCGCGAATTGCGGCAAGCGCCCTGCGCAACCTGCCAGATGAACATTTCCCGTCCCCGTCCCGCAGAACATTCATAGAAATGCCAAAATGTTTTGACGAAAATTCAATGCATTTTGAGGCGCGCCGGCTACCCTGGCTTTGCACCCATCATAGAGAGGAGCCCGGATCGTGATAAAGACCCTACCCTCCCTGGCAATTTCGCGCCCCCGCCCGGAGTATCGCCGGCGCCTGCGCGAGGAGCAGCTCGACCAATTTGAGCTCTCTCCCTCCACCGAACCTTCGAAGCCCACGACTCCCACCCATCGGGCGCGTCGTCGAGGCTGGCTCAAAGCGGCCGTCATCGTCGCCCTGGCCGGCAGCCTGGGGCTGGCCGCGCTGGGAGCCGCTCCCTCCACCCCCCCGGCGAGCTCCTCTGCACCCGCAGTGACCCAGGTGGAATCTCAGACCTACACCCCGGCGGTGCCCTCCGAGGCGTTCCAGATCGAGGCCTACGGCCGGATGGGGGCCTTCTCGGCACAACTCGGCCCGCAGATCCCCAGCTACATCAGCCACCTCTATCCGGATTTCTACCCGGATCAGGCGCTGATCACGCTCATGTACTACTTCTCCCAGCCTGCGAGCGAAGGTCCGCTGGCCGTGCCGCCGGGCAACAACTACTTCGCCCTGCCGGCCCAAGTCGGCTTCTCTCCCAACCAGTGGACCGGCCCGGTGCAAGACGGATTGCGCGTCTACTCCTCGCCCACGGAGTCGGTCATGGACTTTGACGTTGTTCTGCGCAGCGGCAGCTTCCAGCAGGTGGAGCGGCTCGGTCAGGCCGAGACGGCCCCCGAGTTCTTCCAGGCCCTGGGTGAGCTCGGCTATCTGACCCCCGACCAGCACCGCGACGTGCTGGATCTCTATCAAGCCAACTGGGAGGGAGCACCATGAACTGCCACCTGATTCCTCGAGCCTCGGGCTCGGTCTTCAACGCCTGGGCGCGCCCCGCCACGCAAGAGGCCCCAAACGGCGATAGCTATCAGAAGTCTCCCGCCTGGAAGGCGGCCCTGAAAGGCGGAGGTCGACTGGGTTGGCGGGCCGTCAAGGCGGGCGGGCGAGGGGTCGTCCGGGGGGCCAGATTCATCGCCCGCCTGGCCCGTCGTCAGCCCCGCCTGGCCCTGGGCGTGGCGGGAGCGTTACTGCTGGCCGGGGCCATCGGCGTGGTCGTGACGCGTCAAAGCCCGGTTCCGCCCCCTCCGCCCCCACCGATCGCGGTGGTGGTGGAGAGCCCCACCGGAGGCGGCCAGGCCCTGGTCTTCGAAAGCCAGGCGGCCCCGGTCGGCCAGCTGGTGCATACGGTTCAGCCTGGCGAAACCCTGTTTCGCATCTCCCAGCGCTATGGAGTCAGCCTGCAATCCATCTCCACCGCCAACAACCTGGCCAACCCCAACCTGATTGTGACCGGCAGCCGACTGGTCATCCCCCAGAGCCCCGCCCCCCAGCCGCCGGTTCCGACTCCCACTGTGCAGCCCGCCCCGGCCGACCCGATGGCGACCTTCTTCCAGGAATACCGGCCTCTGGCAGAGCAGATCGAATCTGGTCTGGGCTACGACGCCGGGGTTCTGACGGCAGTAGCCTACTATTACAGCGGCTTCGACGGCGCCACGACGGTGGGCAATAATCTCTACGACCTGCCTGCCGATGCCGGCTGGACCGGCCCCGTCCTGGAGGGACAGCGCCGTTATGACGGACCCATCGGCAGCATGGTGGACTATGCTCTCTACCGGATCGCTGCCGCCGGCATCGAGCCAGGGCTGAGCGGTCACGAGCTGCTGGCCAAGATGGAGGCCAGGGGCGTCTTGAGCCCTGCCCAGAAGGTCCTGATCCAGGCATTCTACGAGTTGGCGCCATCCTGAGCACCGAGCTTTGCCTTGAGCGCGAACCTGAGCTACCATGGAGAGGATGACCTCGCGACCGGCTGGTTTTTCCCTGACCGAGGTGCTGCTCTCCTTGATGATCCTGGCCTGCCTGTCGGTCCTGATGGTGGGCTCGGTTCCGGCTGCCAT
>CAYYHB010000307.1:0-3114 GCA_964471395.1 uncultured Burkholderiales bacterium | reverse complement strand
GGATGGTGGCCTTGATCATCTGCTCGTCGTGGGTGGCGATGGCCGGGTAGGTGCCGTGCGAGAGCAGATCCTTCATCAGGGTGACGAAGTTCTCGCTGACTTTGTTCCGGTCTTGGTAGGCGATCAGGGGGGATTCGTGGTAGGCGCCCTTGCACAACCGAACCCGGCCCTTGATGTCGTTGGCCCGGGCCACGTCGGCTCGGCTTCGGTGCAGGTAGGACTGCAGCACGACTCCCACGTTCTCGTGTCGCGAGCGCACCTTCTCGAAGATCTGCATGGTAGCTTCGGTGTAGTCGGAGCCTTCCATGTCGATGCGCACGAAGATGTTGTGGCGGGAGGCCGCGGTCAGGATGCGCTCGAGATGAGCCATGCACACTTCCTGGCCGTGGTCGAGCCCGAGGGCCGTCAGCTTGAGCGAGATGTGGCTGTCCAGGCCGGAGGAGGCGATGGCCTGCACCACCTCGAGATACTGGGTGGCGGACTCCTCGGCCCCCTCCAGCGTGTCGGCGTTCTCGCCCAGGAAGTCGAGGGTGACCATCAGATCCTCGGCCCGCAGCGAGCGCACCGCGTTGAGCGCGTCCTCGAGCCCCTCGCCTGCCACAAAGCGCCGGGCCACCCGGCGGGCCAGGGGGAACCTCACCATCATGCTCTTGAGCCAGCGGCTGGAGGCCAGCGCCAGCAGGACAGGTCGTAGTAACATCGTCGTTTCTTCCCGACAGTTCGTCAAAAAATTGGGCGGCAGCTTTCTTGCTCGGGCCGCCAGTCCCTGCCTGCAGGAGCCAGCTTGCGGCTCCGTCAAAGCCTGGCGGATGTCCGAGCGCCTCTACTTCCGCACCCGACAGTGGGTCCCGGTCAGCAACACCGAGGTGGTCACGCTTTACGAGACCGACCTCGAGCACCGGGTGCTTCGCTACCTGGTGGTAGGAGGCGAGCAAACCGACCTTTTTCGAGGCCCGAGCTACCGTCTGGAGCCTTCCTCCGCCCTCGAGGCCTGCCCGGCCGAGGATTTTCTCAGCCGGTGGAGCCCCGGGCGCTCCCCCTCGCGGACCGCCCTGCCCGACCTCGTAGACCAGGAGCCCGACGGTCCCTCCGAAGAAGACATGCCTTCGTGAGCGATTCCAGGCGACGGTGGATCTGCGTGGGGGAGGAGCCAGCGGTGCGCCTGGCTGCGCTCGACTACGGTCCGCGCGATGCTCCCACCCTGTTCTTCCTCCACGGCGGCGCCGGCCGGGCTACCCAGTGGCGCCACCAGATGGACTACTTCTCCAGCCGCTTTCGGGTTATCAGCTACGACTTCCGGGGCCACGGCGAGAGCGAGATCGCTCCCACCGGCTACACCTTCGACCTGATGGTGCGCGATTTCGAGCTGGCCCTGGAGGCCCTGGAGGTGCCTTCGCGCTTTGCGCTGATCTCCCACTCCTTTGGCGGGGCGGTGGCGGCCGGCTATGCCGCCAAGCGGCCCGAGCGGCTCGAGCGTCTGGCGCTGGTGGCCACCGCCGGGGAGATCCCCCTGTCGCCCCTGACTTCGGTCTTGCTCAAGTGTCCCGTGGTCATGCTCGATGCCGTGCGCAAGGTGTTCAAAAACCAGATCAACTGCCCGCCCGGAGTGCTCAAGCAGCTGGTCCCCAACCTGATGCGCTGGCGCGGCTGGGACCTCTACGCCAACATCAACGTGCCCACCCTGGTGCTCTCGGGAGAGCTGGACATGCTGACCCGGCCCCGGGCCATGCGCCGGATGGCCGACCTGATCCCCAACAGCGAGTTCGTCAGTCTGCCTTTCTGCGGTCACCTGCCCCAGCTCGAGCGTCCGGCCGCGGTCAACCGCATTCTGGAGCGATTCGTCGAGCCCGAGCGCAAGCGAACCTGGCGGGGAACCCTGGATGCGCCGGAGGGGGCTGCTTGAACGACTGGGTCCGCCACTACGATGAAGGGGTCCCGTCTCAACTGACCTTCACCCCTCGCCCCCTCACCGAGCTTCTGGCCGAGTCGGCCCGACGCTGGCCCCGCCGGGCGGCCATCTGGTCCGAGCAGGGGGCTCTGAGCTACGAGCAGCTCCTGGCCGAGGTGCGCAAGTTCGCCTCGGTGCTGGTGAGCATCGGTCTGGCCCCGGGAGATCGAGTGGCCCAGCTTCTGCCCAACTCGCCCCAGGCGCTGGTGGCGCTCTACGGCACCCTGTGGGCGGGAGGGGTGGCCGCGCTGGTGGCTCCCGAGACGCCCATCGCCCTGCTCGAGCGCCAGCTCAAGGACGCTCGCCCCCGGGTCGGGGTGGTCCCCTCGCCGCTCTCGACCGAGCTCGAGGAAGTGCTGCGCCGGGCCAATATCGAGTCCTTCATCCTCAGCTCGGGCCGTGAATACACCCGTTACCTGCGCGGCTGGCTGAGGGTGGCGGCCAGACTGGCCGCTGGTCTGCCCGAGCGCCGCTATCTTCGCTGGCGGCGGCTGATGCGCGAGGCCAACGAGGAGTTCCCCCGAGTCGAGCTCGATCCGGCGGCTCCGGCCGTCATCGTCTATACCGGCGGCACCACCGGCTCTCCCCGAGGCGTGGTGCTCTCTCACCGGGGCCTGGTGGCCAACACCGAGCAGCTGTCCGCCTGGGACGCTCGCATGCGTCCGGGCCAGGAACGCCTGCTGTGCGCCCTGCCCTTTTACCACGCCTACGGTTTGTCCGCGGCGGTCAACCTGTCCATGGCCAACGGGGGCACCCTGTTGCTCCCTCCCCAGCCCACTCCTGACTCGATTCTGGAGACCATTTCCCGCTTTCGTCCCTCCCTGTTCCCGGGTGTGCCGGTCCTCTATGCCGCCCTGCTGAACACGCCCCGGTTGCGCTCTTACGGGCTGAGCAGCATCCGGGCCTGTATCTCGGGGGCTGCCCCGTTGCCGGTCGAGATTCAAGAGAGCTTCGAGAAGGTCAGCAAAGGCCGGCTGGTGGAGGGCTACGGACTGACCGAGGCCGGTCCGGTCACCCACGCCAACCCGCTGGAAGGGCCGCGAAGAAGCGGCTCCATCGGTTTACCCCTGCCGGGGACCGAAGCCCTGGTGGTGGACCTCGACAGCGGGGAGGAGCTTCCCCACGGCGAGGTGGGCGAGCTGCTCGTGCGCGGTCCTCAGCTCATG
>CAYYHB010000306.1:0-3180 GCA_964471395.1 uncultured Burkholderiales bacterium | reverse complement strand
TGGACGCCGGCTTCAACAAGAAGCTGGCCGAGACGGCCGTGGACATCCTGCTCGACCTGCGCAAGATGGCCGACGACGGCCAGCTCCAGACGGCTCACAAAGACGGTTACCGTTACACCATTCGCTCGCTGGAGACGTTCGTTCGCTTCGTGCGCACTGCTCCGGAGGGTCTGGTCACTCCCGATCCCAAGAACATCCGCAAGACCATTACCTACGACTGGAAGAAAACCATCGCCGACGGCGTGAAATACACCTTTGCCGACGGTCTGCGCGAGCCCGATTCCCGCAAGCTCGTTGAAGCCAAGGGCCAGCAGTACGCGCAGAAGTTCTAAGGGACGAAAGGATACCAGGCCGTCATGGATATCACCCGACTCGACGGAGGCCGGTTCCAGCAGCCGACTCCGGCCTCCCTGAATCAGAATCAAGTGCCCCAGCAGCTCGATCAGGTGCAGCTGAGCGCCGGTTGGTGGCCCTTCGGCAAGAAGAAAGAAGACGAAGAGCCTGCCAAGCCCCCCGCCCAGCGCCTGCAGCAGCCGGTCACGGACAATGCCCCGCAACAGCCGGTCAATCCGCCGCCGGTGCAGGTGCAGCAGCCAGCAGCGCCGCAGGGCGGAGATGTCCAGCAGCAACAGCCGGCCGCTCCTCAGGCTCCTGCCATCGATCCCAACGACCCCCGGCTCGAGGCGCTCACCCAGCGCATGGAGACCATCGGGCGCTCGTTCGGCGACGAGGACATGGAGATCAAGCCCGGCACCAGGTGGGGCTATGATCGCAACAACAACGCGGTGACTTATGTTCCCGAAGACCTGATCGACAAGTCGGAAGACTACGCCGTGGGCAAGGTGTTGCAGGAGTCCTCCAAGGCTCGCTACACCTCCTACGTGACCGAGCCCGAGCTGGCCCAGAGCGAGACCTTCAACTACCTGCAGAACTCGGTGGAAGATCCGGCCGTGGCCGAGGTCTTGTCTTCACGCTACTCGGGCGCCCGCAGCTACGTCAAAGAGGTCATGGACGAGGACATCTTCGCCGAGCGCGAGCGCATGCAGGAGAAGCTGGCCGTGAAGCTGGCCGAGGAGTCTCAGGGCAAGCTGACCGTGGAGCAGGCTCGCCAGGTGGTCGAAACCAGTGGCCTTCAGGTTCCGCGTCACATGCAGTATGGCATGGGCGTGATGAAGGAGTGGTACCAGGACGGCAAGCCGGACGAGGACATCAAGGACCCGGCCGTGCGCCAGGCCCTGGACGAGACCCGGACCGATGTCCAGGAGGCCTACCGCCTCAAGCGCGAGGTGTTCCGTGACGACCTGACCCCGCTGGAAGTGCGTGAGCAGGCCGAGGACCGCTACAAGATCGTCAAGGAGAAGGTGCTGCCCAGCTACCAGCGCCTGGTCGATCAGGACATCAGCGACCTCGAGAAGGCGTTGCAGGGCCAGAAGCCCCAACAGCAGCAGCAGAGCGGCCAGAGCGGCCAGTCGGGCCAGAGCGGTCAATCGGGCCAGTCGGGTCAGAACCAGCAGGGTCAGCAGACCCAGCAGGGACAGCAGAATCAGCAAGGCCAGCAGATGCAGCAGCCGCAGCAGAACCAGGCCGGCCAGAGCGGCCAGTCGGGTCAGAGCGGTCAGACCCAGCAGGGTCAGTCGGCCCAGCAGAACCAGCAGGCTTCCCAGACCTCGCAGCAGGCCCAGCAGGCCATGCAGCAGGCCAGCCAGTCCATGCAACAGGCCGGCCAGCAGCTTCAGAAGGCGGGTCAGCAGCAGCAGCAGGCCGGTCAGGCCGGTGGCCAGCAAGCTCAGCAGGCCGGTCAGCAGATGGAGCAGGCCGGCAACGAGATGTCCCAGGCCCAGCAGCCCCAGGCGGGGCAGCCGAACCAGGGTATGCAGAAGGCCGCTCAGTCGATGCAGAACTCGGCTCAACAGCTCGACCAGATGCAGCAGCAGATGGCTCAGAATCCGCAGCAGGCGCAGCAAGCGGCCCAGCAGGCCATGCAGGATCCCAAACAGATGCTCGAGGCCATGCACAACAACCCGCAGCTGGCCCAGCAGATGATGGAGCAGATGCAGAAGAACCCGCAGCTGGCCCAGCAGATGGCCGAGCAGATGCGCCAGGAGATGCAGAAGAATCCTGAGATGGCCCAGAAGCTGCAAGAGGAGCTGCAGAAGAACCCGCAGCTGGCTCAGCAGATGGCCGACCAGATGCAGCAGCAAGCGGCTCAGAACCCTCAGACGGCTCAGCAGGCTATGCAGGAGATGCAAAAGAGCAATCCTCAGATGGCCGAGCAGGCGGCTCAGCAGGGGCAGCAGCAGGCCCAGCAGAGCCCTCAGAACATGCAGCAAGCCATGGAGCAGCTGGCCAAGAACCCCGAGATGGCCAAGCAGCTGCAGGAGCAGTTGCAGAAAAACCCTGAGATGGCCAAGCAGATGATGGAGCAGATGCAGGAAGAGCTCAAGAAGAACCCTGAGCTCGCCCAGCAGATGCAAGAAGAGATGCAGAAGCAGGCCCAGCAAAATCCGCAGCAGGCCCAGCAGATGCAGCAGGCCATGCAGCAGGCGATGCAGCAGAATCCGCAGCTGGCCCAGCAGATGATGGACCAGATGCAGCAGAACGCTCAGCAGAATCAGCAGAGCGCCGAGCAGATGCAGCAGCAGCTGCAGGAGGCCATGCAGAAGAATCCGCAGCTGGCCCAGCAGATGCAGCAAGAGCTGGCTAAGAACCCTGCCGCCCAGAAAGCGATGCAGGAAGCCATGCAGAAGATGCAGCAGGCTCAGACTCCTGAGCAGAAGCAGCAAGCCATGCAGGAGCTGGCTCAGAACAAGGACATCCAGCAAGCCGCTCAGGACGCGCTGAAGAACAACCCGCAGATGGCCCAGCAGATGATGGACCAGATGCAGAAGAACGCTCAGCAGAGCCCGCAGCAGCAGCAGAACCTGCAAAACCAGATGCAGCAAGCCATGGAGCAGAACCCGCAGCTGGCCCAGCAGGCCATGCAGGAGATGCAGAAGAACCCGCAGGCCGCTCAGCAGATGCAGGAGGCCATGCAGAAGAACCCCGAGCTGGCCCAGCAGATGCAGCAGGCCATGCAGCAGAACCCGCAGATGGCCCAGCAGGCTGCCCAGCAGATGCAAGAGGCGATGCAGAAGGATCCCAAGCTGGCCGAGCAGATGAAGCAGCAGATGCAGCAGGCCA
>CAYYHB010000305.1:0-3186 GCA_964471395.1 uncultured Burkholderiales bacterium | reverse complement strand
CCGAGCAGGTGGACCGGCTCGAGGAGCAGCTTGCCTCGATGCTGACAGCTCCGCTGGAGCTTCCCTACCGGCTGATAGACCCGGAGATGCGTCGCCGAGGGTTGGAGGAGGCTTACCGCAGCTTGCAGCCTGCCTCTCCTCCCGCGGTCACCAGCCCGGTCGCCGCCCAGGCCCCGGCCGCGGCCCCGGCCGCGACTCGAGTCGAGGAGCCAGAGCCTGGGCCGGTCGAAGAGCCGGCTCCGGCTCCCGCCCGGCAGCCGGAGCCCGCGGCGGTGGAAGGGCCGGCGCCCGAGGCCACTGTCTCTGAAACGCCGGAGCCGGAGCTTGCGCCGCGCCGGTCGTCCTCCTCCTCTCGCAAGAAGGGCCCTCCGCTCGAGGCCGTGAGCCTCTCCGGGCTGCAAAACGCCATGCGGCGCAACATGTCGACCTTTGTCCTGCTGGGCACGTTCCTCTTGATCCTGGGAGGCTATTCGGTCATCAACGCCCTGCCCGAGACCCCCAAGCCGGCCCGCAAGGGCGCTCCCCAGGTTCCGCCTCGCCCGGGCAACACCACCATGCTCTACGTCGGCTCGGCCCTGCTCACGGGCGGCATGCTGGTCTTCATCGGCCTGGTCGCGCTCGACCCGGCCGCCCCCCGGCGCCGGCGTCGTAAGCGCAAGACGCGTCTTTAGGCTTCTGTCTGTAAGCGCGAACATTGACTCTGACTGTTTGCTGTGCTAATTTTCTTTGCAGTCCCAAGTTACGCGCCTTATGCTCGTCAAAGAACCTCTGCAAGAATCCGCCTCTCTCACCTGCCCGCAGTGCGGGGAGGAAGTGGTGGTGGAGCAACTGGTGGTGTTTCGTCCCGGGGGGGATGCGGTCCAACGCACCCTCTTCCGCTGTCAGCGCAAGGCCAAAGTGAAGGACCGATGCAAAGTTGAATACGTGGACACCCCGATGAGCAAAGCCATGGAGGAGCCGCGCATCGCGCTGAAGCGTTGCGAGTGCGGCTGCGGCCAGCCGGTGGCGCCGGGGAAGCGCTTTGCCTCGCGCCAGTGCCTGGCCCTGCACGCCCAGAAATTCCGTAAGGGTCGCACGCGTCCCAGCGTGGAAGAGGAACCGACGCTCGAGGAGAGGAACGACGAACAGGTTTCTTTCGAGGAGCCGAGCTTGGAGGTCGCGCCTCCCGCTCCCAGCTCGAAACAGGAGGACCCTCCGATGGCCCAGCTGAGTAACGGCATCCTGCCCGTCATCAAGAACGGGGGCCCGGTGCTTCACGGAGTGCAGTCGTCGCAGACCGATACCCTGGAAGCAGTCATCGAAGCTTTGCGCTACCTGCGCGCGCTGCCGCGCGACGTGCGCCAAAAGACCCTGGAGCTGCTCGAGGCTCTCGAGGGCACCGCCTCCTAGAGCTTTCTGGCCACGATCTCGGTCAACACGGGCGAGTAGAACTGAGCCAGCGGGTCGGCCGCGCGCGCTCGCCAGTCATGCTCGAAGGCGTCCTGCTCGGCAGGGGTGAGCAGGCCCCGCTCTACCAGCAGCGGCACGTAGTTGAAGAAGAACCCCTCGGGCCACTGCCAGAACTCGGTTCTGGGCCCACCTGCGCGCACCACCGGCTCGAGGTGCACCACCTTGAATCCCGAGGCTTGCAGCATGGCGGGCAGGCGGCAGGCGACGTCGGGG
The DNA here is from genome assembly GCA_964471395.1 of uncultured Burkholderiales bacterium. Classification (GTDB taxonomy): domain Bacteria; phylum Vulcanimicrobiota; class Xenobia; order Xenobiales; family QWHO01; genus QWHO01. The sequence goes on along the minus strand of CAYYHB010000305.1, from coordinate 1,524 downwards.
TCTCCGCCGCGCTGGCGGAAGCTGTGGGCCACCGCCTCCACCACGCGCTCGAAGGCGCGGCTGCGGGGCGCGAGGCGCATGGCCTCGTAGTTGGCATACTCTTGAATGACGAAAGCGCCGCCCGGCTTGAGGGCGCGGGCCACGGCGGCCACCACCTTCTCGGGCTCGGGAACGAAGCACATCACCCAGCGCTCGAAAGCCCCGTCCAGGCTGGCCGCATCCAGCTCGAGCCGCTGCGCGTCCCCCACCCAGGCCTCGACGCGAGACTGCTCGGCCAACCGGGGCTGGGCCTGCAGATGCTCGATGTAGCGCTCGGAGGCGTCCACCGCCAGCACCTCGCCGCTGCTGGTCGCGATGCGAGCAAGGTCGAGGGTGACGTAGCCCGGGCCGCAGCCGACGTCGAGCAGCCGCTGCCCCTGGCCGAAGCCGGCCCGCTCGAAAAGGGCCAGAGCGCGGGCGCGCCAGACCTGAGCTTGAAAGCCGAGCCGCTGCAGCTCGGCGTCGTGGGTTCCGAGAACGTAGGTGGACATGGTGTCTGGCTTTCGGCGAGGGGGCGGGGCGGCCTGCCGGGAAGGATGCAGCCGTGCCCGGAAACTCTCCTTATGAGCCTGTTGCACGCGCGAACCCGGCCCATCACGGTCGAAGAGTTCAACCTGATGGCCGAGAAAGGCATCCTGGCACCAGACGAGCGGGTGGAGCTGATCGAGGGAACGATCATCCTGCGGAGCCTTCCGGACAAGCCGCACAGCGATGCAATCAGCTGGACGAACAACCTCCTCGTGGAGTTCTTCGGCAAGACCCATCTCGTCCGCGTCCAGCTGCCCCTGGACCTGAGCCCCTACTCCGAGCCCGAGCCTGACTTTGCGGTCGTCCCCAAGGAGTGCCTGGCGAAGGTCAAGCGTCATCCCACCGGTGCCGATCTCGTTATCGAGGTAGCCCAGACTTCGCTGGCCTATGATCGCTATGAGAAAGCCAGCCTTTATGCGCGCTTCGGCATTCCGGACTACTGGGTGCTGAACACGGTCGACGGCTGCCTGGAGGTCCATCGAGCCCCGAAAGTGGACGCCGCGGCCCCCTTCGGCTACAGCTACGCCGAGCGGCAGGTCTATCTGCCCGACCAGACCGTGGCGCCCTGCGCCCTTCCCCCGCACCCAATTCAGGTGAGCATGCTGACCGGTCCGGCGTAAGCGAAGTTTAAATCGCCCCTGCAGGAAAGTGATAAAGCTTCAAGAAACTCCGCCCACTCGGGCTGGCCAGAGGCGCCGAGCCCCCTTTTGAAGGCCCACACCATTGACCCCCTGCTTGCCCTTCGGGGAACCTGTATTCCCTTTGTCGAAAAGAGGTGGACCATGCTCGCGAGCGACCAGGAAGCCTTCTATCCTTATTACGAAGACACGGTGACCGAGTCCGACTCGCACTTTACCGCCATCACTTACCTCCTGCTCGCTTTGCGCCAGCACCTGGCGAGGCGGCCCGCCGACTGGGCTTTCGCCAACATGTTCGTCTACGACCAGCCTGGAAACC
>CAYYHB010000304.1:0-3186 GCA_964471395.1 uncultured Burkholderiales bacterium | reverse complement strand
AGGAGCGCGATCAGCAAGATGGTCAGGAGTCGCTTTCTCATCAAACCTCTCCCCAGTGAAGGGCTGTCAGACGTGTATGGAGGCGACCCAGAAGAGCAGGCAAAACCTTCAGCACGTAACGCTCAACACACTAGAAGTTATTATCCGGAAGAAAGGACCCTCCTGCGCAAGCTCAGAACAGCCCACCCGTTGAAAGCTGTTGTGAAAGAAGGACTTCGCGTGAAGAAGCTGTTTCTGGCCCTCACCCTGGCCGCGGCCCTGGCCGGCCTGGCCGCCTCGGCCCCCAAACCCGCTCCGGTGGGAGATTTCTTTCTCATCGCCAGCACCACCGGCACCAACATGGGCACCAGCGTCATGGTCACCAAAGCCCTGACCGCCAGCTACAGCCATCCCAAGGCCGCCCCGACGGGCGCCACCGCCAGTCTGGACGTGCCCGCCGGCCTGGGGGTCGGACCCAACGTCGCGGTGACCATCCAGAACGTCAAAGGCACCGACGTCAGCGCCAAGAGCGAGCTCATCCGCTACTGGGGCTGCGGCGAGAGCGTGCCCAAAGGCCAGCCCGAGCACCTCAAGCACCAGCATATCGGCACCGGAAAGACCCACGTCGGGGGCTCCAGCGGCACAGCCGATTACGCCAGGCTCGGCAGCATCACCGGCAAGGCTCCCGGGGCCTACCTGCTCAAGACCAGCTACGCCGGCAACACTCCCATCACGCTGGGAGAGCCGCAGGAGTTTCTCGAGCCGGTGGCCTTCACCGCCCCCAGCACCACCATGATGGCTCAAGTGGACCTGAGCAGACCGGTCAAGCTGGCCTGGAGCAAAGTGCCCCGGGCGGTCGGCTACAGCTTGATGGCCTCGGGCACCGACAAGGCAACCGGCAAGCCCTGCATGTGGGAGGCACTGAAGGACGGCCAGAGCAGCTGGTACACCATGGGCACGACCGCGGGCGCGAAGTCGGGCAAGCTGCTGCCCCCCGACCACCTCTCCTGCACCATTCCGGCCGGCATCTTCGAGGGCTCCCCCACCGTCTCCGTGATCTTGATCGCCTACTCGGCCGACGTGCGCAGCGCCGGGTCAATGAGCGCCGTGGCCTGGGCCCAATCTACCGCCACACTGCTGCTGCAGCCGACCCCGTGAGCCAGGGCAACGGAGCCGCCCCCTCGGGACCCATTCCTCCGCGCGCCCTGGCGCATGCGGCCGTGCTGCTCAGCGAAGCTCAGGAGGCGATCGGTTACTTCCTGGCCGCCCTGGATGAGCGACTGCCGGCGCTGGATACGAGGGCTCTGCACTGGACCGCCCTGACCCATCCGCGTCCCTGTACCTATGCTGATTTGCAGGCCGGGCCCTGGGCCTGGCGGGTGGTGGTCGACCCCCAGCCTGCCACCGAGGCCCTGACCGAGTCCCTGCAGGTATGCGCGGTCACCACCCGGCTGCCGGTCGCCACCGCCCCCCAGTGGGCCGCTCCTTCTCCCGGGCTGCTGGTGGAGCAGGCCCTGAAGCTGGCCGGCGCCAGCGTGCTGGTCTTTCTTACCGAGTCGCCCGAGGACGCCACCCCGCTGGAGTGCATGCGAGCCCTCAACCAGGCGGTCTGGGCCTGGATGGACGCGGGCGCCCTGCTGCTGGCCTGGCCCGAGGGCCGGGTGGCCTGGAGCAAGGCGCACCTGGACGACTTCCGCCCGAACGTGCTGGGCCCGGAGGAGGTCGGGCTGTTCGTGAGCGCTGGCATCATCGAGCTGGAGGGCCAGCAGCTCACCCGCACCTACGGGCTCGGCCAGTTCGGCCTGCCCGACCTGCTCTTTGCTGGAGAGGTCGACCCGGCCGTGCTGGCCGGGGCGGCCACCTTCGCGGTGGCTCGCGAGCAGTCGCTGCGGGTGGGCGACCGGCTCGAGCACGAGGGCCGACGCTGGAAGGTCGCCAGCCCGGCAACCTCCAGCGAGCAACCCGGCTTGAAGAGCCGCCACGGGCTGGTGGTGCTGACAGGGGAATGAACGCCCTGCGGGCCGAGCTCGAGGCCGCCTGCCGCTCGCTGGGGGCCGACCCGGTCGAGCCCCTGCTCACCCTCTCGCGTGACGAGCGCCTGATGAGCCCGCTGGCCCTGAAGCTGGGCCTGGATCCTGAGGCGTTGGCCGCCAGGCTGAGCATTCCCGTGACGGTGGAGGCGGGCTACCTCTTCCCCGAGCCGCGCTATGAGCTGACCTTCGGCCCCCTGAAGGGTCTCGGCCACCGCTGGGAGTCGTTCTTTCGCATGGCCGAGTTCCTGGACCTGGAAAACGAGGACGAGGTTCCCTGGCACGAGCTGACCCATCCCGACGAGCAGCATCTGGTGCGCTACACGGCCTGGCGAGCGGCCGGGCTGGGCAGCCCCGAGCGGTTGCGCACCTTGCTCGACGACTACTACTGCCGGCACGACCTGTTGCGCAGCCGGGCGCGGGTGGCGCTGTGCCGGGCCGCCTTGAATGGCATTCAGTGACAGTTGTCACTGAATGCCAGGCGCCCGTCAGGCATGATGACTTGAGAACAAGCCCTGTCCGGGTTACAATTCTTGAGAGGCAGGTAACAAACGATGGACGATCTGCGTAAACGCGTCGAGCGGTTGGAATCGCGATTGGAGCGAAGTCAGAGGCACACCGAGCTGGTTCTCTCCACCCAGCGTCAGGTCATGGACACCGCCTTCGAGCAGGTGCGCTTGAGTTTCGATCAGGTGCGCCTGGCGCTGCTGGAGCAAGAGGCGGCTTTGAGAGCCCAGGGGGCTGAGAGCAAAGAAAGCGTGCATGAGCTGGCCCAGATTGTCCTGGACCTGGAGCGTCGCCTGTCCGAGCTCGAGACCCCACCCGCTGCGTAGTCAATAAAGCTCGGCCAGCTTCGCTCGCAAGGTGGCCAGGTCGTTGGAGTTGGACGACAACCGCACGCGCCGGATGCGCAGCGTCCCATCGTAGGGCCTGCTCACCCCGTACTCGGTGCCGAACTGCATCTTGAAACCGGCCCGGGCGGCCAGCTGCAGGCAGCGCTCGTCAAAGTGACCGTAGGGCCACGCCAGGGCAGTGACCTCGACATCCAGCTGACGCTTGAGCTCCGAGCGCGACTTCTTCAGGTCCGCCAGCAGCTGGTCGGGAAAGACCCGCGACAACCGGAGCCGCTCGGGAATCAGCACGTGCAGGTCGTAGGTGTGCGAGCCGAACTCGAACA
>CAYYHB010000303.1:0-3193 GCA_964471395.1 uncultured Burkholderiales bacterium | reverse complement strand
CGAGAACAGAATGCTCTCCGTTCTTAGAACCCAGGAAGGCATTCTTCATGCGGACTCGACGCAACTACGGGATCCTGGTCGGCGGCGGCCCCGCTCCCGGCATCAACTCGGTGATCAGCTCGGTCACCATCGAAGTGATCAAGCGCGGCCACTCGGTCATCGGCTTCTACGACGGCTTCCGTCACCTCATGAACGGCGACACCAAGATCGAGTTTCTCACCCTGCCCAAGATCAGCCGCATCCACCGCCTCGGAGGCAGCATCCTGCACACCAGCCGGGCCAATCCCACCCGCGATGAGGACAAGCTTCGCACCACAGTGGAGACTTTGCGCAACCTGGAAATCACTCACCTGGTGACCATCGGCGGCGACGACACGCTGTTTTCGGCCACCCGCATCTCGGAGTATTCGCGCAAGTACCTCGGGCATGAGCTCCATTTCGCCCACGTGCCCAAGACCATCGACAACGACCTGCCTTTGCCCGCCGGTATCCCCACTTTCGGCTTCGAGTCGGCCCGTTCGGAAGGAGCGGCCATCGTGGGAACGCTCTACACCGACGCTCGCAGCACCGGGCGCTGGTTCATCGTGGTGGCCATGGGCCGCAAGACCGGTCACCTGGCGCTGGGCATCGGAAAGTCCGCTTCGGCCACGATCACTTTGATTCCCGAGGAGTTCGAGCTGGGCAACCGCATCTCGGTGCCCGTCATCGTGGACACCATTGCCGGCTCGATCATCAAGCGACTGGCCCTGGGCCGGCCTCACGGGGTGGCCATCGTGGCCGAGGGGTTCATGGAGTTCGTGCCCCCCGAGGAGATCAAGAAGATCATTCCCTTCAACCAGGACCTCGAGCGTGACGAGCATGGGCACCTGCGGCTGGCCGAGCTCAACTTCTCGGATATCGTGAAGTATGCCGTGCGTCGTCGTCTCGAGGATTTCGGGATCAAGCTGACCATCGTGGACCAGGAGCTCGGTTACGAGCTGCGCTCGGTGGAGCCTTGCGCCTACGACATCGACTACACGCGGAATCTGGGCTACGGGGCGGTGGACTTCCTCGAGAGCGGTGGTAGCAACGCCATGATCACGATCCAGGGCGACCAGATCGTGCCCATGACCTTCGAAGAGCTGCTCGACCCCGAGACCAATCGGGTGCGGGTGCGCAAGGTGGATGTGAGCTCGCTCAGCTTCAAAATCGCCCGCGAATACATGATTCGCCTCAACCGGGCCGACTTTGAGGACCCGGACAAGCTCGCTCTGCTGGCCAGCACAGCCAAGGTTTCACCCGAGCGCTTCCGCTCGGAGTTCGAGCACGTTCTCAGTGAGCTCGACCGGACCACGCCAGCTGGCGTGCACTGAGCTGAAGCAGCTCGTAGAGCCGCTCCGAGGCCTGCTCGAAGGTTTCCCGGGCGGCCTGCTCGAGGGCCTGGCGAGAAAGCTCCTGGCGCCGCTCCCGGTCGCTCAGCAGCGCTTGAATCGCAGGCCAGATCTGCTCGGACGAGCCCACCAGCACGCCTCCGCCCCGGGCCAGGGTGGCCCTTGTCCCGTGGCTCTCCAGGGCCACCACGGGTAGCCCCACGGCCAGGGCCTCCATGGTGGTCAGCCCGTAGCTCTCGTGGCGCGAGGCCACCACCATCAGATCGGCCAGGCTCAGGGCGGCGTGCTTGGTCAGCCCTCCCAGATGTCCGGGGAACAGCACCCGCACCCGGCGCAGTCGGCCAGCCAGCCGCTTCAGGCGCCCGGCGAAGACCTTTCCCCCCATGTAGGCGGCCGAGCCGATGATGGCCAGCGTCACGGGCTCGGTGATGAGCCCCCGTTCCTCCGCCTGCAACAGGGCCTCGAGCAGGATGTCCTGGCCTTTTTCGGGAGAGACGCGGGAGAGGGTGACCAGCAGAGGATGGGGCCCAAGGCTCCATTCGCGGCGAAGGTGGGCCTGGACGGGCTCGAGCTCGGAAAGCGACGGAGGGGGTTGAGACCCCCAGGGGATGACCGCCACCCGGGGGGAGGGGTAGCAGCGCTCGAGAGGGCCGAGCATTCCTGAGGAGGGAGCCACCAATTGGCTGTGGACGGCCGCGTCCGCCTGTTTGTCAAGCACCAGTCGCAGCACGTCGGGCCAGATGGGCCAGCGGCGGGTCCAGCGGTGGAAGGCCGTGGCCCACTCGGGCCGCACCCAGCCCCGAAGGTACATGCGGCAGAAGAACTCCACCACGTCCACGTGCAGGATGCAGGTGGAGGGGATGCCGGCCCTGGCCAACCGGGCGAAGTCGGGCCCCTCGGAGACATCGTGGCTGAGGACCACAGCTGGCCCGGGGTGGGCCAGGATGGCCTCGGTGCAAGCTCGCTCGAACTGGCGGCAGAAGCGAGCGTAGGCCAGCTCTTTGAGAGTGGCGGGATGTCTTCCGGCTAGCAGGTCGAACTGACGATAGCTCACCCCCGGCGGGGCCTGGGGCCCGCTGCCCAGCAAGGTCACCGGCCGACCCCACCAGCTCCGGCACAGGCGCTCGCAAATGGCTGCTCCTCCGCCCAGGGGAACCTGCTCGCTGTCATACCCGGCGTGGGCCGCCGTCATCACCACTTCGACCACGGGCGAATCTTTGGGCGCGCTCTCAGGAAACCTGCCGCACCGGGATTCATAGAGGAGTCAGACGGCTGGCTCAGAAGTAATAAGCTCCATTGTTCCGCCGGGTGGGAACTTGTGGTAGGAGAGTGACGGTTGGCTACCTTCCGGTTTAAAGCCCTGGATATGAATGACAAGGTGGTCGAAGGCAGCGTGCATGCCGATGGCCTCCAGATGGCTCAGACTCGTTTACGGAAGATCTATAAGTCCGTTCTCGAGATATCCGAGCAGGATACGTCCATTCTCGAGAAGATTGGTCGTGAGTCGGTGCGGGTGCCGCTCGACTCGCTTTCGATCTACACCCGCCAGCTCGCGACCATGATTGGCTCGGGCATTTCCATTCACCGCGCCGTAAGATTCCTGGGCAAAGGCGACTGCAAGCCGTTGAATACCATTCTGGCGCGCGTCTCCATTGCCATCGAGGGTGGCAAGCCCCTCTCGAGAGCCCTCTCCGAGCACCCGAAGATCTTCGGCGAGATTTACGTCGCCCTGGTCAAAGCCGGCGAGACCTCGGGCCGCCTCGAGGTAGCTCTGGGCAAGCTTTCTACCCTGCTGGAGAAGTCGGTGCGCATCCGCAAGCGGG
>CAYYHB010000302.1:0-3197 GCA_964471395.1 uncultured Burkholderiales bacterium | reverse complement strand
AGAGAATGTCCGATTCTTGCTTGCGGTTGTTCATCCGCCGGTAGCCCTCGGAGGCGTAGCGATACCACTCGCGCGCTTGCTCGTTGGCGTGCCGGGTCTCATACGAGTTGGCCAGTTGCAGCGTGACGTGGGTCTCCAGCTCGAGATGGCCGCGCCCCCCTTCGTCGAGGGCCATCTGGCAGGTGCGGATGGAGTCGGCTACCCTTCCCAGGTCGTAGAGCACACTGGCCGTATTGAAGAGCGCTGCAGCTCGATTGTAGGAGTGCTCCAGCTTCTCGTAACGTGAGGCGGCGTTGCGAAAGAGGCGCAAAGCCTCGACCTTCTGTCCCTGCCGATCGAGCAGGATACCAAGCTCCATGCACAACTCGGCGGCTCGCAAGGGCTTGAGACGACTGCGGCGATACTGCTCGAACAATCTGCGCATGGCAAGGATGGCTTCCTCCTGAAGCCCCTCGGCCTCCAACCAGCGAACACGCTTTCGTTCTAAACGATAAAGCAGCTCGGGCATCTCGGAGACGACCTCTTCGGCCAGCATCAGCCAGCGGCGGGCGGCCGTTCGATGGCCCTGAGCCATCAGAACGTCCACATGAGCCAGCGCTTGCTCTAAGAGCTGGGTCTTCGCCTCCGGAGTGAGGTCTTCTGCGATTTCCCGGCGGCGCTCCGCCTCCATCGGGATCAGATCCCGCCACTGAAGGTCGTCCCTCGTCATACCTTCCCCTCGGAAGAGCTTTCGCGGGACAGGTGGCCCTGACCCGCTCTCCATTATAGCACAGGTGTCATCCGGCAGGAGAAGCCCGGGTTGAAAAGAACTCGTGCCAGATTTTTTCGCCCTTTTTTGTATGTCTCAAGGAGAATAGTACGTTGAAAACCTGGAATGTCCTCATCCAGCTAACTCTGATCGCTGCTGTCTGCGCTATTTGCTTCTGGTGGCTCTACGATGCACCCAACCACCGGATGCGCCTGAAGCTCGGCCTCGATCTGCGCTCAGGCTCGCATATCGCCGTGCAGCTCATCCCCACCCCTGATGACCAGGGGAACATCATTCCCGTCAACGAATTGGTGCGCCAGCAGACCATCCAGGTGTTCGAGCGGCGTCTCAATCCGGACGGGACGCTGGAAATCTTGATCACTCCCGAGGGCATGGACCGGCTGATCATCGAGATTCCTGAGATGACCGACAGCCAGAAAGCCGAGCAAATGGTGCAGAAAGTGGCCAAGCTCGAGTTCCGGCGCCGGGTGCCCAACATCGCCAAGGGCATCGTCGAGTGGAAGACTGTCATGGACGGCAAGTACATCAAGCGAGCCGTGCCCGAGAGCAACATGGGCGGCGGCTGGGTGGTGGCCTTCGAGTTGACCGACAAGGGAGCCGACATCTTCGGCAACATCACCGCCGAGATGGTAGGACAGCCGCTAGGGATTTTCTTCGACAACCAACCGGTTGGCCGCGGGGCCAACGAAGCCGAAAAGCTCGAGCGTCAGCCCATCGTGCAGGAGGCCATTCGCGGCGGTCGCGGCCAGATCAGCGGCAGCTTCACTGTCGAGGAAGCCCAGGAGCTGGCCACCTACCTCAACTCGGGGACTTTGCCGGTGAACGTGAAGGTGCTCAGCTCCTTTACGGTCAGCCCCACCCTCGGCAAAGAGTCCCTCGACTCGAGCGTCATGGCTTTTGCCGGCGGCCTGGGCATCATTGTGCTCTACATGATTTTCTACTACCGCCTACCCGGTTTTTGTGCCAGTATCGCGCTGGTGGCCTACGCGCTCATCGTGCTTGCCTCCATGAACATACCCGGCATGGAATTTGTGCTCACCCTGCCCGGCATCGCCGGCTTCATCCTGTCCATTGGCATCGCAGTGGACGCCAACGTGCTGCAGTTCGAACGTCTCAAAGAGGAGCTGTGGCACGACAAGTCCGTGGGAACGGCCACCGACGTGGGTTTTGCCAGGGCCTGGTCATCCATCCTGGACGGCCACGTCACCACCTTCATCGGCGCCTTCATTCTGTATGCCTTTGGCACCGCGACGGTCAAAGGCTTTGGCGCCACGCTCATGGTCGGAACGGTGTGGAGCCTGGTCACCGCCGTCTACATCACCCGCGTTCTGCTCGAGTTCTTTATTTACGTCGCTAACGTCAAGAATCGCTGGCTTTACGGAGCTTAGGAGCTAAACATGGACACCACCAAGATGATCGAAGTCACCCTGTGGGTCATCATTTTGACGGCCATCGTCATCTGGGGCCAGTCGTTCCGCAGGAAGACCCGCGACCTGATGGGCAAACGCCGTTATTTCTACTATATCAGTGCCGTCCTGGTCGTCATTTGCCTGGGGGGCATCCTGGTCCGGGGTGTGCAGCTCGGTCTCGACTTCACGGGAGGCACCCTGATCGAGCTCTCCTCGCCCCAGATGCTCACCGTCACTCAGGTGCGCGAGGCCATGGCCGACCCCCGGGTGGACGGCCAGAGCCAGGGCAGCGTCCCCATCGCCGACCTTCAGGTGCAGGTTTCGGCCGGTTTGATCCCCGGGCTGGGCAAGGATGGCCAACCGGCCCAGAAGATTATCTTGCGCATGAAGCGGCAGGGCAACGAAGAGCCGGCCCTGAGCGCCGATCAGACCCAGATGGTCGTGACGGTGCTGGGAGAGAAACTCCAGACAACCTTGCTGCGCGAGGAGCGCATCGGCTCCACCATCACGGGCGAGCTTCAGATGAACGCCATCATGGCCCTGGTGATTACGCTGGGCTTGCAGCTCATCTACATCTATTTCCGCTTCGGCGGCCAGATGCGTTTCGGCCTGGCCGCCGACATCGCGCTGATCCACGATGTCGTGATCATGCTGGGTATCTACTCCCTGGCCGGTCGCCAGGTCGACTCCCCGTTCATCGCCGCCCTCCTGACGGTGACCGGCTATTCGGTCATGGACTCGGTGGTCATCTTCGATCGCATTCGCGAGAATCTCCGGGTGACCAAGAACGCCACCTTCGACGAGGTGGTCAACCTTTCGGTCAACCAGACCATGACCCGCTCCATCAACACCACTCTGACCCCCATTCTGACCCTGCTGGCCATCTACTTTTTCGGGGGCTCCACTCTGCAGAACTTCGCCTTCGCTCTGCTGGTGGGCATCTTCGCTGGAGCCTACTCATCCATCTGCCTGGCCTCGCCCCTGCTGATCGAGATCGACCACTACGCCACCCGCAAGGA
>CAYYHB010000301.1:0-3248 GCA_964471395.1 uncultured Burkholderiales bacterium | reverse complement strand
ACTGTCAAAGGACATGAGGCCGCAGGTTTGGAGGGCCGCCGCGAATCTCCTGCTTGGGCGCCCCCATGGCGCCCCTCGGGCGCCCGGTCTCCCGGTCGAGCTGGCGGTTATCCTGGGTCAAAGGGCGACTGCCCTAGCACGTCGTATCACGCGGCTTTCAAAGGAGGTAGGCATGGCAGACGAGGAGCAAAAAGACCCGATCGAGCACTGGACCGCAATCTTGATTGCGATTGTCACCGTGATCGCAGCGGTCGTCGCCTGGCGGGCTTCGGTCGCGGCCGATGGGGCCGGAGACGAAGACTACGATGGCTTGAAGGCCGTGGTCAACGTGCAGGAAGTGACCACGGTGGCCACCGTGGAGGCTTACCAGCACGCCCAGGCTTATGCCAACTACCGGCGCTACGCCGAGATCTCCAATACCCTGGATGAAGAGCTCCAGGATGCCAGTGGCAACCAGGCCAGGGAGCTCAAGCAGCGCCAGGCCGAGGCGGACGCAATGGTGGACGCCAAGCTGCAGATGTTTCCCAACAAGTTCATGGATCGCGAAGGCCGCTACAAAGCCGACGGAGAGGTCGGCGAGTTGGTGGCGGCCGCCTCTCGCACGCGTGATCTTGCTCCCAAGCCCCACTTCGACCAGGCCGAGGTGCTGCGCAGCAAAGCCGAGCGTCTCCTCATGGGGGTGGTCTTGTTGAGTCTCGGGCTGGTGTGCCTGACGCTGGTAGAGACCCTGGAAGGCGGAGGGCGGACGGCGATGCTGCTGCTGGGCGTGATCCTGGGCATCGGCGGCACTGTCTTCTCCGTGCTGGTGGAGGTTGGAAAGCTGTGAACGACCAGAAATTCAACCGACTGATCGCATTCTTCATCGCTGTGGTGACCGTGTTCGCGGCCATCATCGCCCAACTGGAGACGGTGGCCGGCGACAACGACGACCGGGCCGGTCGCGACGCCCGCGCCGCCAGCGTGGAGGGCTTCGGTCTTCAGGTTCAGGGGGACACCAAATCCAACTACCACTACTACACTTCCTTCGAGCAGTACCGCGAGCTCGAGACGCTGCGCGACACGGCCGACAAGCGGGGAGACCAGAAGGCGGCCGACCGGTTCGAAGCTATGCGCGACAATCTGCTCGACATCAGCCCCCTCTTGAGCGGCAAAGATCCGGACGGGAAACCCTACTTCGACCCCAAGACCGACGGCGAGCCCGACGTGGCTCGCTTCGAGGCCTACAGCTATGTTGGTGAGGTTCATCGCCTGGACCAGGTGTTCAAGGCGGCCTCGGTGGTCAAGAACGCCTGGGACTCGAAGGCCAACACCTACATCGTGCACATCACGCTGCTGGCGGTGGCCCTGTTCTTGTTCGGTCTGGCCGGAACCATCGCCACCCGGGCAACCCGGGGCATCTTCACCATCGCCGGGCTGTTCATCACGGGGATCGCGGTGTTGTGGGCCTTCAAGACCTGGACCGAGCCGGTCTACGACCTGCGCGCTCAGGGCAAGGCCATCGAGCACTATGCCAAAGGCATGGCCCTGACGCATATGGATCGCCCCGAGGACGCGATCAAGGAGTTCGATGCGGCCATCACGGATGCCCCGCTTTATACTGAAGCCTACCTGGATCGAGGCCGGGCCCTGCAGCAGCAGGAGAAGCCCGATCTGACGGGGGCTCTCGAGAGCCTGCAGAAAGCTCGCTCACTCGATTCGCGCAACTCGATGGTGTGGCTGGAGATCGGCTGGGTGCAGTACCAGTTGGGCCAATTCCAGCCTGCTATCGAGTCTTGCCAGGCTGGCCTCGCGGCTGCGCCCGATAGCCTCGATTGCCGCTTCCTGCTGGGTCTGACCTTGCTCGCTTCGGGCAAGAAGGCCGAGGCTACCGCCGAGTTCGACACCGGCCTGAAGCAGGCGGCCGCCACCGTGGCCGAGCTGACCAAAGCAGCCGGAGAGGTGCAAGCTCCCGACGAGATCGTGGCCACGCTGGAGGAGGCCAGCGTCGAGCTGGACGGCCTGGTCACGGTCATCCATACCAAAGAAGGCGAGCCTCCGGTCGACAAGATCATGGGCGGCGAGGAGACGGCCAAAGCGGCCGAAGAGCTGAGCAGCAAGCTGGTCAGCTGGGAGCTGGCTCTGCAGAACACCGGCAAGCCCCCCGAGGGCGAGCTGAGTGGTAAGTTGTCCGAGCTCGAGTTCTCGGCAATTGTGGAAGGGAAGACAGTGGAGCCGTTCGAGGGCAATCGCTTCCTGGGCCCTGTCTCACAGATGGAGATGGGCTGCACCTACAGCGGTATGAAGGACGGCCAGGTGGTGACCACCCGCTTCTTCCTCGACAGCGCCGAGCTCGATTCCTGGCGCTGGACGGATACCTGGAAGGAGGGTGCGGAAGGCACCCTGGAGGATGTCTGCTACCCGGGCTACTCGGACAATTTCGTCTTCCAGCCGGGCGATTACGTGGTGGAGGTCTTCGTGGACTACAAGCTGGCCACCACGGGCGAGTTCACTATCGAAGAGCCGTAGCCCCTCTACGGAGCCTGGCTCCCTCGCCACCAGCTTCAGGTTCAAGTCGACGAGCCAACCAGACCCCGTGGCAGGCGCACCACGAAGGCAGCCCCGCCGAGCTGACTCGACTGCTCGACGTGGATGCTGCCTCCGTGGGCGTCCACCGTTCGCCGGCAGACCGCCAGTCCCAGACCGGTTCCTCCCCGGCGGGTGGTGACCAGGGGCTCGAAGATCCGCTCGCGCATCGGGTGGGGTACTCCCGGCCCGGAATCCTCCACCCGAACCTCGAGCCAGGGTCCGTTCTCGCGCAACGTGACGCGCACCTGGCCCTGCTCTCCCACGGCCTGACTGGCGTTGAGCAACAGGTTCTCGAACAGGCGCAAGACCTGGTCCGGGTCAACGCTCACGCGCTCGACCTCGCCCAGCTCCAGGGTCACCTCGACGGCCGGCTCGCCGGCCAGGGTGCGAACCGCCTGGTGCAAGATGGCGGGCAGGCCGGCGCTGACCCGATGGGGCTCTTTGCTGCGGGTGTAGTCGAGCAGATCGTTGATCACGCTGTTACAGCGCGAGAGCTCGCGAGCCATGCGAGCGATCAGCTCCGAGCGCATCTCAGGCTCGGACGTCTCGAGCAGGTTGAGGGCCATCTGCAGGTTGACCAGGGGCCCTCGCAGCTCGTGCCCCAGGCTGCCGGCCAACTGGCCCAGGGTGGCCAGCCGCTCACGCATCACCAGTTGCTCCTGGGCCTGCTCGAGCTGCTCGGT
>CAYYHB010000300.1:0-3299 GCA_964471395.1 uncultured Burkholderiales bacterium | reverse complement strand
AGCTGCAGGCAATCGATCTGCATGCACAGGGGCCCGAACACGTCCACCTCCTCGAGCAGGCCGCCCGAATCCACCCCGGGCACGATCTCATGGCGATACCAGGCCGAGGTGTAGAGCAGATTCACGCCTGCATCCAACACCAGGGCCCGCCGGCCTTCGCCGCGCCGCCGGTTGGAGAGCACCCGGCAACCCAGGTGCATGGCCTCGTCCACCAGCGAGCGACCGGGCTCGAGGAACAAGGTGGGCAGGTCGAGCTCGGAGCTGAGCAGGCGCGAGCAGATCTCCTCGGCATACTGCTCGAAGGAGGGGCAGGCGTACTCGGCCGGCATCCAGGATCCGTGCAGCACGTTCTTGCTGGCAAAGCCGCCGCCCAGGTCGAGCCACTCGATCTTCACTCCGAAGTCGGTCTTGAGCTTCTGCAGAAAGGGGATCAGCTTGCCCAGCGCCTTGCCGTAGACGCTCGGGTCAGTGAGGTAGGTGCCCAGGTGGCAGTGGATACCCTTGAGCTCGAGGTGGGCGCTGGAGGCCAGCCAGCGCGCCGCCTCCAGCGCCTGGCCTGACTCGAGGTTGAAGCCGAAACGATCCCAGGGCTGGGAGTTCACCTGCAGGTTGATGCGAATGCCCATCGGGGTGCGCCGGGTGGCCAGGCTCTCCATCTCCGAGAGCTCCTCCAGGCAGTCGGCGTGGATGCGGGCGCCCTCGTCCATGGCGCGGCGCAGCTCAGCCTTGCGCTTGCAAGGGCCGTTGAAGACGATGCGCCCGCCCGGCACGCCCAGCGTGCGGGCGTGGTCATACTCAAAGCCCGAGACCACCTCGGCCCAGGCTCCTTCCTGGTGCAGGATGGAGCACACCGAGGAGAGGTAGTTGGTCTTGTAGGAGTAGGCGATCACCGTGCGCGGATAGCGCCGGCTGAAGGCTTCCTGCATGCGTCGGTAGTTGTCGCGCAAGGTGGCCTCGCTGAGCATGAACAGGGGCGATCCGAATTCCTCGAGCAGCATGGCCAGGGAACGGCCTTCGACGTGGGTCTGGGGCCGGGTGGAGTGGCTGCGTCCGAACTGATTCATGACTCCCACCGCGTGGCGGGTGATGCTGGGGCGTTCGTAGCTCATGGCGTCAGGAGCTCTCCTTTCATGGTGAGGCTTTCCAGGTTCTGAAGAGGGCAGACCACGTCTACCGAGTGACGCACGAAGGTCAGCCCGGTCTGGTAGCTGCCGGCTGGCTCGGGCTCGACGCCCAGGGCCACCTCGGCCACTCGGGCAGGAAGGTTGAGGCCGCAGGCGGCCGCCAGGTAGACCCACGAGGGGAAGCGCGGGTTGATCTCGATGAGCCGGAAGGTATCGTCCTTTTCGCTGAGCAGGAACTCGAACTCGAGCGGACCCACCCAGCTGAGGTCCTTGAGGGCCTTCTCGGTCAGCTCGAGCAGACGCGGATGGCAGACCGACACTCCGGCCCAGGCGGTGCCCTTGGGGGTCACGCGCAGCTTGCGCATGGCCACCATTCCCAGCGAATCGCCCTGGCGATCGGCGGCCGCCACCACGTCATACTCCTCGCCCGCATAGTGGCGTTGCAGCACCACCGGCGAGCCCCACTGGCGCTCGATCTCGCGAAAGCGCACGCGCGCCTCCTCCAGGCTGTGGGCCAGCACGGCGCCGTGAAACAGGCCCTTGACCACGATGGGCAGACCGAGCTTTTGGACGGCGCCGGGCAGTGCTTCGACGCTAAAGGCTACCTCGGTTTCCGGGTGGGGCAGGTCGTGCTCTTCGCAGAACCTGGCCAGGTTGGCCTTGGAGCGCAGGGCCAGCACCTCGGGGCGAGGTAGCAGGGTGGCGATCCCCATCTCGTTGAGTCGGCGGCTGAGCGAGCAAAAAGCCATCAGCTCCGAGTCCAGGGTGGGGAGGATGAGGTCGAGCGGGGTGCGCCGCTGGATCTCCTCCAGGCGCTGCATCAGAGCCAGCTCGCCCTCGCTGGGGTAGGGGAGGAGGAACACCTCGTTGAGCAGCCCGCGGCTGTGGATGCCGGTATCCAGGGCGTCGTAGCCCAGACCCACCACCCGGATCTCGGGGAACATCTTGCGCAGGCAGCGGGCCACGGCCAGGCCCGGGGCGGGGTTGTCGGCCGAGTTGAGTCCGGTGACGGCGATGGTTACCTGCACGGGGCACCTCCAAGTCCGAGTCGCTCCAGGTTGTCCAGGAAGTAGCCCACGTCCACCGCCGCCACCTCGGGCGCCAGAGCGAAGCGTTGGGCGAACTGCAGGGTCAGAAGATCGGGCGGAGTGCCGTTGCGGATCCCGTCGTAGAGGAACCGTCCCGAGTCGTTGAGCACGTATGTGTGCCCGGTCTGGGGCTCGAACAGGAAGCCGGTCTCGGCCGCGGGGGGAAGGCTTTGCTGTTGCCAGCCGGAGAGCTGCTTCATTTCGAGGACCTCGTGATGGCGCCGGCGTGGTAGGCGCGCATGCCTTCCATATGGTAGCCGTTCAGCTTGCACCAGCTGCACCTGGTGGGGCAGCTCGAGCGGCTGACGCGACGATCCCACAGGGCCATCTCGTAGCGACCGCCGGGAGTCAGGCTGACCCGGAAGACCTCTTGCAGCGAGCCGGCCTTCACCTGGCGAACCTGGTGCCAGCCTTTGTTGTCGGTGGGGCTGTAGACCGAGAGCCCGATCCAGCCCGTCTTCTCGCAGTTGCCGGTGACGGTGAGCGAGGTGGTGGTGAGCCGGGCGGTCAGCGATTCGCGGCTGGCCGCCGTGGCCATCAGGGTGCTGGCCAGCAGCACCGCCGCCAGCATCAGGGATTTTCTTGTCATGCCGTCCTCCTGATTCGTTGGCCGGCTTCCGGACGGCCCGTGCGGACCGGTCGGCGCTCGACCTGATAGTCTCGAAAGCGAGTGGGAAGGGTGGGGGCTCCCGGCCAGGGCTGGGCCTGGAGCTGGATGTGCAGGTGGGGCTCGCAGGAGTAACCCGAGTTGCCGCAGCGCCCGAGCAGCTGGCCGCGCTCGACCCGCTGGCCCAGCTCGACCACCAGGCTGCCCTGCCGGAAGTGGCTCAGCTCGGTGTAGAGCCCGTTGCCGTGCGAGAGCACTACCAGGTTGCCCCAGTTGGCGAAGACGTTGGGCTGGCCGGGGGCGTTGTCGGGAACGTCGTTGACCAGGGCCACCACCACTCCGGAGGCGGGGGCGGCCACGGGCAGGTCGTAGCAGTAGTAGTCCTCCAGCACCAGGCCGCTGCCTCGGTGGCTGCGCCCGGCCGAGTCGAGCACGATGAAGTCCCAGGCCTCGTTCCAGGGGCCCACGTGGGTCCAGCCG
>CAYYHB010000299.1:0-3433 GCA_964471395.1 uncultured Burkholderiales bacterium | reverse complement strand
CACAAGGTGAGGGGGCGCTCCACCAGCACTCCTTCCACCCGGCCCTGCTCGAGTCTCAGGGCGCGGAACTCGCCCTGCCTGAGGTCCACCCAGTTCTGCAACTCGCCTCGGGCCCATTCCACCGGGTCGCGGCCCGGCATGAAGGGCGGAACCACCCAGATCAGCCGGTCGACCAGCCCTTCGCGCAGGGCCGGGTAGAGGTAGTTGCCGCAGTGAAAGCCCCCCCAGGGCAGGTAGTTCGAGACGCGGTGAGGCTCGATCTCCTCGGCGCCGCGGGCACAGGCCAGAGCCCGCAGCGTTTCGTGGTCCAGGCCCGCCTCGCTGACGTCGAGGTGGGCGTCCACGTGCAGGCAGGTCCGCCCCCGCACCCCGCGCTCTTTCCAGAACACGTAGGCGTCGCAGTGATCCTCCATCAACAGCTCAGAGTCGGCCATGCGAGCGCAGCAGCTCTTGCAGGCGCAACGGATCGATGGCCTCGGCCCGGGCTCCGTCGCGTCCCACCGTGGTGGTGGCGCCCAGCAGGGCGTTGTAGATGGACTCTTCGCTGGCCTCCACGGTGGCCTGGTAGAGCGGGTCCAGGCGTTGATCGGCCAGCTGGGTCAGGCTCTGGGTGGTCTCTTCGTGCCCGCGCTGGATGCCATTGGCGGTGCTGAAGGCCAGCATCAGGTCTCCCGAGCCGTGGTGGGCCATGGCTCCGGTGCGGGCCAGCCCGATGGCGGCGTGGCGAGCCAGCCGGCTGAGCTGGCTCTGGCTCAGGGGGGCGTCGGTGGCCACCACCATCACGATGGAGCCGAAGCTGCGCCGGGGCAGCACCGCTTCGGGCATCGCTGCCCCCACCGGCACGCCCAGCACGGTCAGCTCCTCGCGCAGGCCATGGTTGGCCTGCACCAGCACGCCCACCGTGTAGCCGTCCGGGACGCGCCGCGAAGCGGTGCCGATGCCTCCCTTGAACTGGTAGCACACCATTCCGGTGCCACCGCCCACAGCACCCTCGGCCACCGGACCTTCCAGGGCACCGTCCAGAGCGGCCAGCACCTCCTTCTCGCCCACGTGGCGCCCCTGGATGTCGTTGAGGGTGCTGTCGTCGCACTCGGCCACCACCGGCACCGGCACGTCGCCGGTGACGCCGATGTCGGGGTGCTTGCCGATCAACCAGGTGACGGCCGCGTCGGCCACCCGGCCCACGTTCAGGGTGTTGGTCAGGAGGATCGGGCTCTCCAGCCGGCCGATGTCATTGAGGTAGGCAAGACCGGTCATCTCGCCGTTGCCGTTGAGCAAGAAGCCGGCCGCCGGGAGGCGGGTGTCCCAGGGGTCGGGGCAGGGGAGGATGGCCGTCACGCCCGTTCGCACCGGGCCCTTTCCGGGCACCAGCGGCCCTTCGCCATACCGCAGCGTGGTGTGGCCCACGCGCACGCCCTTGACGTCGGTGATGGCGTTCTGAGGGCCGGGGGGCAGCGTGCCCACCACGACGCCCAGCTCGCGGGCTCGGGGGCGGGTCGGCTCAGCCTGCACGGGAACCAGCAAGAGGAGAAGGCATAGGGCCCAGTGCTTCGCTCTCATCGCCCGCGCACCTTGCCGGGGGGACCGATCTGCTCGCGCAGCAGGGCCCGAAATTCCTCCAGCTGCTCGGGCTGAAACGCCCGCTTGGGCACCACGTAGAACAGGTTGCGCTGGGGATGGATCAGCAGCGTGGTGGGGCTCTCCTGCCAGCGCACGAAGCCGGCCCAGCGCGTCTCGCCGGTGAAGGTCGGCCCGCTCAGGCGCAGCCCCCGTTCGGTGACGCTCAGCGAGGTGGGACCGCAAAGCTCCTTGCGGTTGGAGCGAATGGTGCTGCGGGTCATGCTCTTCTGGAGCCAGGGACCGGCCGTCAGAGCCGTGAAAATGCCCGCCAGGACGGGGATGCCGGTCAGATCACCGAGCAGGGCGACCTGTAACAGCACCGCTCCCGAACCCAAACCGAGCACCCAGCGGGGAATGCGCGAGCCTGAGCCGTGCAAGCTCGCTTCCAGCAGCTCGTCCTCGGACAGCTCATACTCGATGGTCACCTTACTTCTTGGGACCGCTCCTGTCGTCGCTGAAGCTCCACCTTCCGAAGCCCTCCCTCTGGCGCTCCAGGCGCCGACGGTGCTGCTCGCCGATCTCGAGCACGTGGCCGGCCTTCTCCTCGACCGCTGCCTCCAGCCAGAGACGACCTTTCTCGGCCGTGGCGTGGGAGCCTGCTCCGTAGGCCCCACTGACGGTGTCGTCATACCAGGACGGATTGGCCACCAGGGCTCCGCCTTCGATCCACTCCATGAAGTAGCTCTCGGTGGAGACGAAGTCGAGCTCGTCCACCACCCGGTCCATGAAGACCTGCTCAGGGGCCAGGTGGAGCATCAGCGAGGTCTCCAGCTCGCCTCCGTGGCCCATCCCCCCGCGCGGAGAGGTGCGGTGGCGCTCCAGGGCCTCTACTCCGCTCGGGCCGGACAGATACAGGAAGGAAGTGGCACAGAACGCGTCCGGGTGGCGCTCGCCGAAATACTTGACCACCGTTACCATGAACGAGCAGTTTCCCCCGTGCCCGCTCAGCAGGTAGAAGCGGCGCGCGCCCCGTCGGTAGAGCTCTTCGAGGACCTGCAGGTAGAAGTCTTCGAAGGCTCTGCCCCCGGCATTGAACGTGCCTCGAAAGCACGGGCGGTGGGTGCTGACCCCGTAGGGCATCACCGGGAGACGGGCGGCCTGTCCGGGCATCCGCCGCACCACCCCCTCGGCCACCGCGTCGATCAGGACGGTGTCCACGGCCATCGACAGGTGGTAGCCGTGTTGCTCGGTGTGGCCCACCGGGATAAGCAGCACCGGCTCGGGCTCCACCTCAACCTCAGAGGGCGCGGACAACACGTGCACGTTCCGAAAGCCGTCTGCGCGCAGGCCGTCGATCAGGTTGTCGACGTAGGCGCGCCAGCCAGGCACCTCCAGGCCACTGCCTGGGAAGCCGTAGGGAACCGAAGGCAGCACCACGCCGTCCTCCGGACAGTCGGCCGGACCCAGCGGGAGGTAGAGCGGCAGGTTGCGGTCCAGGGCGTCGACCTCGGGCCAGGTCAGGCGGGCATATTCGATCATCGGTTGCGTCGGGCCAGCAGGGCCAGCGGCCGGTCCCCCTGGCGGGTCAGAATGAGTGTGCCCTCGCCCCCCGAGTCGGCCAGGCGCAGCTTGCGCCGAAGCTCCTCGGGGGTGAGCGCGTGACCTCGTTTTTTGATCTCCAGTCGACTCCAACCTGCCGCCCGCAGGGCCGCCTGGAGTCGCTTGAGCGAAAAGGGCAGCACCTCGAGCAGCTCAAAGCAGGCCGCCAGCCGATGTTGCCGGGCATGCGAACCAACCAGGTAGGCCACCTGCGGGTCGAAAGGCCGGGCCTCGAGCTCCTCGGCCAGGCTGCCCAGGGCCCGGGCCCGCACGG
>CAYYHB010000298.1:0-3483 GCA_964471395.1 uncultured Burkholderiales bacterium | reverse complement strand
GCACCGATCACCCCATCGACCTGACCCGCTACCAGGTCATCAACTGCTACATGGGTCGCGCCGGCCTGATCAACTCCGGCGGCGAGTCCAAGGGTGCCGACGATCTGGCCCAGGCGGTGCGCACCGCCGTCATCAACAAGCGCGCCGGGGGCATGGGTCTCATCTCGGGCCGCAAGGCCTTCCAAAGACCAATGAAGGACGGCGTGGCCCTGCTCAACGCCATCCAGGACGTCTATCTCAGCAAAGACGTCACCATCGCCTGATGACCTGGCGGGTCGGACGTGTTCCCGCCGGTCAGGTGGGGCGTCCGACCCTCCTGACCGGCCTGGTGCTGGCCCTGGCCGCTCCGGCCCTGGCGCTGGAAGGCGGGAACCTGCACCTTTACGACCACTGGGCTGGCTACGCCAGCCTGGCGATCTTCGCTCTGGCCTACGCCGCGGTGATGGCCGAGGAAGCGCTCCATCTCAAGAAGAGCGTGCCGGTTCTGGTAGCCGCCGGGGTGCTCTGGGGCTTGCTCGGGTTCGTCGCTGCCCGGGCGGGCAGCTCGGAGTTGGCCGAGCATGCCGTGCGCCACTACCTGCTCGAGTTCGTCGAGCTGTTCTTGTTCTTGCTCTCGGCCATGACGTTCATCAACACCATGGAGGAGCGCGGCGTCTTCGCTCGGGTGCGAGACTGGCTGATCTCTCGCCGGCTCAGTTTGCGAGCTCTCTTCTGGCTCACCGGGTTGCTGGCTTTCTTGCTGTCTCCGGTGGCCGACAACCTCACCACGGCGCTGTTGATGGGGGCCGTCTTGCTGGCCGTGGGAGGCCAGTACCCGCGCTTTACCGCGGTCGGCTGCATCAACGTGGTGGTGGCGGCCAATGCTGGCGGGGCCTTCAGCCCGTTCGGAGACATCACCACGTTGATGGTCTGGCAGAAAGGCCTGGTGACCTTCACCGAGTTCTTCGCGCTCCTGGTGCCCTCGCTGGTCAACTGGCTGGTGCCGGCTGCCTTCATGGTGCTTGTCGTCGAGTCGGCCGTGCCCGAGCCGGTCGAGGGGGAAAGAGCCGTTCTCAAGCCAGGCGCCCGGACCATCGTGGTCCTCTTCTTGATCACCATTGCTGCGGCGGTGACCTTTCACGCCAGCCTGGGCCTGCCTCCCGTGCTCGGCATGCTGCTCGGACTCGGGGTGCTCAAGCTCTACGGCTACTATCTGACGCTGGACAGGAGCCGGCCCGCCCAGACCCGTGATGGCGGCGTCAATGAGCCTGAGGATTTGTTTGCCGAGGTCGAGTGCGAGCCCCATCCCCGGCGCCTCGACGTCTTCAAGATCCTCGAGCGCGCCGAGTGGGATACCCTGATGTTCTTCTGTGGTGTCATCCTGTGCGTGGGGGCCCTGGGCACCATGGGCTACCTCGAGCTCGCCTCCCGGGCCACCTACGGTACCCTGGGGCCGACGATGGCCAATGTTCTGGTGGGTCTGGCCTCAGCTGTCGTAGACAACATTCCGGTCATGGTGGCGGTGCTCTCCATGCAGCCGGACATGAGCCACGGGCAGTGGCTCCTGGTGACGTTGACCGCCGGGGTGGGGGGCTCCATCCTCTCCATCGGCAGCGCCGCCGGGGTGGCCCTCATGGGCCAGGCCCGCGGCATCTACACCTTCGGCTCGCACCTTCGCTGGAGCTGGGCCATTGCTCTTGGATATGCAGCCTCCATTCTGGTCCACCTGCTGGTGAATCGCAGTCTCTTCACGTGACGGGGGAAAAGCCTCCGAGCGAGAAATTCTGGCTATGACCCGGCAGCCGACCCTGATGCAGCTCTTGAACCTCAGTTTCCCCCTGGGCCGGCTGTTCGGTTTCCCTCTGCGCATCCACTGGATCTTCCCCGTCTTCATCCTGATGGAGATCGCCCGTTTCGAGAATCGGGCCCTGGGCGCCGCCGTAATGGGATTTTTGTTCCTCTCGGTGCTGATCCACGAGCTCGGCCACGCCTTTATGGGGCGGCGACTGGGCTCCACCGTGCGCGAGATCCTGCTCTGGCCCCTGGGAGGCCTGGCCTACATCAGCCCCTGTCGCACCGCCTCGGACGACCTGAAGGTCACCCTGGCCGGCCCCCTGACCCACCTTCCCCAGGCCGCCGTCTACGCCGCCCTGCTCTTCGCCCTGGGCCTGCCGCCCCAGCCAGCCCTGCTCAACCCGTTCACCTTCGCTCCCGAGAGCGGGGGGTTCTGGCTGCTGGCCCTGCAGTACGCCCTGCACCTTCAGGCCATCTTGTTCTGCCTCAACCTGTTCGTGCCCGCCTACCCCATGGATGGTGGCCGCGTCCTGGTGGCTCTCCTCATCACCCGCTGGCCCCCCCGCCGGGTGGCCATCACCGTGGCCACCCTCTCGTTCCTGGCCGGGGCCGTGCTGATGGCCAGCGGCGTCTGGTTTGGCCTTTTCCCCATGTTCGAGGCCGTGCAGATCTACGTGCTCATGTCTCAGGGCATGCTCGAGCGGCACCCCATGTTCGCGCTCGCTCCCCGGGCTCGCTCCGCCCCCGCCCAGCGCCCCAGCATCGTCCCGGTGCCCACCGTCGGCCGCAAGTGCCCCCACTGCCAGCGCCCCGTCAACCCCGGCGCCCAGATGTGCGGCTTCTGCGAGCGAACGATCTGATTCGCCGTCCTGGGCTCGGGAGGAACTGGTCCGTTTACGGAAGCCCGGCCTAACCTCTGAGCGGCAAGGTTAGCCGCTTACGCAGCACTCTTCTTAGGGCAAGCTAGCTACGCCCGAAATTTCCCCGTACGGCCCCGGCAAGTGCGTAAACCGACCTCTCTGCCCCGTACCGGGAAAAGTCCCGGTAAGAATGGGCTCGATCACGGCTGCGTTCTTGCGTTAAGGGCTTTGAAGGAACATCGAAGTGCTCGCCATAAAGACAGAAAAACCGTGAGCAACGACGGCGCAAGATGGACAATCTGGCGGCCTCTGACGGCAGCGTGCGTCTGACTCGGGTCGAGGTGGAGGCTCTGCGCAGCGAGTTCCCCGGGCTCCCCGAGGAATACCTGGCGTTCCTGACGGACTTCGGCTACGGAGCGCACGGGCGCATCCACTTTTACTCCGGCCCCGTGCCTCCCGGGGACATCTACGAGTCCGAAGAGGGACTCGAAGACCTCTTGCTCTTCGGGGACGATGGCCAGGGCTACTGTTACGGGTTCGAAACCCGAGGATTTCAGGTCGTCGAGGTTTCCCCGGAAGGCGAGGCGGACCGTTCCACGCTGCAACCGTTCTCCGACTTTCGGCGCGACTTTGCCTGAACAGTACCGGTGCCGCGGACAGGGCTCGCCTTCAGTTCGTCGTTGGCATCCGTTACCCGGAAGCCCAACTATCCGTTTCGCCGATTTGAAACCGCTCGTGGAAACCATCCCTCGGCCCGAAACAAAGCAAAAGGCCCCGCATCGCTGCGAGGCCTTTATCTGGCGTGCCCAGAGGGACTCGAACCCCCAACCTTTTGGTCCGTAGCCAAACG
>CAYYHB010000297.1:0-3495 GCA_964471395.1 uncultured Burkholderiales bacterium | reverse complement strand
CTCTGTTCCCATGGGATCTCCTTCTTCCATCCCCTGTCCTGCCTGGATTTTTTTTGTGAGATTTTCGGAAGGCCTTGCTCTGTTTGCCTTTGAGGCTGACGAATCTTTGTCGTAAAATGCCATAAAGACACATAAAATGTATAGAAAAAGATATAAAAGTTCTTGGAATTTTGGATCCTCGCTCGAAAGCTGGGAAAGCGGCTCCCATCCATTGAATCCTCTTCAATACTGACCGAAGCGGGCTTGAAGAAAAATCCAGAGAGAGGTACAAAAAATTAACATTCACAACAAACGGTCCGACTCGTGTTCGGGTGCTTGTTTAACAATCAGTTCACCTCTGAAGGCTCACAGATGGCTAGACTCTGCTGGGGGTTATCCAGGCCAGAACCTCTTCGGAAAGGTGGGTCCCCATGTCTTTAGCTCCACTCGGAATCTACAAGGGTATCGAACAAGGCAAGCCGTTCGATGTGCATGCCGATCGTAGCGAGGAAGCCAGCCTGATCGACCGGGACCAGGATCAGGTTCTGTCCGACCAGGAGATCATTGACTACCTGACCGAGCGCGACGACATCCCCCATCCTCATGAGGGTGCCAAGTGTGACGTGGACAAGGTAGTGCGTGACTTCAAGCACCACCTGCGCAAGGAGCCCCTGCCCCAGGCGGCCGGCTATCACACCTACGCCGAGCTCGGTCGCGACCTTTCCGACCTGGAAGCCAGATACCCCAACCTGGCCCAGAAGGTCAGCCTGGGCCAGACCCCCGAGGGCAGGGAGATCTGGGCCCTGAAAATCAGCAAGGGCGTACGGTGCGAGGATACCTCCCAGCGCACGGGAGTCGTCCTGACTGGCTGCCATCATGCCCGTGAGTGGATGTCGATGGAAGCTCCTCTGTTCGTGGCCCATCAGCTTTTGGAAGGCTACGCCAGCGATCCGGAGATGAAGCGGCGGGTCGACAACGCCGAAATCTGGGTGGTTCCACTGGTCAACCCCGACGGCTATGAGTACAGTCGCACCGACGACAACTGGTGGCGCAAGAATCGCCGCGAGGTTACCGACACGGGATGCGGGCCGATCTCCGGTCGCAAGCCGATCGGTGTCGACCTCAACCGCAACTACGACGACGGCATCCCCGAGCACGCCCACCTGTACCGTCCCCCCCACGACAAGCCTTGCCGGACCGACGACGACGGTCGCGCCACCAGTGACAATCCGCGTTCAGATACCTACCGAGGGCCGAGGGGTGCCTCCGAGGTCGAAACCCAGCACATGCTCAACCTCGAGCTGGGGCACAAGAACATCAAGGGTATCCTTGACCACCATGGCTACGGAGAGATGATTCTTTACCCCTGGGGCGGCACTCGCCAGCCGGTCGAAAACGTGGCCGACTACCGGGATGTGGGGCGCAAGATGAATCAGGCCATGGGCAACAATTTCCGGCTGATGCAAAGCATCGAGCTCTACCCCACCTCGGGAGGCTCGCACGACATCCATCATGCCAACGGCATCATGTCCTTCACGCTCGAAATCGGCCGGAGCTTCCAGCCGGACGTGGAGGACATCGACCCCATCCGGCGCCAGGTGAGTGGGGCCAACATGACCTTCATCGACGAGATCCTGGCCCGCAACCCTCCACCACCCCCGACCCCGCCCGAGCCTGAGCCGCCCGAACCGCCTGCGCCCGAGCCCCCTGCCCCGGAGCCTCCGCAGGACTCTTGCTGGCTGTCACGGTTCTTCCGGTAATGAGAGAGGCCCCCGGCGGGGCCTCTTCTCATTCTCCCTTTGGCAGAAGTGCCACCAGTCGATCACGCTCGGCTTCTGGCAGCTCATTGAAGGCGACACCCGAGATGTGCCGGTTGCAGAAATCGAAATTGCGCGATTCCTGCCAAACGACCCGGGCGGCGCACCGCACTGTTGGCTGATCGTCACCCAGGTCCAGGCTCATGTCGAAAAGCTCGTCAGCTGGTAAAGGCTTGTCGGTAATAACGCGCATTCCCGTGCCGCCGGCACTCAAGCCAACCACATGGACGACCTCCATCCCGGTGATGCGGCAGCGCACGTCGGTATCAGGTCCGAACCGGACGTAAGTGCGCCTCTCTGGATCGTCGCTCATGGCTTCCCCCGGGCTTTCTATTGTTCAGGAATTATTTTCCATGTCAGCAGGAGGTTCCCCTGCCGCCTCGCGTTTCTCCACGATCAACCGGTAGGCCGCCCTGTGACTCAAGCCGGCAAAAAGCTCGAGAATTCGGGCGCTGACTCGCGAGCCCAGCTCAAGCTCCAGCAGGCCCTCCAGAGCGATCGGGTCCACCGGAGGGGCAAGCTGCTCGGGGGCCTCCTCCACCACCAGGCAGAACTCCCCCTGTGGGCGCACCGTCTCGGGATCGATCACCGTCTCCTCGTGCAGCTTGGTTAGCTCGCGGGAAACTGAAAGGCGCCGGGCGGGGAAAGTGGCCCGCAGGTCAGACAGCGATTCCTCGATGCGGTGGGGCGCCTCGAAGAAAATCAAGGCGCGCGGGTCACCCTGCAACGAGCGCAGCAAGGCGCGACGCTCGGCGGGTTTGCGCGGTAGAAAGCCCTCGAAGGCAAAACGCCGGGCATTCAGACCCGAGACCGACAGGGCGGCGGTGAGAGAGGAAGGTCCGGCCACCGCGCGCACCGGGATGCCCGCCCGATGGGCCTGCTCCACCAGATCGCGGCCCGGATCGGAAATCGCCGGCGTGCCCCCATCGCTGACCAGGGCCACCGATTCACCCTCCTGCAGGGCCTCCAGGAGCCGCCGAGCCGATTGCTCGCGATTGCGCTCTTGATAGAGCACAAAGCGCGGCCCCCGGATGCCGGCGGCCGAGAGCAAACGGAGAGTCGCCTCCTGCGTTTCCCCCGCCACCAGCGCTACGCTGGAGAGCACCTCGCGAGCCCGTGGGCTCAAGTCTCCCAGATTGCCGATGGGCGTGGCCACCACGTAGAGCGTTCCCGGCATCATCGACAAGCCGGGAAACGGGGACAGGCCCCGTTTCCCGTCCGACCTCGTCTTACAGCCAGTTGGTGTGGGCCGGATGGCCAGGCATCAGCTGGGAAGGGTCGAAGAAGATGGGAATCTCACGACTGGCGCTCTCTGGCGAGTCGGACCCGTGTACGATGTTGCGGTCCACCCGCTGGGCGAAATCGCCCCGGATGGTCCCGGGATTAGCCTGGGCGGGATTGGTGGCTCCCAGCATCGTGCGGATAATGGAGATAGCCTCCACCCCTTCCCAGACCATGGCCACGATCGGTCCGCTGGTCATGTACTCCACCAGCGGCGGATAGAAGGGCTTGCCCACATGGGGCTCATACAGTTTCTCGGCCAGCTTGGCGTCCATTTGCAGCAGACGCAGGCCCATCATCGCCAGACCTCGCTCTTCGAACCGGTTGATAATCTGGCCCACCAGGCCACGGTGGACGGCGTCTGGCTTGGCCAG
Organism: uncultured Burkholderiales bacterium; assembly: GCA_964471395.1. Taxonomy (GTDB): domain Bacteria; phylum Vulcanimicrobiota; class Xenobia; order Xenobiales; family QWHO01; genus QWHO01. The sequence continues at coordinate 44 of CAYYHB010000297.1, read as the reverse complement.
CACCAGGGTGCGCTGCAGGTTGGTCTTCTGGTCCGCCTTGGACT
>CAYYHB010000296.1:0-3567 GCA_964471395.1 uncultured Burkholderiales bacterium | reverse complement strand
CGGCGATGGCCTGGGCGGCCACGCGGCCCTGGTGGGAGGCCTTGTGGGCCAGCATGGGGTCGCCGGCCACGTCGCCGATGGCGTAGATGCTGGGCTCGGCCGTGCGGCCGGTGTTGTCGATCTCCACGAAGCCGCGGGCGTTGACCTGCACCCGGGTGGTCTCCAGGCCCAGGTTCTCGGAATTGGGACGCCGGCCGACCGAGATCAGCACCCGGTCGAAGGTCTCGCTGCGCTTACCCTGCTCGTCCTCGAGCTCCACCTCGACCGCCTTGCCGGTATCCTTCAAGCTGGCCACGCGGGTCTTGAGCAGCACTTTCATGATGGCCTCGACCCGTTTGGCCAGCACCCGCACCAGGTCGCGGTCGGCGTTCGGGAGGAGGGTGGGCAGCATCTCCACCACCGTGACCTCCGAGCCCAGCGACTGGTAGACCGTGCCCAGCTCCAGGCCGATGTAGCCGCCCCCGACCACCAGCAGCTTCTTGGGGATGTCCTTGAGCTCGAGCGCCCCGGTCGAGTCCAGCACCCGCTCGGACTCGATGGCCAGCGGTCCGGGAATGATGGGACGAGAGCCGCTGGCCAGGATCAGGTGCTCGAACTCGATGGTTTCGGCTCCGACCTGCAGGCTGTGGGGGCCGGTCAGCTTGCCTCGCCCCTGCACAAAGTCGACCTTGCGCTGTTTGGCCAGCTGGCCCAGTCCGCCCGTCAGGCTGGAGACCACCGAGGATTTCCAGCCGCGCAGCTTGTCCAGGTCGATGCTGGGGCTGGCGAAGTGGATGCCGAATTTCTCCGCCTCGCGGGCTTCGGTCAGCACCTTGGCGGCGTGCAGCAGGGCCTTGGACGGGATGCACCCGCGGAACAGGCAGACCCCGCCCGGGTTGGGGCCGTCATCGACAAGGGTGGTCTCCAGCCCCAGATCGGCCGCCATGAAGGCGGCGGCGTAGCCCCCCGGTCCCCCGCCCAGAACGACAACTTGGGATTTCTTCATCGGGTTTCAGCTCCCTGATTCACCGTGTAGTCCACAAAACGGTAACCCAGACCGCGCTCGTTGGTGATGTAGCGGGGGTGGGCCGGGTCGCGCTCGAGCTTCTTGCGAAGATAGGTCACATAGAGGCGCAGGATCTGGGTGTCGTCGCGATACTCCGACCCCCACACCCGGCTCAGGAGCGACTCGTGGGTCAACAGTCGTCCGGGCTGGTTGAGGAAGTGGTGGAGCAGCTTGAACTCGGTGGGGCGCAGGTGCACCCGCTCGCCGCGCACGATGGCCTGGCGGTGGTCGAGGTCGACCTCGAGCTCGTCGTCCACCTTGACCATGCCCCGGGTGACCGGGGCTGGCATCTCGGTGCGGCGCAGCACGGCCTTGATGCGGCTGACCAGCTCGCGGTGGCCGAAGGGCTTGCCGATGTAGTCGTCGGCCCCCAGCTCCAGGCCCAGCACCCGGTCTTCCTCGCGTGCCTGCACGGTCAGCATGATGACCGGTACCGGGGCGGCGTTGCGCACCTCGCGCAGCACTTCAAAGCCCGTGGTATCGGGCAGGTTCAGGTCCAGCAGCACCAGGTCGGGAATCTCCTCACGCAAGCGCTCGATGCCCTCGCGCCCGGTGGTGGCTCCTGAAACCACGAAGCCGGCCTGCTCGAGGGTGATGCGGATGAGGTCGAGCATGTGGGGCTCATCCTCGACCACCAGGATCCTTCGTCCTCTGAATTCATCGCTCATCGTCGGTACTCTTCTCGGGGAATGGTGAAAAAGAATCGCCCCCCGTTCGGCAGGCTTTCCACCCCGATCCTGCCTCCGTGCGCCTCCACGATGGCTTTGCAGATGTAAAGACCAAGGCCGGTGCCGCGAATGCGCGTGTTCAGGTGCTCGGTGCCGCGCTCGAAGGGGGTGAAGATTCGCTCTTTATCCTCTTCCTTGACCCCCGGCCCACTGTCGGTCACCTCCACCAATACCTCGCGCTCTTGCACGTGCACGGCCACCTCAACCTGGCCTTGAGGAGCATACTTGAAGGCGTTCTCGACCAGGTTGATGACCACTTGCTGCAAGCGCTCCGGGTCGCCCGTGACGGCGGGCACCTCGTTGGGCAGAAACAGGCTCAGGGTAACCCCAGCCTGCTCGGCCAGGGGCTCGAGCTTCTGCAGGGTGCGCTTGAGCAGCCGGTCCAGGGCCACGGTCTCGTTTTGAAGCAGAATCTTGCCGGCCTGGATGCGGGTGGCGTAAAGCATCTGCTCCACCATCTCCTCCAGGCGCCGGCTCTCTTCGAGGATGATGCCGGCCTTGTCGCGGGCTTGCTCGGGGGTCCACTTCATGTCCGGGTCGCTGAGCAACCCGGCGAAGCCCTTGATGATGGCGATGGGAGTGTGCAACTCGTGGGAGACGGCTGAGAGGAAGATCTTGTGCAGCCGCTCGGTTTCCTTGCGCACCCGGATGTCGCGCAGGGTCATCACCCAGCCCAGCGCGGCGCCATCCTCGGCCCACAGGGCGGCTCCGCTCATCTCTACGTCCACGAGCTGGCCGTCGCGGGTCAAGAGCCGCCCCTCCACCGGGGCCGTGGTCTGGTAGACGAACGACTGCGAAACCGGGCGCAGGGCCATGCTGCTGGAGACGTTGAGCGGATCGAGCGAGACGGGGAAGGCCTCGTGGCCGGGCATTCCGACCGCCTCCCCCTCCTCCCAGCCCGACAGGCGGGCGATGGTCTGGTTGTAGCCCACCACCAGGCCTTCCCGGTCCAAGATGACCACGCCGTCGGAGCTGTGCTTGACCACCGCTTCCAGCCAGCGGCGCTCGCGCAACAGACGCTCCAGCAGCCGGGCGTTCTCCATCACCAGCTCGAGCTTGTCGATGCGCAGGTTGTAGATTCCGGGCGACTCCTTGAGCAGGCGCGGGGCGTCGTCGGGGTGGACGAGGCAGAACAGGCCGATCGTCTGGCCCTGGGTGCGCACCGGGATGGTGACCAGGTTATCGGTCAGGTTGCCGGCCCGACGTACCTCCTCTTGTACCCTCTGCAGCAGGCCCGGATTGCTGCCGTGCTGGGAGACGCCCCGGGCGGCTTGCTCCAGGATGGGGGCCAGCGCCCGGCTGGTAGTCTCATCCAGGCCGTAGACGGCCGAGCCGTTGCCCACGGTGGCGATCACCCCGGCCTGGCCCCCGGCTGCCTGCACCACGGTGGTGAGCAGCTCTTGCAGCGCCCGCAGCGATTCGGGGCTGTCGCCGAGCTCGAGAGAGAGTTTCAGGGTGGGGGAGTCATCCACGAACTCAGGTTCTCTAACTCAGATCTAACTCCCCTCTTGCGAGGCTCTAACAGCTCTGTCGCTATGCTGTCGAGGAAGTTAATTCCAAGGAGGAAATGAACAATGGCACTGACGTTGTGGGAGCCCGCCACTCTGCGCGATGCGGTGAACAAGATGTTTGAGGAGAGCCATCGCAGCGGCGGCCAGGCTCTGCTGATGCCGATCGACGTCCTGGAGACCCCCGACGAGCTGATCGTCAAGGCATCGTTCCCGGGCGGCAACAAGGAAAAGTTTGACATCAACTACCAGAACGAGATTCTGAGCATCAAGGCCGAGCTGCCGC
>CAYYHB010000295.1:0-3715 GCA_964471395.1 uncultured Burkholderiales bacterium | reverse complement strand
CTCCCCAGGCTCGACTCGGGCGAAACCGAGCCCGAGCGCAAAGAGCCTTCAGACGAGCCAATTCCTGAGTCGGGAGAGTTCTCCGCCGAGAGGGCCTCAGCTCGCACTGCCAGCGTTGAGCTGCCTGGTGGTTACGCCGGTCAGGCCTCCATCCTGGCCAGCACTCCGGCAATGACTCCCACCCAACCGGCCGGGGCAGCCTTCGCGCCCCCAGCGAGCAGTTTCACAGCCGTCAAGCCGGCCCCGACCGAGCGAAAGCTTACTCCCGAGGAGGAAGAGGCCCGGGCCAAGCGTCGAGTCGCTCGCATCAAGTGCGACTACGTGGCCAGTTGTGTCCGCGACGGAGAAACACTGGAGGTGCGCGTCTCCGACCTGGCCATTGAGGGTGCCGGCATCACCGCGTCGGGCTCCCTGGAGCGGGGCCAGGTGGTGACATTGAATCAGCCCGGGAACGTGCCAGGCAACCTCGGTCAGGCCGTGCAGGGCCGGGTGATGTGGTGCCAGCCCTCGGGTGGACGCACGGAGGCGGGCCTGATGTTCATCGACTCGCCCGAGGCGATGTCCACCTCCTGGGTCGTCGAATTGCTCGACCAGCTGACCGAGAATCAGAACCAAAATTTGTTCGAAGACCGAACCCTGGCCGAGAAGAAAGATACTCTGACGGTTCGTGCCGAGTCTGCCGATGGAGTCAAGGCCGTCGGACGTCTGCTCAACCTCGGTCTTGGGTCAGCCAAGGCCTCGCTGGACCAGGAGTATAAGAAGAACTCGAAGATCGACGTCATTCTCGGTCCTTATCAGGAATTGGAGGCTCTACTGCTCCCTGGCCAGGTGCTCAGTGTCCGCGACGACGACGAGGATGACCGCTGGGTTCACGAGATCCGCTTCCTGGACAAGTCCTCGCACCAGACGGGAGTGCTCGGGCGCTACGTTCTGGCCCTGCTGCAAGAAGCCGACCTCTAATCCCTACCGCTGAATCAAGCCCCGCCGGCTATTGTAAACGGGGTGATCGGGTCTCAGCCCCACGGATGCGTGATGGTGGCCACGGCACACAAGCGTAAAGGCATCGGGCCCGCTGGCCACCTGGTAAGATTCGGAATACGTATCAGCGCCGGCCGCGGGACAGTTCGGAATTACCTTCAAGTAGTTGGGAGTCAGGCGGGCCAGAGACGTCGGGTAGCGCCCTGCGTTGTCCACCGCATACATCTCCAGCGCAGTCCCTCCGTTTTTGAGGTTGCTCTGACAGGCCGTGAGCTGGCCCTGGCCGCGGGCCTTAACGAAGTTGGGCACCACCAGGGCCGCCAACAGCCCGCCCGTGAAGGTCAACGAGTAAGGCCCCGGACCGAAAGACCGAAAACGTAGCCCTTGAGGCTCGACCAGCACGACGGAGGCGTCGCGGACCTCGGACAGCCCGCTGGTGAGGGTCTTCAGCAGTCGAGCCTGGTCCTCGGGGAGGCGCTCGCTCTTCATTGCCTCCAGCACCGGCTGGCTGGCCTTCTTGAGGTCAAGGTAGCTCATCGCCACCCAGCTGTCTCCGCAGGCCTCAATGGCCTGCTTGAGCACCGGTTCTCCAGCGAGTGAAGGCTGCTTTCCTGCCGATGCCTCCAGAGCCAGCCTCAAACCCTTTCGAGCGCTCGGTCCGGCAGCCAGCAAGGCGGCGGATGGCTCCTCCAGAAAGACCAGCCTGACCCCGGGAAGTCCTGACAGGCCATAGACCTGGGAGGAGCCCTCCTGCTCGAGCGCCTGCAGGGATCCGATCTGGGCCGAGACCTTCTGCAACAATTTCTCAAAAGCGGCTCGATCCTGCAGACCAATTGCCAGCAAGACCACTCCGCTCTGGGGAGTATTGGGGTCAAATTGCGTTGAAAGCCCGACTTCGCCGGTCAGGGTCTGAAACAGCCGCTCCGGGGTGAACCCCACCGACCCCTGCATCAGCATCGCCACCGCCCCGACCTGCATGCGGGCCCGAGGCACGAGCATGACGGTGTGAATCAGACTGCGGTAGGCGTAGGGTAGATTGATCGCATGATAGTTCCCCCACTCGGCTGGAAAGAGCGCGGCAAGCCGGGCCGGAGACTTGGGAGCAGTCAACAGCGCCCGGGTCCAGCCACTTTTCGAGGACGGATCCAGGGCCAGAAATCCCTCGACCCCAAAGCCGCTCTGCTTGGGAGTCACCGTCCCGATCAACGAGATCATGCTGTCCAGGGCAGCAACGGTCTCTTCATCGAAAGCTCCCTTAACCTCGGGCTGTTTGGTCAGGGGGGACAGGGTTCGACCGGGAGTCAGGTAGAGCAGCCCACCCTGGTCGTGCTGCACCCGGGCGATGGCGGCCCGATAGTCGGGCTGCTCGGCCAGACCGGGCGTCTTGTTTTGCACGGCCCGCAGAGTGCGCTTGCAGCCCTCCAGACTGTTGGAAACGATCAGAGCTTCCAGATAGAGAGCCACAGTATAAGGCTTGCCGCTGGTGGAGCCTTCCCAGAAGGTCACCTGGCCCTCTTGCGTCGCTCTGGCACCATTCTTCTCAAGACGGGGCCCGATTTGCTCGCGCACCCTGTGAGGCTGGTAGAGAGCCAGCACGACCACCATTTCGAAGGGAGGGGCGAGGTCAAGCTTAGAAGGGAAGAGCGAGGGCTCTCCCGCGCGCGGAAAGAAGGCCACGCAGCCGGCCGGCGCCACCCAGTCAGCCATCTCTTCCAGGGGTGCCGGAGCCTTCTTCTCCAGCTCCGCCAGCGCCTCGCTCAACGATTGCTCCCCCGGAAGAAGGTCGGGGTAGTCCCGGGCTGCCTCACGAACCATTTTGACCAGCTGGCTCAAGCGATTGCGCTGGCGCAGGTCGACGGCCAGGAAGAACTGGGTTTCGGCCGGCGCCGCCACGGCCAGGTCGCTCAACCGACTGCCCAGAAGCGGGCCCCGTCCGCGTGTAAAATACCAGGCCAAAGTGCCGGCCGCGAATAGCAGGACGAGAGCGAAAAGGACTCGCAGCTTCATGGCGTCGGGGCTTCCGCGCTGACCGGGACGGTCCCTTCAGCGGCAGCTGAAGTGCAGTGCTGCAGGTTTCGCAGGAACCTGGGCCGATAGCTGGACGCCAGAAAGAACATCCCAAAGTTCCGGGCGCCGCAGGGTATGTCCTCAACCCGCGGCGAATTATGCATTGTCAAGGGAGCATGGGCGGAAAGTTGCTCGAGTTTTTGGAACTTCTAACCGACCCTACGGAATGTCAACACAAAATTAACAGGGGCAACATTCTGTTCATCTTCTCGACCTAGAGACTTCAGGCCCCCGGGGGATATCCTGGAGTTGACCGACGACCACCACTGATTTCTATTTTTGGGAGGACCACGCATGGCTTACGGCGGAGGAATGGGAGTCTCCAACTTTGGCGGGTTCGGAGGCTTTGGAGCCCCGACCACGGTTGGCAACATCTTCGGCGGCGGGTTTGCTCAACCCGGCCTGGGCGCTGCAGGAGGTATCGGGGGAATTGGCGGCGCCTCCCCTTACGGTGGATTCAACCCCGTCATGATGATGGGCATGATTCAAATGCTCCTTCAAGCCCTGATGCAACTGCAGGGGGGCTGGGGCAACTTCGCTGGTGGCCAGAATCCGGCCGCTCGCGGAATCGGTGGTGCTGGGAACGCTGGCAACGCTGGGAACGCTGGCAACGCCGGGAACGCTGGCAACGCCGGGAACGCTGGCAACGCCGGGAACGCTGGCAACGCCG
>CAYYHB010000294.1:0-3785 GCA_964471395.1 uncultured Burkholderiales bacterium | reverse complement strand
GATGCCCGATGACGAAGCGATGCAATACTTGAACGGAGGCGCGTGCAGCACCTGCTCCACGGTCAACGTCTCGGGGCCGACTTTGGCCCGGGCGAACAGCTGGATGGAGTTCGCCGGCAACGTCCGGCCGAGAGTCCCGGTGGCCGGCGTCGCTCGGTCGTGGTGGTTGATGGAGACCGGAACGGCGGCCGAGCGTGCCACGCCAGGCTCGAAGGTGACGATTGCCCAGGCGCGCTCGTCCCCGACCCGGATCGTCCCGCGGAAGTCGGGTTCCTGCTTGAGCCGGCCGAAGGTCGTATTGAGGACGCTGGCGGCCAGGTCTTCGCATCCCAGGCCCCGGTCGTGCTTCTGTGCGAGGGCGGTGGGCGCGAACGACATCACCGCGACGGTCGAAGCCAGCACGAGGACCAGCAGCCCGAAGAACATCACCCCGATCATCGAAAAGCCTCTACGCGTCATGGTCCACCACCAGGCTGGAGTCGTCTGTCTGCCGGGATACGCCGAACTCGGAGGGCTCGCCGGGGACTGCCACGATCTTGGAATACCCGCGCAGTTCGAGCGCTCCCTGGACCCTGCTCACGGGGAGCCTCTTTCGGACGTTGTGGTGGGGACCAGGCTGACCTTGCGCCCCCTCCATCAGATTGGAGGCGACCATGGCCGCGCAGAGCGAGTTTCGAGTGTGTGTCTGCCGGCCAACCCAACCCAGCAGCACCACTCCGAGCACCGTCCACACCGTGATTACGAGCAAGTCCTTCATCGTGCGAGCCTCCCGTTGTCGACCGGAGAACCCGGTCCTTCTGCCCCCAGTCTAGGGCGGTTGGTGCTCGGGCGCAGTGATGGTTACCAGTCCACATCGGTGATCTGGATCACCGATGCGTAACCGACTTTCACCCGCAGCATGGGGACCGTAACACCGCGCACCACTCAGGGCACCATGAGTGCGCGTCGGTTCTTCTGGAGCGGGTCTACGCCCGGCCCAAAGGAGGCGTGACACCGGGGTTTTGTCGAAGTCTGCACCACCGATGGAGAAGCTGAAGAAGGACATAGCGCTCATTGTGGCCTCCCTGGAAGCGCTCGGAGCCAACGTGAAGGCGAACACCGAGGACCAGAAGCGGATGGCCGACGACCAGAAGCGAATGGCCGAGGACCTGGGCCGGATGGCGGGCAGGGGTCGCCTGATGGATGAGGACCTGCAGAGCTTGAAGGGCACTTTTGCCAGCCTGGGTGAGCACCTTATCCGGTTGTTCGAGCGCGATGCTGAGATGCGGGCCTGGAGAGAGCACATGGAGGCCCGAGTGGAAGCCCTGGAGAGAAAGCAGCCTCCCGCGGCCTGACGGTCTCCCAATCGGTACTTGGCCTCGACTCAAAGCAGGCTGATTCGGTTTGGCCGGTATGGGAACTCGATACGAAGGCCCAGCCGCGATTGCCCACGCGGGTACAAATATCCCCAAACCGACGCGGAAACTGAATTGTGTTGGACCGAGAGCGCAATGAGCTTCATTCGCGCGCTTACGTGTCGCTTCGAGCGGCGAACACGCCACCCCCAAAGTGAGACTTCGCCCCAGTTGCAAACGGGCCTCGCACAGGACGGCTTCGAGGTGGTCAACTACACGCCGGACGGCATAGCGCAACGAGTATTTTCTGGTTTCCACGGGCATCTGCTCGTGACCATTGAAGCGATTCCAACGCAATCTGCGATGATTCGCGGTTCCCGCCCCAACTTTCTAGCCTGAAGCCTAGCGGGGTCTTGTGCAATCTTGACAGCATAACTCTTGATGCTACGATTTGCCCATGCGAACAACAGTCACCATTGACCCCGACACGGCTGCGCTGCTGCAGGAGGAAGTAGCCCGCACTGGCCTCTCCTTCAATGAAGTGCTGAACCGGGCCGTTCGGCGAGCCCTGGCGCCTCGGGCCAGGAGGGTCAAGCCTCTGTTTCGAAAGCCTTTCCCATCCGGTCTGACAAGCTTCAACCGTCTCGGCGACGATTGGGATGACGAAGAAACCCTCCGAGGGCTCAAGTCACGAGAATCCGTTTAGATCCCCACCAGGGGCGTGGGGGAGACTTCTGTTGCAGCAGGGGGCGTGACAGGGCTTGCGCCCCTCGTTCCGCGCGGACAGGAGTTCCTTCACGGTGATCTTGCCCGTGCGTTTGCGCAAGGCCTTGAGGCTCTCGATGGCGGCCTCAATCTCACCGATTGAGTTCGTTCCATGTGCTCTGGCGGTTCTCATCGCCCGACCACTCGCTCCCTGAAACAAGAAAGCGCGGTAACCAACCGCGCTCTCTCAGACGGTCCCCGACAGCTCGTCAGGGAATTGGCACCACCATATACCACAGCTGCACGCTGCCGTTGGCCATCGGCTCCTGCCACATGGTCAGCCTGTCCCCGCGCTTGACGGGGCCGCGCCACAGGGTGGAGACGGCCTTGTTGCCCAGAAGGCCGCTGCCCACACCCGGGGCGTGGATGACCTCGCTGGCCTGGCGGCCATTGGAGATCCAGTGCCGTCCGCCGTACGGGCTGGAGCGGTTGATGACCACCAGGGCTACCTCGCGACAGCCCGGGGGCAGCTCCTTCAGCTCCAGATCAAAGCCCGTGCGGGCGCCGTACTTGCCGCGGTTGTCGGTGGTGGCGCCGCCGTCCACCGTGACGTCCACGCCCGGGGTGGACTCGAACACCGAATAGATCTGCACAGGCCAGCTCTTCTCGCTCCAGGAGGGCACGCTGTAGCTGGCATGGCCCACCCGCTCGGGGAACTGGAAGTGCCCGCGAGCGTGCTGGAAGGCCTTTTTGATGCGGTGAAAGCGGGTGGGGTTCTTCTCGGGATCGATGAACTTGTCCAGCCGCTCGATCTCCTCTTCCCAGACGATCGAGTGCAACACGGGCATGTCGTTAAGCTGGGCCAGGGTGGGCACCTGATCCTCCTCGGTCACGGCAGCGAAGAGCTCGCCCTTGTCGGTGGCGGTGTACTCCAGGTGCACCACTCCGGTGACTCCCGGGGTGAGAGGCATGCGCACCAGCGGCTGGGAGGCGCCGGAATGCACGTAAGCGCGCGGCTCGAAGATGGTCTTGGAGGAGCCCACGAAGGCCTCTCCGCCTGCTTTGACGCTGTTCTTGTCCTTGGACTCGCCGCGCTTTCGCACGCTGACGAAACTGTCTTTCTCGGGCACCCAGACCAGCCACATGATCAGCGGCCGCTTGGTGCCGTTGGTGTGGTCCATCAGCACCCGGATGGGCGCCGCGCCGGGAAGGGGCGAGCGGGCGTAAACGCCCACCGCGCCCGGACCGGGATCGCCGTGCTCGGGCTTTGCCGGCACGCGCTTTCTATCATCGCGAATCTCCTCGGGCTGGTCGCTCAGGAAGAGGTAGTTAACGCTGCCCGGCACCACCTTGAGCGGGATGTTCAGGTGCAGGTCGGGGAATCGGCCCTTGAGAGGGGGCAGGTCGGTCTGGTGGCGATCCAGATCGCTGGGGGCGGCGAACTCGTAAATATCGCTCGGCTTGGGGGAGTGATCCCCCACGGTCATGCGGATGCCCAGTTTGGTCGTCTCCACCTGCTGGCCGACGGCCGGCAGGCCTTCGATCAGCTTGCGCAGGCGCTCGCTGGGGCTGAAGGCGCCCTCCTGGGCGGCCAGGGTGGTTCCCAGTAATCCGGCGGCCAGAACTAGCGCCAGAATCGGTTTCTTCATGGTCAGTCCTCCTGGTTTCTGGGTGGGCCGAGCACGAGCTCTCGGCCCACCAGATAGAGTAAACCGGCCAGCGCCACGAATGGCAGCAGGCTGAGCA
>CAYYHB010000293.1:0-3785 GCA_964471395.1 uncultured Burkholderiales bacterium | reverse complement strand
TTGCCGCTCGAGCTCAGCTCGGGAGGAGCGTCCTGGGGCACGTCTCCGAAGAAGACGCTCTCCCAGGGTGAGCGATAGCTGTAGCGGCCTCGCGTCTGCAGGCTCTCCAGCAAGAGCTCCATGACCTCGTTGAGAAAGGGAAGCATGCGGGCGAGCTGGTCCGGCCCGGCCTCCTCGCGCGAGCTGAACCGCTCCATCAAGCTGGCCAGTCCACCCTCGCTGCCCAGAGCTTTGAGTAACGGGCGAGCGTCTTCCAGCTCTTGCACCAGGCCCTTGAGTCCGGCCAGGTCGAAGTAGAACAGGGCGTGCGTGCGCACAAAGGGCAGCTCGAATTTCCCGAAGACGTCCTGAAACAGCTGCGGCTCGGCCAGCAAGCGCCGTACCCCTTCGTCCACGAACTGCTGGCGCTGCTCGTTGGTGCCTCCCTCGATCACCACCACCACGTCCTCAGTAGCTGGGAACTCCTTGCGAAACTCGCGGTGCAACAAGAGATACTTCTCGTTCTCGTTGACCAGGGCCGAGCGGTCGGTGGCGAACTCGAGGCTGGTGAAAGCATACACCAGGCTGGCCACGGCCAGCAGGTTGGCCAGGATGAGCACGGTCCAGGGGGATCGGTAGGTCAGGCGAACGACCGCCTGCAACATGCGCACGGCCATCGAGGCTCGGGGCAGCGACCAGCCCTGGTCGCTCATTTGCGCCCTGGTCTCGGGGCGGCTCTCACCGTCAGAGCCCAAAGTCGTCGAGCAGCTTCTCCCAGCGTTCGACTTCGCTCTTGAGTTTCTCCGAGCGCGCCCTCAGATCGGAGACCATCTTGCGCAAGTCGGCCTGCACCTGTGGGTCGGAGCTGAGCGTATGCATATCTTCCGCCAGAAGAGACATGTCCTCCAGCTTGCGTGAATACTCGCGCACGGTGGAGATGATCTTCTCAGGAACAATCGTGTCGTGATAGCGCTTGGAGATATCCTCGACCACCTGCTCGGCCTGCTCGGAGTAGCGCACCACCTGCTTGAGGAGCTTGTTGAGCTCGCCCGAGGACTTGTGCAGGCGGGCCTGGTAGCTCTGGAGCGACTCGCGCACCTGGGGAGTCATGGAGACCAGCCGTTCCCTGACCCGCGTCACCTGAGCGTCGACTCGGGAAATCTGGTTATACAGCTTGGCTTCCTGCTCACTGAGAGCCTGGTCTACCTCCTGCAGCGCCTGGTTGGCGGTCACGCTGGTGCGCGCGAATTCGCGCGAATAAAACCTCATGTTGGAGGCCATGTCCTTGACGTTGCGGCGAAACTCCTCGTCCTCCACCAGGTCGCGCATCCCTGCTGTTTGCACGTTGAGCTTTTGGAAGGTCTTCAAGGTCTTGGTCAACTGGTCTTCGTTGGACGCCGGTTGCTCGCCCGAGATGGTGCTCTGACTCGCAAGCACCTGTCCCTCGCCCGTCAGCATGACTTCGATCCAGCGATAGCCTTTGAGATTTGAGCGCTGCTGGTAGCGTGCCCCTTCGGTGAGGCGCACCTTGCGGTTGAAGGTGACGGTCACCTTGACCTGCGGTTGCAGGCCGTCCTTTTCGAAGGTGCGGCGTTCTTCATCGCTCGTGAAGTCGATGGCCTCGATGAACCCGGCTTGCACTCCGGCCACGGTCACGGGATCGCCGGGCCGAAGGCCGCTGACATGGGTGAAGAGGAGGTTATAGCGAGGGCTGAAGGGGTCAGGGCGGGTATCTTGCTTCTGCAATCCCACCACGAGCAGGACTGTCAGAAAACAGACCACGGTCAGCCCGATGTTGAATTCCTTACTCACCCGATCAACCTTTGCCGGGGCCGAAACTCGGCCCGATTGGAGCGATTCTTTTGCTGCGACGCGTTTAAACCCTTCATTTGTCTACCGGTCCTGTCGTCGCTGAGGAATGTCGACCGCTCTCGTCGCTGAGACGTTGCTCGAAACCTGGAAAAAGTCCCAGGCCTGGCTCACGCAACGCTCCAGATCGTGCTCTTTGCTCGAGCCCACCCGGAAATCGGCCAGAAACTCGATATTGCCTGCCGGCCCTCGCACAGGCGACCAGGTCAGTCCCTGGCAGCCCAGACCCAGCCCGGCGGCGAACTCGAGCACTCGGGCCAACACCTGGCGATGGATGCGAGCGTCGCGCACCACTCCACCTTTGGCCACCTCTTGCCGCCCGGCTTCGAACTGGGGCTTGATGAGCGTCACCAGGTGGGCGTCTGGATTCAGGCGCCTCTGCACCGGCTCCAGCACCAGCTCTAGCGAGATGAAGGAGACGTCCACGCAGGCAAAGTCGACCGGCTCGCTCACGTGCGTCGCATCCAGATGGCGGGCGTTGACCTGCTCAACCACGATGACCCGCGAGTCCTGGCGCAGCTTCCAGTCCAGCTGGCCGCGGCCAACGTCGACCGCGTAGACGCGGGAAGCCCCTCGCTGCAGGAGGCAATCGGTGAATCCTCCGGTGGAGGCGCCCACATCTAGCGCCACCAGTCCGGCGACTTCCAGCTCGAAGACCTCCAGGGCACGCTGCAGCTTGAGTCCCCCGCGGCTTACGTAGGGGTGATCGCCGCCGCGCACCTCCAACTCGAGATCGAGAGCCAGGGTTTGACCCGGCTTGTCGACGCGCATTCCCCTGGCGTAGACAGTGCCGGCAAGAATCAGGGCCTGGGCCCGCTCACGGCTGGGGGCCAGGCCCTGGGCGACCAGAAGCTTGTCTGCCCGTTCCTTCATCCGGCCAGTATAGGCCGGGGGGGCGAGCAGCGCAAACTCAGTCGTGGGTGCCGGGGGGCACAGGTGTGACGGCCGGGGTGCTGGGGCCGCGCCGGGCCAGCAGCCAGAGGAAGGTCAGATTGACAAAGCCCAGCAGGTAGAGGGGCAGCAAGGTGCCCTGGTTGACCGGAGCCGGGCTGGCAGGCATCGAGGGGGCCGGGGTAGCGGTCGTTCCCGGAGTGGGGGTGGCCAAGGGTTTCGTGACTTCGGCAGGGGCAAAGCGGAACTGGATGGAGAGTTGGGCCCTGTTGTTGTAGTCGAGGTAGCTCTGCATGGAGGACTGGTAGCTCTGGATGCGCTCACGCATCATCTGCTGCAACTCGGCTCTTACCAGGGCTTGCTCGGTGGGGCTGAGGTTGGCCTGGCGCAAGATCGTATCGAGGGGCACCTGGGCAACCGCTTCGTAAAGCTGCACCCGGTTGGCCGCATCGCGGTAAGACGAGGTATAGTCAGAGCTGGAGCGAGACTGGTTCTCAACGCGTCCGAGCTTCGTGAGATCGGCGATCAAGCCATTCAGCTCGCCAGGGGGACACTGCAGATTGGCGCTGGCTTGCGAGCTGTTAGAATCGAGGTTGAAGTTGCTCACCACGGCATTGTGCTTCTGGGCCATGTCTGCCAGGCGCGCCGACAGCTCCTCGGGCGAGCTGCAGATGAGGGTGGCGTTGAAGTTTGTCTGGCGCACTTCCTTTGGCATATCGGGCTTGGCCCAGGCAGGACACCAGACGCTGACCAGGAGCATACCGGCAACTACGGCTCGCTTCACGCTCATAAACCCCTCCTTCGTGGACTGACTCATGGGTTGGGCTGCTGAAGGTTTGCCTTCCTTCTTCACCACTCCACTACAATAGCAGTCCTGTCGTCAAAATTCTGGAAGTTCTTCCCGGGCTCCTGGATCGAAGGAACCTGCTACCGATCCAAGAAGCCAGCTCGATGAGGATCCTCGCCATCGTCAACCCGATGGCCGGTTATCGCCACTGGACCCCCTTCCTGGGGCCCACCCCGGCTCAGATCATCCAGCGCACCTT
>CAYYHB010000292.1:0-3792 GCA_964471395.1 uncultured Burkholderiales bacterium | reverse complement strand
ATCTGTCGACCGCTCCTGTCGTCGCTGAGATCTGTCGACCGCTCCTGTCGTCGCTAGAATTCTGGGAAGGAATGCTCTCACTTGGAACGAGAACGATTCGAAGGATGAAAAGGCATCTCGTGGCCATTTGTGTCGGCGCCCTGGTGGGAGCAGCTTGCGGCTGGTTTTCTCCCGAGCTGCACGGTCTACCGATTCAGGACAACGGCCTGCGCGCTGCTCTGGCCGGGAAGTACGCTCTGGTGCTCGCTTCCACCGCGTATCTGGTGAGCATGTATTTGGTCATGCGGCGCCGGGCCCTCGACCGCTGGATGCGTCGCCAGTAATCAGTCCTGACGCAGCCGCTCCATCGGGGCCTGCATCCCTGCCAGGGCTCGCTCGCCCCGGGTCGCCTTGGAGCTGTTCATTCCACCCACCAGGTCCACCCCCACATCCTCATCGCTCAGGGCGGCCAGGTTGTTCAGAATGCGCCGGCGGGCCGTCTGGTCGCGGGTCTCGATGTCCCGGCGCGAGTCGGCAGCCTCGGCCGCAACCTGGATAAAGCCCGAGTCTTCGCGCAGGGCGGCCCAGAAGGGGCGCAGCTCTTCCAGGTTGGCCAGTTGCCGGCGCTGTCCCTCGAGTCGGATCTGACGGGCTTCGTTGGAGGCGGCGCGCGCTCCCAGAGAGCCACGGTCCTTGCTGACCTGATGGCGCTGCTGCTCGAGCTGGGAACGCCCGTTGGAGAGGGAGGCCTCCAGCACGCTGGCCTGCCGCTGGGTCTCGACAAGCTCCTGCTCGGCCCGGGCAGCGGCGGCCGAGTCGTTTTCGAGCTCGACTCGAACATGGTAGCGCATTCCTTCGAGTCGCTCGATCTCGTCGTAGTGCTCGAGGTAGTCCTGGGTGTTCGAAAGCGCATTCAGGTCTTGCTCGATGCGGGTCAGCATCGATTGCTTCTCGCGTACCCGGCTGCGCAGCTCCAGGACTTGCTGACTTTTGATGCTGACCGCCTGGCGCAGGTCGGACAGCTGAGCCTCGCGGCGAGACAGGTCGGACTCGAGCTTGACCGCCTCGGTCTCCTTGCGCTCGACCTGAGCAGCCTCGGTTCGGGCGACCTCGCGCGATTGCTCGGTCTGGACGGTCTCCTGGCGCTGGGTTTCCTGCTGAGCGCTGGCCTCGCTGGCCACCACCTCGACCCTGGCAGCCTCCGTGGCCCCGCTGTCAGTGACCTGTCCCGGCGTGACCGCGGCTTCCGCGGCCACCTTTTCCGCGTTCTCAACCGGGTCGGTCTGAGCTATCTCGGTACGGACCTCGTCGGTCGGATTGCCCAGGGCCGGGCCATCTGTAGGGTCGAGGTTCCTTTCCGGCAAGCTGGCCTGGGGGAGGCCCCCGTCGACAGGATTCGTCCCCAGGGCAGGAGCAGGCGTTCCCCCACCGAGCCCTGGCGTGGGACCCGGGCGAAGAGCCACCCCCGGGTCTGCGCTCTTCTTGCGGTCTTGTTTGCGTTTACCTGAAACCTGATCCCAGATCTCGGCAAGCTCCAGGCCCAGAGTGCGGGTGACAAGATCAGGTGTCTCGGCCGCCTCCTGCCGAGGGGTCTCCTGCAGCTCCACCTGGGTGCCCCTGTTTTCCGCGATGGGCGAAACGATGGAAACGGCCAGACCCTCCGGGCGGGGCCCGGGCGCCATCACAGGACTGGGGAGTCGAGTTTCGCGAGTGCTATCGGTCAGCATGCTGCCCTCATCTTATCCCACCATCGGGGTGCCAGGTTTCGATCGAAATTGTTTCTGCTTTGTTAAATTCGTTAACCTTTCGTAAACCCTGCCGGGAAAAAAGAAGAAGCCTGACGGTCGGGGGGGGTCATCCGTCAGACTTCTGACCTGAGTATAACACCAGGCTCCGGTGCTCGAACAGGCACAAACGAACCATTCTCAGGGTAGGAAACCACCTCCGGGCTCCGAACCGACTGTCCTATGGAACCTGAGATCGCCGCCCGGCAGCCCGCAGTCCTGGACCTCCAGGCAGGTGAATACTGGTGGTGTCGCTGTGGGCGTTCAAAAGAGCAGCCCTGGTGCGACGGTAGCCACGCGGGCACCGGATTCACTCCGGCCCGGCTCGAGTTGACCGAGGCCCGCAAGGTTGCCCTGTGTCAGTGCAAACACAGCCAGAACCCGCCTTACTGTGACGGCAGCCACAAAGGGTTGTAAGTCTAGCCTCCGACCTGGTCCTGGCGTCCGCTGACCACCACGTTGTCGAGATAGACCCCGTCGAAATCGCGCGAGTCATCCGAGCGGAAACGGAAGCGGATCTTGATGTCCTGGCCCTCGTAATCAGAGAGCGAGACCTGGTAACCCTTCCAGTCGTGAATCCCGCTCAGGCTGGCCACCGGGCGCCACTTCGTGCCGCCCCACCACTTGCGCCCGTAGACCTCGACCTCGCAGGTGTCATACTTCTTCTCCGTATTGACCTTGGCGTCGAAGGAGAGCACCGGGTTCTTCCAGTCCTTGAGTGAGATGCCGGTGGAGGTGAGCGAGTCGTTGCGCTTGCCGACATAGCCGCCTTGAGGGCTATCCGTCCAGACGCGTCCCCGTCCAGCCAGGCTGATCAGCCCCCAGCTTCCCTCGGGGGTGAACCGCGAGTCACCATCCTCGGGCTCTTCGAAGGCCAGCTCGCCCGCCGGCAAGGTCACCGAGGAGAGGGAGATGGCCGAGGCGTTGCCCACTTTGTCGATGGCGCGCAGACCCCAGTAGAGTTTCTGCTCTTTGCCGCTGGGGCGCACGTCCACCCGCGCCTTCTCCCGTGTGCCGCCCTCCTGGGGGGCTTCCAGCGGAGCGGGCAGGGCGTCCTGGAAACCGACCTCGCCCGGTTTGACCTCGTTGTTGGCGGTGATGGGAAGGTGCGAGTAGCGCAGCTCGTAGCGAACCGCTGAGCCCAGGGTACCGTCGTCCCCGGAGGCCGTCCAGCTCAACTCGACCGTGCCCGCATCCAGGGCCCGAGCGGCGAAGTCGACCATGGCCGCGGGCGCCACCTGGTCTTCGGCCAGCGCTCGCCCGGCGTTCAATCGGCCATTGCTGATCAAAAGGTCGGCGTCGTTGCTGGGCATCCGGTCCACCGAGTGCATGATGCGCGTCTTGATGGTGGCGTTATCCGCCTCCGGATATTTGCTGGCGATCAGGGCGGCCACGCCGGCCACGTGGGGGGCAGCCATCGAGGTGCCGCTGAGGGCGCCCCACTGGCCTTGCTTGAGGGTGGAGTGAACCGCCACGCCGGGAGCGGCGATGTGCACCGTGCTGGCACCCCGGTTCGAGCTGGGAGCGAGCTGGTTACGCCGGTTGTGGGAGGCGACCGAGATCACGTTGTCGAGATCGAAGCTGCCCGGGTAGGAGGGGTGGGTGTCGTTGTCCCAGCCGTCATTGCCAGCCGAGCAGACGTGCAGAGCCGGGGAGGCGGCCAGGGCGTCCTTCATGGCCTGGCTGTACTCGTCGGTGCCCCAGGAATTGTTGGTGATCCGGGCCCCCTTCTTGGTTGCGTAGGCCAGCGCAGCCACTGCGTCGGCCGTGTCACCCATCCCCTGGCTGTCGAGCACTTTGACGGCCATGAGGTTGGTGTTCCAGTTGAGCCCGACCACTCCGCCATTGTTGGCGGCGGCGCCGATGATGCCGGCGCAGTGAGTGCCGTGGTTATGATCGTCGAGCGGATCCCCGGTGTCCTCCACCAGGTTGGTGCCATAAATGCCGTCGGTGGGGTCGCCCAGGTCGGGATCCGGGTTGGTCCACATGTTGGAGGCCAGATCGGGGTGATTGTAGTCGATCCCGGTGT
>CAYYHB010000291.1:0-3852 GCA_964471395.1 uncultured Burkholderiales bacterium | reverse complement strand
CTCGGCGCTGTCGGCTACGGGCGAGGCCACCGATCTGTTGACCTGGAGCACCGACGATCCGGCTACAGCCACCCAGAGCAACTCGGCCACCAGTGCGGGCGTGGCCACCGGCGTCTCGGAAGGCAGCTGCCTGATCACGGCCGTTGACCCGGTCACCGGCCTCAACGCCACGCGCACGCTCCACGTGAACTTCTTCCTGTACCTGTTGGGCCAGGGCGGCGAGCTGATCGGACGAGATATCGATCTGACGGCCCAGACCAGCGTGCCCACGCCCAACTTCGCCTACGTCTCGAGCAATCCGGTCAGGGTGCTGGTTGACCCCTCCGGGCGTTACCTGATCCTGGTCGACGGCCCTCTGATCGGGATCTTCCTCATCGATCCCGCCACCGGCGCCCTGGCGTTCACCGATCTCGAGAACGTCGCCGCTACCTCGACTGCCGTTCGCAACGTGGCCTTCGAGCCCCGGGGTCGTTTCTTCTATGCCAGCGGGGATAATGACCAGCTCTATCTCTGGTCCTTCGATGCGGCCAGCGGCCAGGCCAACTTTATCCTGCAGGGCCCGGTCCTGACGAACACGACGGGCCTGGTCGTGCACCCGAACTCGCGTTTCGTGGCCCTGGCCAACGGCACCGTCCAGGGGATCATCGAGGTCGATCCGGATTCGGGCGTTTTCATCCAGGTCACCAACTTCTTCCAGGCCCCTCAGACCAATGCGACCTGGAGCTTCTACCCGGGAGAGACCATCCTGTACGGTGACTATTCCGTGGCAAGAGTGGATCCGGCGGTCGGCAGTAGCATACTCCTGGGTTTCGTCATCTCCGGAGGACCCCAGATCTCGCTGGCCATCTCGGGCGCTCAACGCTACTTGTTCAGCCCCAACCGCGCCAACGGCGCCCGCAGCGTGCTGGCTTACCTGGTGGGCGCCCCGGGGGGCAATCCGGGCCAGCTCGATCCCTTGCCGGGCTCGCCTTACCCAACCGGAGGCGACAACCCGCCCTCCGGCGGAATTCCCCTGCAGACCACCGTGCATCCCAACCAGGGCATTCTGTTCGTAGTAACGAATGTCGATATAGAATGGCATTCAATCTCCGACCGTCTGAGGCTGGTCCTGCGCGATCCTCTGGCCATGAGCCCGGCCGTTTCGGCGGCGGGGACGCCGTGAGGCGCGCCCTCGCGCCCTTGCTGGCGCTGACATTGCTGCTGTCGCCCGGTGCCGAGGCCATGCCGACCGATCCCGAGACGGCCTCCGGCAGTGTCACGGTCCAGACCTCCGGCTCGCGCATGGACATCACCCAACAGACCCAGCAAGCCATCCTCAACTGGCGTAGCTTTAACATCGGAGCCGGTGAGCTGGTGCGCATCCTGCAGCCTGGCCCGACCTCGACCCTGCTCAGTCGCGTGACGGGCCAGGACCCCTCGCTGATCCTGGGCTCGCTGACGGCCACGGGGCGGCTCTTCCTGCTCAATCCCAACGGAGTCTTCATCGGCTCGGGAGCCCGCATCGAGACGGCCGGGCTGCTGGTCAGCACGCTGGGCATGTCGGACGCTGACTTCCTCAACGGTAACTATCGGCTGGTTCAGGATCTGTCGCTGCCTCAGGCAGCGGTCGTCAACCAGGGAGAGATCCGGGTGGCAGACGGAGGGTTCGTCGTGCTGGCGGCGCCCCTGGTCTCCAACGAGGGCCTCATCCTGGCCCGCACCGGCCAGGTTGGCCTGGCCGCCGGCACCGAGGTGACGGTCAGTTTCGACGCCCAGGGGCTCATGAACTTCGTTCTCGAGGGCTCGACGCAGGAGCCGGGAACCGTGCTGGTTCCCCGCGATCAGGTCAGTGAGCTGCTGGGGCAGCTGGTGGAGAGCCCGAACCTGGTGGAGGCGGGTGCCATCGTGGAGGAAGGCGGCCAGGTTCGGCTGACCGGCAGCGGCGGGGTCCTGCTCCAGAGCGGGACCATCCAGGCCGAGGCCGGGCGGGTCCGCCTCGATTCGAGCCAAACCACCGTGATGGCGGGACAGATTTCGGCTGACGGGCTGGGCCCCGGCTCGGTCGGTGGTGACATCCGCGTCCTGTCCCAGGGCACGACGGTCCTCTCTCCTGCGGGCCATCTCTCCGCCCGCGGAGGGGAGGCCGGCCAGGGCGGATTCATCGAGGTGAGCGGCCGGGACTTCTATCTCCAGGGCAGCACCGACGTGTCCGCTCCCGGGGGCGTCCCGGGCGAGCTCTTGATCGACCCGCCCGTCATCAACATCGTCAATGGTGGTGGCGGAACCCTCGATCCCGGACTGCCGAGCATCCTGCTGGCCGACCCGAGCATCCCGCCCAACACCCTGTCCGAGCTCGCCCTGGAGGGGGTCACTTCCGGCACCATCCGTCTGCAAGGCGGCCAGATCACTGTCTTCGACATCGCCGACAACGAGGTGTCCCTGCAGCCGGGCGTCAGCCTGAATATCGATGGCTTCAACTTCATCAATTCGAGCATCTTGTTCCTGGATGGCAACGACCGTTTCACGACCAGCAACGGGGGCGGCTTTGATTGGGTCGTCCAGGGCCCGGCCCTGATCGGAAGCCTGCTTGCCCCCGGGGGCACCATCCGAGTGGTGTCCAACGGCCTGGCGCTGGACGCCGCCAACGGAGGAGTCGTGGCCGACACGGTCCTCCTCAACTCCGGGCTCTTCTCCCTGCAGACCACTCCTGCGACCCCGGCGGGTACGGTGGCTGTCACGGCCGAGACTCTCACCGTGGTCGGCCGAGACGCCATTGGACCCGGCTTCTTGACCGTGGACGCGGCCCATTTGCAGGTGTTCACCGAGTTGGGAGTCCTCATCGATAACGTGCGCGTTCCTGTGGCCGGCAATTCCAGTCTGAGCCTCACCCACACTTCCGGGAACGCGGGCATTCAGGAGCTGGTCATGTGGGGACCGGACCCTGCCTCATTTCTGGGTTTCGGGCTCAGTGGCCCGGATGAGCTGGGCGCCAACCTGCCCGGGACCAACCTTACTGTGATTTCCCCCCGGGACATCCTGGTCACCGGAGTCACGGCCAATTCGGTGGTCCTGACCAGCAGCACGGGTCAGATCCTGGACGCCAATCCGAACCCGGGTGCCGATATCACCGCCACCACGCTCCTGCAATTGAGCTCCCCGGTCGGAATCGGGTCGGCCGCCAATCCGCTGGAGCTGTCCGGCGACACGGTGTCGCTGAACACCGAGAACGGTACCCTGGCGCCCACGAGGGCGACGCTTCTCACCACCCCCAGCCTTCTCCAGGTCCGAACCTCCGGCCCCGTGTCCGTGGATGGAATGGCCCAGATGGACTTCTCCTCTGGGAACGTCCTGAACGCGTCCGTGCCGGGCAGCCTGGCGTTCAAAGCACCTCAGATCGGCCTGGGGGTGGTGGCTTCTTCCGGCGACGTCAGCATCGAATCGGCCGGCGCTATCCTCGACCTGAATGGCGCCTCCACGAATGTGACGGCAACTTCGGTCAATCTGACCTCTACGCTGTCGGGAGCTTCGGTGACGGCGGACGTGGTGGCAAATGACCTCAATGTGCTGGCAAGCGCCAGCACGATCAGCCTGAACCAGGGTCAGGGAGCCGTGGACAGGCTGATCGTGGACAACCTCAACGGCAGCACGACCATTGGCCACGACGGCAGCATCCGGCCGCACCTGACCGCCAGCGTGCTCAGCGACTCTATTGCGATGTCCGTCGCTAACGGCTCTCTCACGGCCTCTCTGGTTCTCGCGGATGGCCCGGTTTCTCTATCCGCCGGGGGCGATGTCGAGGTGGGCCTGATCAACCAGAGCGCAGCCGCTCCCATCTCGATCAGCGCCGGCGGCAACATTCTGGATGGCAACGCC
>CAYYHB010000290.1:0-3856 GCA_964471395.1 uncultured Burkholderiales bacterium | reverse complement strand
TCTTGCCGGATTATGAACCAGAAGGAGGGGGTCCTTCGCCCCCCGTATAGGGCACAGGTGTCTGAGCCAAACTTGCTGGTCGCCGCCGGGACGGACAACGGCGTGCTCGTTTTTCGGCCCGAGGGAACGGGCTGGACCCTGACGGCCCAGGGCCTGTACGGGCGCAAAGTTCCCGCCCTGGCCTTTCATCCTGACGGCAGCCTCTACGCCGGAGCCGCCAACGGCACCGTCTACCGCTCGACGGACCTCGAGCACTGGGAGCCTCTCTTCGAGGGCCTGTCCCATCCCAGCGTCCACAGTCTGGTCATCTGCCCGGCCGACTTCAAGCGTCTCATCGCCGGCACCGAGCCGGCCTGCGTTTTCCGAAGTGACGACCGGGGAAGCACCTGGACCAAGCTGAGCGCCTTCAACACCGTGCCCGGAGCCGGCAAGTGGAGTAACCAGGTGCCGCCTTACATGCCCAAAGTGACCGGGCTGGCCTACCAGGGCCACTCGATCGTTGCCACCATCGAGGTGGGAGGAGCCTTGCTCTCGGAAGATGACGGCCAGAGCTGGGTCGAGATCCATAACGGCCTGGCCAAGGACGTTACGGGATTGGCCATTCACCCTGATCGCCCGCAGGTGCTCTTCGCCACCACGGGCCTCGGTTTTCACCGCAGCGACGACAACGGGCGTTCCTGGAAGATCCTCAATGGTGGGTTACCCTACATCTTCACCCAGGGCCTCGCGGTCGACCCCGCCGACCCTGATCGCCTGGTGATGGGCGTCAACAAGCTCCGGCGGGGCGGGGGGGCCCACCTCTTCCGGAGCTCCAACGGAGGACAGAGCTGGCAGATCACCACCGGGGGCCTCGCGCCCGCAGCCGATGCCTGTGTCACCTCGGTGGCCAGCGGTCCGGGGTGCTTCGTGGCCGGCACCGACAAGGGCGATCTGTTCGGCACGTTCGATTTTGGTGACCTCTGGAAGCGCATCCGACCTGGTCTTCCGCCCGTGCGCGGGGTCTCGGTGGGACCAGGCCGGTGAGCCTGCTGGTCGCTCTGGGAACGGCGAAGGGGGTGCACATCCTCAAGCCGGGCAAGCGGGAAGGCGATTGGTCGGCCGTCGCCCAGGGTTTGATCGAGCACCCGGTGCGGGCTCTGGCCCTGCATCCCGACGGTAGTCTGTTCGCCGGGGCCACCAATGCCATGGTCTACCGCACGACCGACGGCCTGAGCTGGAAGCCTCTTTATGAGGGCCTGAAGTTTACCTCGGTCTACAGTCTCTCGATCCACCCGCTCAAACCCGACACCATCTTTTGCGGTACCAATCCCGCCGCGGTATTCAAAAGCACCGATACAGGCAAGACCTGGCGTCAGATGGAGGCGTTCAACCAGGTGCCCGGGCGCGACAACTGGACCTACTATCACGCTCCCTACACGGCGCGCGTGCGCCACCTGGTGCAGCACCCGCTCGAGCCCGACGCGATTTTCGCGGCCATCGAGGTGGGCGGCCTGATCGCCTCGCTCGATGCCGGGCGCACCTGGATGCCCCGCCACGAGCACCTGGGTCGCGACATCAACCAGCTGGCCATCCATCCGGGCCAGGCGGGGCGCATCTACGCGGTCTCCGACAGCGGATTTTATGTCTCCGACGATCTGGGCAGCACCTGGGAGCATCGCATCCAGGGTCTCCCCTACACCTATTGCGAATGCCTGGCGGTGGATCCGCGCGATCCTGATCGGCTCATCATGGGCGTCAACCAGGTGCGCGACGACCGGGGGGGCAGCATCTTTTGCTCCACCAACTCGGGCAAGCACTGGGAGATTGCCGCTGCCGGCTTGCCCTCCCTGGCCGACCGGGCGGTGACCGCGGTGGCCTCGCATCCCGACGGCTGGTGGTTTGCCGCCACCAACAAGGGCGACCTGCTCGGAAGTCAGGATTTCGGGGCCAAATGGCAGCGCCTGGACGCTAACCTGCCGCCGGTACACTCGATTCTTCCCCTTCCATGGAACCGCTGAGCAGGCTCCCGCTCAGACCGGTAAGGCCTCACCGAAAAGCACCTTCCGGTGCCGAAACTCGCAGCTCTGGACTCCTCCCCGGGCAGGGGTGATATAATCACTGCATGGAGTCTCCCAAGGTCGTCGCGCCCGCTCCCGCTCAGCCTGCTGCCGCCGCTTCCCCCCCGGCCCGACCGCCCCAGCCTGACTCGGTCGGAGCTCCAGTCCTTCGAGTACCCCTTTCAGGCGATGAGCGCCTGCTGCGCACCGTGACCTCCGATCAGATCTTCCACGCCTTCAAAGAGACTCGGGATGCCTCCACCGCCCGCCAGTTGCAGACCGCCCGCACCTTCTCCGAGCAGCAGCGCGGGGTGCGCAAGTCGGCCGTTTTCTCCAAGCTGGGTAAGGGCAAGGACATGCACCGCATCAACGTGCTTCTGCAGAAGTCGTTCAAGGACATGTTGGGCGCAATGAAAGACCTGCGCCAGGCGGCCCAGATGAAGCGCACCGGCCCCGACTACCTGCTATCGAGCATGAATCGCATGCTGGTCGCCACCCAGAGCTACATGGGCCTGCTGCGGCCGCTGGCGCCGCTGATGCAGGAAACCAATGCTCTGAACGGCCAGATCGCAGGCTCCATGCTGGCCGAGCGGACCGAGTTGGGAACGGCCGCCGCCCTGGGTGGGTCGGCGGGGGGTGAGGATCTACCCCATGACCTGACCGGCCGCAGTTTGCTGGTGCAGTCCCAGGAGTCGGCCGTCAGCACCCGGGACGGGATGGAGGTCGGCAAGTTCTACTTCGCCTGGACCCGAGAGAGTCTGAGTGACGGATTGGCGCTGATCAACGACGTGGTGGACACCATGCGCTCGGCCCTCAAGAGCGGCCGCGAATACCTGCCGGATGAAGCCTCTGAGGGCTTCGAGAAGCGTCTGGCCAAATTGGAAGCCCAGAGCAATCGTGTGCAAAAGAGACTGGGAGGCGGCGGCAAGGATGACTCGGCTGCCGTGCTGACCGAGCGCGAGAAGCTCGAAAAGGGGCGCGGGCTGAAGATGAACGCGGAAGAGGGTGCCATCGCCCGCATCTCTGATGAGCGCAGCCGCATGCAAGAGGGCCTCTGGGCGGCCCTGTCAGCCGATTCGTTCTCGTTCTAAGCTCAGGAAGAATCTTTCCCTCCTGGCGACGAAGGGAGGGTGATGCGAAACTTGATGCTTGCTCTCCTCGTCGGCGGGCTACTTTCGGGCTGCGGTTCTCCCCCCGCCTCCACGACGACATCTCAAGCGGCTCCGACCCCCTCGGCCTCGCCGCCGCCTCCCCCAGCCGTCACCGAGCCGGTCCAGAAGTCCAGCAATGAGCTGCCCGCTGCCAAGCGTCAACGTGCCAACGGCAGCGTCCAGGGCTCAGGAGTCGAGAAGAAAGACGAAGAGGACCCGGTGGAGAAGGTCAAGGGGGGTGCCCTGCCGCGTCCCGGCACCAGCGCCACCCCTGCCCACGGTCGATAAGACCCCCGGAAAGCACAAAAGCTACCTCGTCAGGTAGCTATTTTGTGGTCTGGCTCCACCTCACCAGACTCTCCTGGTGCTCCGGATTTGATGGAGACGACGTTTTGCGCCGTGCTTACCCTCGCGGTTCCATCCCGGTCCCAGGCCCGCCTCGCTCGTTTCGCTGTCGAGACATCGCGGCGTGACTCTGGTCTGCACGCTACCCCTGTCCGTATCGGCTCGGACAGCCCGTCTCCGGTTTCCCGGAGAGTGCTTCCTCTGCTTTCTCGCGGCGTCAGCTCCGCGGCATCGCTCAGGTCAGGATGCTACCCCTGTCCGTTTCGGCTCGGACAGCCCGTCCCCGGTTAGTTTCCCGGAGAATGCTTCCTCTGCTTTCTCGCG
>CAYYHB010000289.1:0-3919 GCA_964471395.1 uncultured Burkholderiales bacterium | reverse complement strand
GCAGTGGACCGCCACCGGCGACGACGGCTGGTGCGGCCAGGCGGGTAGCTACGAGCTGCGCGTCTCCGACAAGCCGATCGTGGACGGGGAAGCGGCCGAAGGCCAGGTTTCCTTCTCCAACGCCGAGCTGGTTGCCACGGCCAAGCCGAGCGCCACGGGCACTCTGGAGCAGGCCAGCTTCTCGGTGGTTCCCTCCGGCCAGGAGCGGACCAAGTACTACGCCCTGAAGGTGCGCGACAACGTGGGCAATGCCTCCGAGATGCGCACCGGCAGCGTGAACCTGCCTCCCGCCCAGCTGGCCTTCGAGGACAACATGGACGGTGGCGCCGAGAACTTCATCCCGGCCGACAGCTGGGCCCAGGTGGACGCCGAGGGTCGGGGCAAGGTCTGGACCGACAGCCCCAGCGGGAACTACGCCGATCGGGCCAACACCTCGTTGACCACCCGGCCCATCTCGCTGCAGCAGTTCCAGGGCAGCACCCTGATCTTCGACACCAAGTTCGATCTCGAGCGCCGCTACGACAACGTCTACGTGGAAGGCTCCACGGACGGGCAGAACTGGGAGCGCCTGGCCGGCTTCACCGGCAGCTCCGACTGGAGCAGCCGCTCGGTGGACATCTCCAAGTACGACGGTCAGGACGTGCAGCTGCGCTTCCGCCTGAACGCCGACTCGAGCCAGACCGCGGACGGGTTCTACCTGGACAACATGGTCATCGCCGGCGACAAGAGCGAGCAGAAGTAAGCCTTCAAAGCTCCTGAGGCTGAGAGGCCCCCGGATTTCCGGGGGCCTCTCTCATTCTGCTGGGCGGCGCCGGAGGGCAGCTCATACCCACGGAGGCCAGGAGCTTGGGGCGACGAACGTGCCGCCGTGCCCGAAGGAGACACCGTCTACAAGGTCGCCGCCTCCATGCGGCCGCTGCTGGTGGGTCAAACGCTCGAGCGCGTTCAGATTCTCACCGTGGTCGGCTCGGAGAGGCTGAAAGGCAGCCTGGTCACCAGCCTGGAAACCAGGGGGAAGAACTTCCTGCTCACGCTGCAGGGCAAGCGCGAGATGATGCTGCGGGTCCACCTGGGGATGAACGGAAGCTGGCATCGCTATGCCCCCGGAGAGAGCTGGAAGGGCGCTGCCCGGGACGCTCGCGTGCAGCTATACACCGCCGAGCACGTCTTCGTTTGCTTCACTCCCAAGAACGCCGACCTGTTCGAAGCTCGTGAGCTGCCGGTCTTCCTGCCCGTTGCCAGGTTGGGTCCGGACCTGCTCGGCCCCGAGCCGCAGCTCGAGGTGGCGGCTCAGCGCGCCCTCAGCCTGCCCGACAGGCCCCTGGCCGAGGTGCTGCTCGATCAGCGGGTGGCCGCCGGGCTGGGCAATGTCTACAAGAGCGAGCTCTGCTTTCTGGGAGCCTACCCGAAGTGCGCTCTGGAGGGGCGTTTCTTCGAGCCTCACGAAGGCTACAATCCCTGGACCCCCGTGGGTGAGGTCGGCCTGGAGGCGATGCTCAGCTTGCTGGCGCGGGGTCGGGACGCCCTGCTGGCCAACCTGGGCGGCTGGGAGCGCACGACCACCTTCGACCGCCGCCGCGGTCCACAGGGCGGCAAGCCGACCCACTGGGTCTACGAGATGGGGGGGCGGCCCTGCCGGGTGTGCCGGGCTCCCATTCAGCGCCGGGTATGGGGGCCCGAGGCCCGGGTCACCTACTGGTGCCCGGGCTGCCAGCCTTGATGAGGTTTCCGCTCAGCGGCTGAGCAGGAACAACACCTCGGTCTGCTCGGCCATGGCCTCCTCGGTGACCAGGCGGGCGCGCTCGTCCCAGATGGGCTCGCGCCGCGCGGCCACGTGGACCTCGTCATGATACTCCGCGAATCCGTCGGCCGTCACGGTCACCTTGTAGTCTCCCGGAACCAGCATCGTCTTGATCTTGCCGCTGGCAGGCACCGTGTATTCCACCTTCTTGCTGCCGCTGTCGAAGACCACTTTGGCTCCGCCCACGGCGCCCTTAACGGGACCGGGGCTCCGGTTCTCGTGGAACGCGAGCAGGGCAGCCGCCTCCGGGTTCATCGCCTCGTCCCCCATCGCCTTGAGGTCGCGCACGCTGCCGCGCACGACGGCCGGGTGATTGGGGCCTGGGATCACCACGCTGAGCTTCTTCTTGCCCCGGCAGCCAGGGCACACGCCCCCGCCACCACCGCGGGGCGGCATTCCCTCGCCCATGGCCATCTCGCGCTCATCCCCGCCTTCGCCGGTGCCCCCGCACCAGCGGCAGTCGCGCACCTCGGTGCGGTCGCCGGGATAGACCTGGGGTTTCATCATGCTCCTGGCGATCCCGACGATCGCCACGCACACGACCGCCATCGCCAGCAGCGAGTAGAGCTGGAACCGGTTCGTACCTATCATCTCCGTGCCTCCCCGTGTAAGTGTATGATTTACACTTACAGAATATCATATCCCCTGTAGAAAGTCTACTACCCGATCCACCGCCAGGGCCAGGTTCTGCTGCTCGGTGCGACCCGAGCAAACGCGGGGCACGAAGGCGTGATCGCCATCGGGAATCCACTCGCGGCGGATGCTCGGCGAGAGAGGGTAGCCCGCGATCTCGTCCGGAGAGCCGAAGACGTCCCGGGTGCCCTGCAGGAACAGGGAAGGGGTCCGGAGGTGCTCGAGGTGCTCGATGCGCAGCGAGTCGGGCCGTCCCGGGGGGTGGTAGGGATAGCCCAACACCACCAGGGCCCGAGCCTCCACCTCGTCGGCCAGGTAGCTGGCGATGCGACCTCCCAGCGACTTGCCGGCCATTACCACCGGCCCGGGCACGGCCTGCAGAGCCTCGCGCCAGCAAGCGATCAGCTTCTCGCGCGAGTCGGGGGGACGCTTGCCTCCGGTTTCCCGGCGCTTTTGCATGTAGGGGAACTCGAAGCGCCCCACCCTCAGGCCCCGCTCGCCCAGACCGGTGGCGATGACCTCCAGGAAGGGCGAGTCCATGGGCGCCCCCGAGCCGTGGGCCAGCAGCAGCATCAGGCCCCGGGCGGGGCCGTTCCAGAGGAAATTCACGGTGCGCCGGCCGGATTCTCCTCCGAAAGGGGCTTTCCCCCCGGCGGGTCGAAAGCGCCGCCATGCTCGACCTTACCGTTCACGAAGAACCCCTCCAGCGCGCCGTCCAAAGGGCCCGCGAGAAGAACATCATCATCCCCACTTTCAAGCAACAGCGCGACCCCGCCCTGGTCCCGGCGCCGGTCAAGGCCAGGCTCAAAGAGGTGGGCCTGTGGGATCTCAATCCGATCAACCTGTTCCGCATCACCTGGCACAATGAGCCGGTGGCTCAGGGAGGCGGATTCGGTCCGGTCACCTACCTCGAGTTCCCGCCCGAGCTGACGGGGGTCAAAGCCCGCATCCTGGCGGTGGTGGGCAAGTGGTTTCCCACCGGGGCCCACAAGGTGGGCGCCGCCTTCGGCTGCCTGGTGCCGCGCCTGGTCACCGGCCAGTTCGACCCCACCAGCCAGAAGGCGGTCTGGCCCTCCACCGGCAACTACTGCCGCGGCGGCGCCTACGACTCGGCCCTGCTCGGCTGCGAATCCATCGCCATCCTGCCCGAGGGGATGAGCGCCGAGCGGTTCGAGTGGCTCCAGAAAGTGGCCGGCGAGATCATCAAGACGCCCGGCAGCGAGTCCAACGTCAAGGAGATCTTCGACAAGTGCTGGGAGCTGCGCAACTCGGGCCAGAGCCTCTCCATCTTCAACCAGTTCGAAGAGTTCGGCAACTACCTGTGGCACTATGAGATCACTGGACGGGCCATGGAAGAGGTGCTGCGGGCCGCCATGCGGCCCGGAGACGAGTTCCGCGGACTGGTCTCGGCCACCGGCTCGGGGGGCACTATCGCCGCCGGCGACTACCTCAAGGAGGTCTGGCCTCACTCCAAGATCGCCGCCA
>CAYYHB010000288.1:0-3924 GCA_964471395.1 uncultured Burkholderiales bacterium | reverse complement strand
AGATAGGCGACCACGTAGAGCACGAAGAGATAGGGGATCAGCCTCCGGCTGATGGTGGCAATGGTGGTCCGCTCCAGCTCCTCCACGGTCAGGCTCCTTTCCGGCCCAGGGCCAGCCAGAGGCGCCCCGTGGCGATGCGCAGATGGCCGTCCAGGACCGACTCCAGGTTGGCGAACAGGTCGTCGAGCAAGACCCAGTGCAGCTTGCCCGCGTTGCGAGCCTGCACGGCGAAGGGGTAGACCACCTCGGGGGTCAGGCCCGGGCTGGGGTGGTAGCGGCCACCCAGCTCGAAGAGCTCGCCTGTCTTGAGGCCATACTGCTCTTGCAGCTTCTGGCGGATGAACGCTTCCAGCGCCCGCCTCCCGCCCACCTCCCGCGGCAGCCGGAAAGCCGGGTTGAGCACCAACTGGCTGTGGCCGGTGAAGGCCTGGGCCGCTGGCAGGTCGTCGTCATCCAGACCCACGTAAACCTGGTCTTGAAAGCGCCGCAAGGGCACGGTGGAGACGGTGCTCAGGCTGTGCTGGCGAGGCAGCACGAATTCGAGCTGCAACGTCTGGGCCACGCTGCCGTCGGCGCGCAGCTCGTGAAAGCGGCTGCAGGCCAGCTCCAGGTAGCCGGCTGGCTCAGCTGCCTTTTGGAACACCCGGCGGCGTCCGCCCTGACTCAGCTCTTGCCAGCTGGTGGCCCGCACCGGTCCTCCCTCGGCGACGACCAGGCCTTCGCCGATCCAGGCCCCGGGCGAGCGCCCCAGTCGCCGCATCAGAGTCTGCACGTTCAGCTCCAGCCGGGCGTCGCTCAGGCCTCCCACCTGGGCGGCTCGCAGCAACTGGCCGGCTTCAATCGCCCGAATGCGCCCTCGCCCGTGGGCCGGGGTGAGCTGCACCAGCTGAGGCTCCACCTCGATGAGCAGCGAGCGCACCTCTTCTTGCACCCCGCCAGGGGAGGGGAGGTAGTGGCTGCCGGCGCCAAAGGCCCGGATACTGGCCGAGGGGATTCCGGCCAGCTCTTCCAGCGACTCGTCCACCGTCTGGGCCACGGGGCGGTCGCGGGCCACCAGGGCAATGGGCTCGGTCACGTAGGCCAGCGGGGTGGCCCCGTCCACCAGCGGGCTGCCCCGGCGCTGGCAGGCCAGAATGGGCCGCGGATAGCTCTTGCGGGCCACCACGAAGAGCTCGTCCTCGAGCTCGAACCAGGGCACCACGTCCACCGTCAGGTTGGGGCGCCGCACCAGGTCGCGCAGCTTGCCCGTCCGCCTATCTCGATAGCTCTCCTGGAAGAGAAAGCCCACCGGAGGGCAGCTCTCCTGCTCGCGCCAGGCCACGCCCTGGTCGGCAGCCACCTTCTCGCCTACGATCACGTAGTTGGTGGGCGGGTCGTCGAGCAACTGGCCCTCCGGGTCGCGCAGCTCGAACTTGCCGTCAAAACGGTGGCGCACGATCCAGGGGTTGACCACCGGGTGGGAGGCCAGCACCCGCAGGCCCAGCCGGGCGAAGACCTGCTCGAACTCGGCCTGGGTGAAGTAGCAGTATTCCTCCAGCACCTCGGTATCCCAGTCTTCGAGGTAGTCCTTACGCAGCACGAACTCGTGGGCCAGGCGATGCTCCAGGCGAAAGCGCCGCCAGTCGGGGCGGGGAGCGGGCTCTTCGCTGAGGGAGAAGCCCGGGGTCTGCGAGAGCTTGCGAAACTCACGGGAGAACTTGAGCAGAAGCTCGGCCGTGTCCTGGGGCAGATCGAGCAGCACCAGACCAGGCTCGAGGGCGACAAAGTCGCGCACGATCAAAGTTCCGTTGGCTCTCAGCTGCTCTGTCTGCACTTTCAGCGCCCGCTCGGCGGTGCTGTAGTCGTAGCCGTTGAACGTGGTGACGTGGTGCAGCACCGAGGAGTCGAAGACGGCGTCCAGGCTCTCGGCCTCAAAGCAGGGCTCAGCGATGTCACCGGTGATGAAGCTGAGGTTGGGAAGGCGATAGCGCTCCCTGGCCAGAACCACCATCTCCGGATTGATGTCCACGCCGATCACGTCCAGGGAGGGATAGAGCGAGGCCAGGGCTTCGCTGCCGGTGCCCGAGCCCATGCCCATGTCGGCTACCCGGCCTCGGGTCAGAAGGTGGGCCGCCGTGAGGGCCACCTTCTGCTTCATGGAAGCGTCCATGCCCTCGAGGTAGCGCTCGTAGGCTCCTCGATCACCCCGGGCCTGGAGCTGATATTCGCCCATCGGCGAGGCCTTCTGAGAAGTGGCCGACCCTCCCTTCACAAAGGACCTCGACGACTTGACGAGAAATGCCTTGTGAATGCGGACGTGGGTCCTGGTGGCGCTGGCAGCTCTCTGCCTGACCGGTTGCCCTAGCAAGAACAAAGAGCAGGAAAGACTTTGGGGCACCTGGATCGGTCAGGGGGGAGTGACCATGGAGTTCAGTGCCAGCGGCCGCATTCACATGCTCAACCCCGAGGGGCCCACCAAGGACGGCACCTACATCGCCAATTTCAAGACCGAGCCTTATGAGCTCGACATCCGCACCGACGCCAAGCCGATCCTGACCATCTTCCGCTTTGACTCGGAGGGGCGCCTGGTGGTGCAGAGCACCGAGCCGGGGGGGATCCGACCGGACGAGTTCGACAACGGGGCCGTCTACTTCACGCGCAAGCCAGACCGTTAAAACTGGCGCAATCCATCGGAGCTGGTTTCAGCGCGGAGGAAGTTGCAGCGACTCTAAGCGCGGCGTTCTTGCTCCATCAGCTCGATGGCTTGCATCACGTAGCGCTCGAGCAGCTCGCTCTGGTCGTGATTGAGTCCGAAGAAGCGCAGGTGGGCCAGTCGGTCGCCCGACTCGGTGTCACGCCGCGAGCTCAAGATGCTGGCCGGGACTTCCAGAGCCGCCAGCTTGCGGTTGGGTCCGAGCCCGAATCGGATGGTCGCGCCTGGCTCGAGGTAGACGGGAGTGCAAACCATGGCACCTTGCATGCCGAGGTCTCGAAGTTGGGCCTGACCCAGCGCGACGCCCTGCAGGTCACGAAGCTCGGCTGAAGCCGCGCAGGGGGCGCGAAAGGCCCGCCGCGGCTGCATGTGCCGCCGCAGCGCGCCCAGCAGCTTGAGGGCGTACTCCACCCAGGTCTGGGTGAGGCAATCCTCTTCCAGGGTGACCCCGATCTCGCCCGGCTCGCACCAGGTGACCTTATAGGGCAGACGCTGGCGACCGAGCAACATTCCCCCGGGACGACAAGAAACCCGGACCGAGGTGCCGGGCTTGAAGGGGGTCTCGGTGGCGATGCGCAGGCCTCGGGGTCCGATTTCGACCAGGTGCCCGCTTACCGACTGGTCGCCCGTCTGACACGTGGCCTCGAACTGACAGCGCAGCCGGTAGTCCTTTCGTCGCTCCCAGAGACCCGGGCCGGCTTTGACCGCCTTTCGTCCGATGGATCCGTTGAATATCCACTGAAACATTCCCATCACCCTGCCTGATTTCAGTCTTTGACTCAGTATCCAGGTTGGGCGGGAAAAAATCCTGAAAGGCTCCCCCGGAGGGCGAGTCGAAGCCCCTGATATGTCACAAGACAGCCCTGCCCCGGCGGAGCGCCCCTCCATGGCCTCCATGCTGCTACCGCTGGTGATTATGATGACCGTCTGGATGTTCTTCTTTGGAGGCAACAAGGAGGCTCCACCCCCGCCGCCCGATCTGGTTACGACCCAGATCGAGAGCCTGGGCAAGACGATCGAGGCGTACGCCCGACACCATGAGGGGGTCTACCCCCTCAAGCTCGATCTGCTCGTCCCGCTCTACCTGCCTCAGGTGCCCGGAGGCTACACCTACACGGTGGAGCCTGGAGCCTTCACCCTGGTGAACGTCGGCTCTCACCAGCAATACACCAGCGCGAAGGGGTTGGAGAAAGTCACTCCTTGAGCCGAGCTGGCGATGTCTGGTTGCTCTA
>CAYYHB010000287.1:0-3929 GCA_964471395.1 uncultured Burkholderiales bacterium | reverse complement strand
GGCCTCGCCCCGGCGCTGGACCTCGCCCCGAAGGGCGTCGGGCTCGACGAACATGTCGAAGTCAATGGCCACCTGAAGCGGGTCAAAGCCCAAAGCCCGAAGGCGCTTGCCCAGCGCCAGGGCCTCATCGAAACGGTCGAACCGGTCAGTCATATAGGGGTTTCCTCCGGTCAGTATCAGGGTAAAACGATAGCCAGCCCGCCCAGAACCGCCAACAGCCGGGCCCCGGCCAGCGTGAAAGGCGTGAAGGCGGCGGGCCAGGCCTGGACGTAAAGGCAGGGCTCGGGGGTGGACGCGCAGCTAGATGCTCCCCAGGTTGCCGCGGGGGCTCATGTTTGCGGCCGCGTCCTCGAACGAAGAGCCCCGGCCGTTGGCGGTAACCTCCCGCTTCTCTTCGCGGGCCAGCAGCTTGCCGGTCTTCGGATCCACGCTTACCACCACCTCAACCTTGGCATTCAGTGAAACCGGCTGGCGCCCGATCGTCCTGGCGGCCTGGTCCGGGGTGATGGTCGGGGCCTTCGGCGGCGCGAAACGGGCCGGATCGGCCGGAAGGCTGAGCCCGGATGGGCCCGGGCCCGGGAAGCTCGGGGCGGCGTTGGCCCGGTTGTTCTTGCGCTGCTCGGCGATGCGAGCCCTGGTGGCCCCGATGCCGAACTGAGAGGCCTGGCCCTCCAGGAACTGCTCAAAGGTCTGGATGTCGCCCGGGCCCGGGCCTTCCAGGGCCTCCTGGGCGGCCTTCTGCTGCTCGAGGGCCCCGGTGATAGAGTCGATGTCCTTCTTAGCCCCACGGCGGGCCTCGGCAATGAGCCCCTGGGCCTGCTGCTCGATCAAGGCCTGCTCCCTGG
Organism: uncultured Burkholderiales bacterium; assembly: GCA_964471395.1. Lineage (GTDB taxonomy): Bacteria > Vulcanimicrobiota > Xenobia > Xenobiales > QWHO01 > QWHO01. The sequence goes on along the minus strand of CAYYHB010000287.1, from coordinate 3,084 downwards.
CGTCCTCGGTGGCGGCCCGGGCGGCCTCGGCTCGAACACGAATCTCCTCCTCGGTCAGGGCCAGCCTGTCAAGAATCGTCTGGCGCAGGGCGGCCTCTACCGACTTCCCGGCCTCCAGCTCGTCGCGCAGCCCTTTCTCCCGCATCTCGATGATGCTCTGCTCCAGGTCAAGCTGCTCCAGGGCCCTGTCCCGGGCGGCATCGGCGGCGCTCTTCTCCAGGTCCTCCAGCTCGCGCTGGTGCTCGGCCTGGGCGTTGCCCTGCTGTAGCCCGAAATTGCGCTCCAGTTGCCTTCTGCGGCCCGGGTCCCGCTCGTCGGCCAGCTCCACCTCGAAGGCCTTCTGTGCGGCCTGCTGGGCCAGCTTCTGGCGCTCCAGGATGGCGGCCTTCAGCTCGGCGGCCACATCCCGGCCCAGGTCCTGCTCCCTGCGCAGGCCCTCGATGCGCTGGTCCACGGCGTCCTTCTGCAGGCTCAGGCGCTCGGCGTCAAGCTGGGCCTGCTCTTTCAGGGCGGCCAGGGCCCGGGCGGCGCCTTCGGCCTCCAGGGCCTGCAGGGCGCGCTCGGTGTTCTGCTTGGCCTCGGCCAGGTCAAGCTGGGCTTTCTGCTCCAGGTTAGCCCGGGCGGAAGGGTTCGTCTCCCCGGCCAGTTCGTTCTTTAGGCGGTTGCGGATGGCGGCATCCTCGGTTTTTGCGCGGTCCTTGATGGCCTGCGCGGTTTGCTTGGCCACGTCCCGCCCGGCAGCGGCCTGGTCCCGGAGCCCGGCCAGCCGCAAGTCGATGGCCCGCTTCTCCAGTTCCAGGCGTTCCTGGGCCCTCTGCATGGCGGCCTGGTCCACCTTCTGCTGGAGCTGGAAAATCTCCACCTCGAGGGCCTTTCGCTCCTCGCCCAGGAACGAATACCTGTCGGCCAGGCGCTGGAGGGCGGCCAGGCGCTCCTCGTCCCCCTGCTCGGTAACCTTCATGACGTGGAGCTCGTCCTTCAGGCGGCCCCGGGCGGCGTCGGCCATTTCCGCCTCGGCGGCGGCATAGGCGTCGGCGTTGGCCTTCGCGGCGATGGCGGCCTTCTCGTGGGCCGTCTCGGCCAGGTTGATCTCGTTACGCGCGGCCCGGATGTTCGCGGCCTCGCGTTCCCAGCGCTGGGCCTGCTCGCTCCCATCCCCGAACTCCTTGCGGGCCAGCTCCAGGTTCTGCTCGGCCACCAGCAGGGCCCGGGTGGCCTCCTCGTAGCTCGCGCCCGAAGCCGCAATCTCCCCGGCCGACTTGCCGAAGAGCTTGCCGGCATCCCGCGCGAAGCTCCCCACCCGCTCTGCCAGCTTCAGCCAGGCCTCCGTCTGGGCGGTATTCTCGTTGATGCTCTCGGTGTAGGCGTGGAAACCCACGGCGGCGGCAGCCACCACGGCAATGACGGCCCCCAGGGGAGTGGCCAGCCCCACGGCGGCGGCCCGAACGAGCCCGAGGCCCCGGGAAGCGAGCCCGGAGGCGCCAGGGAGCTTGCCCAGCACCTCGCCCATTTTCTGGAGCCCGATCACCCCCTGGCCGATCACCGCGCCCGTAGTCAGGGCGGCGCCCCCGATGCCCAGCAGAACGGTCCCGGCGGCCAGGCCCTTCGCGGCCAGCTCCTTCGTGGCCGGGCTCAGCTCGTTGAACTGGTTGACCAGCTCGGTAAGCCGGTCCACCACAACCTTGGCGGAAGGCGCCAGGGCCTCGCCGAGCGAGGTCTGGAGCTTCGTCACCGCATCGGAAAGCTGGGAATACCGGCCCGAAAGCGTTTCCAGCTGGGCGGCCTGCGCCCCGGTGAAACCTTTGGCGGCGGCCACCTTCTCGATGGCCTTGGCCAGCTTCTCCAGGTCCGAGCTGGTGTCCAGGGCGATGCCCCCGCCCGACTTCATGGCGGCCCCGGCGGCCAGCAGCTCCCGCTTCGTTATCCCGAAGCTGTCCTGCAGTATTTGGAGCCCGTCCTGCGAGCCCGAGAGGGCCTTCCCCAGGGCCTGCGCGGCATCGGGGATGTCCCGGTTGAAGACGCTGGCCAGGTCGCCCGCCAGTGGCAAGAAGCGATCCACGCTCTGCCCGTAAGTCCTGAGCTGGACGCCGGCTTGAACCACTCCCGGCAGCTCGAAGGTGGTGGTTCCCGCGAAGGCGGCCAGCTTCTTGAACGTGGCTTCCCCGGCGGCGGCGCTGCCCTCGAGCTTGCCCAGGGTCAGCCGGAACTTCTCCGCCTCGTTGGCGGCGCCCAGGAAGCCCCCGATGAGCCCGGCGCCCGTGCGGGCCAGCTCCGAAAGCTGGCGCCCGGCGTCGGCGGCCCCGTCGAAAGCGGCGCTGAAGTCAATGCGGCTCAGGGATGCCTGAAGGGAGTCCAGCCGGCTGAAAGCCCCCTCGCTCGTAAGCTGGAAGCGCTCCATGGCCCCTTCGGCCCGCTTGATGCCGGCCTCGAACTTGCCCGCCTCGAGAATCAGCTCTGCTTGTAGCTTCTCGGCCATATCAAACCTTTCTGCGCCGCATCAGCTCGGCCTCACGCGCGGCCTCGCGGGCCAGCTGCTCGAACATGCGGAAGTCCATCTTGTCCCAGAAGTCGTCAAGCGAGAAACCCCAGTGGGTGCAGGCGGTGCGAATGCGCCGCGCCCAGTTGATCGGCCCCCGCTCTGTCTCGGCCTCGGCCCCGTCGTCATCTAGCTCGTCGTCGGCATCGACGCCGGCGGGGCCGCGGCTCCCCCCTGCCCGAACACGTCCCCCAGCAGCCCGTATGCCTTGCCGAGCAGCGCGTCCCAGGCTGGCCCCATCGGGAGAAGGTCCAGGAACCCCTCGAAGTCCACGAGCCCGATGGCGGCGCGGTGGGTGGCCGAAAGGGCCCACAACAGCCGGTAGTGGGGCGTCATGGCCCGGGTGCCAGCCAGGCCCGTCAGGAAGTCCACCAGGCCCGTCCCGGCAACCCGCTCGGCCTCGTCCCATGCCCTGTGGTTTGCCCGAAAAACGAAGTGCTGCCCGTCGGCCATCTCGGCCCCGAAGCTCTGGATCATGCTGCCTCCTGGTTCTTGGAAGGCCGGGGGCCCGGGCGGGACATGGAAGGTCGCCCGGGCCCCACCTTCGC
>CAYYHB010000286.1:0-3955 GCA_964471395.1 uncultured Burkholderiales bacterium | reverse complement strand
GACCTGGGAGGACAGGACCGCCCCGTCTGGCGACTCGATCTCCCGTGAAGCACCTCTGCCTGAGCTACCACACCTGCCCCCTGGAGGAGACCGGCACCGGCCTTGCCGGCGGCATGAACGTCTATCTGCGCGGCCTCTTGCCGGCTCTGGAGGCGGACACGCTGGTGCTGACCGCCGGCCACCGCTCCGAAGAGCTGGCGCTGGGCCGAGCCCGCATCCTGCGCATCCCCTGCAAGAGCGAGCCCTGGACCCGCGAGCAGGCCTTCGAGTGTCTGCCCGAGTTTGTGCGCCAGGCCCGAGAGCTGCTTGAAGGCCAGACTTTCGAGGCCGTCTCGGCCCATTACTGGATGTCGGCCCTGGCAGCCGAGGAGTTGGTGAGCGGGCTGAATCCCGTGGTCATGTTTCACTCCCTCGACCCCCGGCGCAACCCCGTGCGGCGGGAAGCCGAGCGGCGCATCGGCGCCCGGGCCGCCAGCGTGGTCTTCTCCTCGGCACTGGACCGGGCCGTCAGTCAGGCCAGCCTGCCCGAGCTCGCCAGGGTCCGCATCATCCGTCCCGGACTGGACCCGGTCTTCCTCCCGCGCAACCAGAGTCAGGCGCGCCAGACGCTGGGTTTGCCCGAGCGTGGGACATTGATCGGCCTGGTGGCCCGCGACGATCCGGCCAAGAACGCCGCCCTGGCCCGCCAGGTGACCCGCGAGCTGGGCCTGACCCTGATCGAGGTGCCCGGCCCGCGCTGGCCCCATGGCTTGCCCCACCACCGCATGCCTGACTTCTACGCGGCCATGGACCTCTTGCTTGCCATCGCCGACTACGAGACCTTCGGCCTTTCGGTCTTGGAGGCACTGGCCTCGGGGTGCCGCGTTCTGGTCTCCGACCGCGGCTACTGGGGTGCCCTGGGCCGTCGCACCGGGGTGGTCCGGGTGACGGCACTGAAAGACCTGGGCCACAACTTGCAGCTGGCCCTGCAGGCACCTCCTCCCGACCGGGCCCTGCAAAGCCACTTCACCTGGCCCCGCGCCGCCCGGCGCTGGCTCCAGGCCCTGCTCCAAAGTCGCTCGGAGAAAACCTTGTAACGATTCTGTAACTCTGTTAGAATCGCCGGCAATGGCCCAGAGGGATGTGCGTCGCGATCTCCGCTACATGACCCTGGAAGGCTCGGCTTTTTGCATCATGGCCGGGGCAGGCGAAGCCTATTTCCCCGCTTTCGTGCTGGCCCTGGGCCATTCGCAGGTGAGCGCCGGCCTGATCGCCACCCTCCCGCTCTTCTTGGGCAGCCTGCTGCAGAACCTTTTCCCCCCGCTCTTGCAGCGGGTCGGCTCGCTGCGCAGCTGGATGGTGGGCGCGGTGACCCTGCAGGCCCTCTTCCTGATCGTGCTCATCAACTCGTCGGCCTCGCTGCCCTTGATCTTCCTGGCCGTCAGCCTGTACTGGGCCGCCGGCTGGGCCTGCGGACCGGCCTTCAATACCTGGGTCGAGCGACTGGTGCCCCGCTCCGTGCGGCCCAAGTACTTCGCCCGCCGCACGGCTCTATGCAACCTCGTGCAGTTCACCAGCATGCTGGCGGCTGGCTGGCTGCTCAGCCGTGGTGCCCAGTCGGGCCAGGCTGTCCAGGCTTTCGCCCTGCTCTTCGGGGTGGCCGCCCTGGCCCGGCTCACCTCGGCTTTCTTCCTCTCGCGCCAGACCGACGCCCGGCTGCCCGAAGGCCACCGCGTGCTGGGCTTCAAGCAGGCCTTCGAGGTGGTGCGCAAGAGCCCTCAGGGTCGTACCCTCTTCTACCTGCTGGGGGCCCAGGCTTCCTTGCAGATGGCCGCTCCTTTCGTCAGCCCCTTCCTGCTCGGCTGCCAGAAGCTGAGCTACTTCGACTACATGCTGGTGCTCTCCACGCTGGTGCTGGCGCGCATCCTGGCCCTGCCTCGCCTGGGTGGCCTGGTGCGCCGGGCCGGGCCCCGCAAGATGTTCTACTGGAGTGGCCTGGGTCTCATTCCCGTTCCCCTCCTGTGGCTGGTGTGCGCCCCCAGCCTGCCCGCCATGCTGGCCCTGCAGGCCTTCACCGGCGTGCTGATGGCCTGCTACGATCTGGCCGTCATGATGACCTACATGGAAGCCATCCCAGCCACCGAGCGCCCGAGCGTGCTGACCCGCTTCTCGGTGGCCCACACCCTGGCCATGCTGAGCGGCTCGGCCGTGGGCAGCCTGTTGCTGTGGGCCCTGGGCTCGAGCTGGACCGGCTACGCCGTGGTCTTCGGCCTGGCCGTGGTGGCCCGGGTGGCCGCCCTGCGTCTGCTGGCCATCGTGCCCGTGCCGGCGCCTCGGGTGGAGTTCCTGGCCGTGCCGCCGCGCCTGGAGGCCGAGCCTGTGGTGGCCGGCGGCGGTCTGCTTACCAGGGTGGCCCAGCGCGCCGAGACCCGGGCCCGCGAGGTGGCCCTGACCGAGCTCGAAGTCAAGGCGCCCTCGCGCAACTGACGCTTATGGCCCGTCTGCTCGTGCTGATGGGGTCGGGCGAGACCACCCCCACGATGACCGCGACCCATCGCGAGGTGCTCGCGCGCGTGGGCGGCCCGGCCGTGCTGCTAGATACCCCCTACAGTTTTCAGGAGAACGCCGAGCGCATCTCGGCCCGGGCCGTGCAGTACTTCGAGCGCAGCTGTGAGACCCGGTTGGAGGTGGCCCGGTGGCGCTGCGAAGCCAGCCCTCTCGAGCAGGAGACGGCCCTGACCCTGGCTCGGGGGGCCTCTTTCCTCTTCTCCGGGCCGGGCAGCCCGAGCTATGCACTGCGCCAGTGGCAGGATACGCCCATGCTCGAGGTGTTGTCCGAGAAGCTTTCGCGTCCCGGAGCCCTGGTCTTCGCCAGCGCCGCGGCCTGTACGCTGGGCTCGCTGGTGGTGCCTGTCTACGAGATCTACAAGTGTGGAGCGGACCCCCACTGGCTTCCCGGGCTCGATTTGCTGACAGGACTGGGTTTCCCGGCCGTGGTGGTGCCCCACTGGAACATCCAGGTGGGGGAGGACCATGACACGCGCTACTGCATGCTGGGCGAGCGCCGCCTGCAGTTCATGGAGGCCGAGCTGCCCGAGGATCAGTTCTTGCTTGGACTCGACGAGCACACCGCCCTGGTGCTCGACCTGGACACGCTCACCGGCCAGGTCAGCGGCAAGGGAACCGTGGTGGTGCGAAAGCGCGGGGTGACCACCACCTTCCCGGCCGGGCGACCTTTCCGCCTGGGCGAGCTGTCCGATGGCCCGGAACCAGTTTCTACCGCCCCGCAAGCGCCCCGGGCCCAGCCGCTGGTGCAGGACGTGGAGCGCCTGGAGCAGGCCGTTCGCTCCGCCCTGGAGCGGCGCGACAGCGAGCAGGCGGTGGCTGCCGCCCTGGAGCTGGAGAGCCTGCTCGCCGCGTGGTCCCACGACACCGATGCGGCAAGCCTCAAGAAGGCCCACGCTGCCTTGCGCTCGACGCTGGTGCAGCTCGGTCAGGCCGCTCGCAATGCGTCCGACCTGCTCGAGCCGGTGGTGGAGGCCTTGCTGGCTCTGCGCCGCCAGGCCCGCGCCCGTCAGGAGTGGCGCGAGGCCGACGCCATCCGGGCAGAGCTCGGGCGGGCCGGCATCGAGGTGCACGACACGCCCGAGGGTACCCACTGGGAGCTCGCTGGTTGAGCATTGTGCTATCCTGGAAAGGTGCAGAATGTCACTGAGTGCTCGGGATAGGGCCTGTAGAATGAGGGTATCACGAGCAAGGGAGGTCACAGGTTATGAGCTGGAGCCAGTATGAGGAGGCCGTGGAAGAGCTTCGCGAGCAGCAACGAGAGGACTTTCGACTGGTCATGGTTGCCCTGGCTACAACTCGGGACGGCCTGACGCGCACCCAGGAGAGCCTCGAGCAGGTAGAGGCCGGCCTGGTTCGTCACCAGCAGCACAACGAGAAGCGTCTGGAGTTGATCGAGCGGGCGGCCCGC
>CAYYHB010000285.1:0-4052 GCA_964471395.1 uncultured Burkholderiales bacterium | reverse complement strand
TCGGCCGCCTGCATCGAGCGGCCGGCCATGCGAGAGGCGTAAACGGCCATACCATACCAGCTGGGGCTGGCCTGGGAGCTGCCGTTGAAGCCCGGGCGTAGCTTCGATTGATGTTGCGGTTGAGGTCCACATAACGAAGAGAGGGGTCGGCCAGAATGGCCCGGGCGTCGGGAATCTGAGGATCAGCCCCGACCTGCAATGAGCTGAATTGGCACGAATCCACCGGTCCGGCCGGGACGCAGGCCAGGCTCGAGCGCAGGAGCGCCGGGGGCAGGGACATGGTGACGCCAATCTTCACCCCTCCAGCCTAGCCTGCCCTCACCCCGATTGTGTTGCCAGTTGGTGAAATCTGCAGAGGAGATCCATCAACAATGGGGAACTTGTGGCCGCGCCAGAAAAGCGTAGTCCCGTATTCCAGGAGGTTTTCGTCGTGTTCGCACGTTTGGGTAAGCTCATCAAGGGATTCCTCAGCCTGTTCATCTCCGGGCTCGAAACGGCCAACCCGAAAGCTCTCTTGGAGGCGGAAGTGGTCTCGCTGCAAGAAGCGGTGGCCACCTACAACAAGAACCTGGCCAAGCAGGCGGCCCTGGTGGAGCGGCTGCGAGCCGCTGTCGAGAAGGAGAAGCGCGAGCTCGAGCGGGCCACCGCCAAGGCCACCGCGCTCTTCAACGCCAAGCAGATGGAAGAGGCCGGCCGGCTGGCCCTGCAGGTCAAGCAGCACAAGCAGTCGATCGCCGACAACGAGGCCCAGCTCAAGCAGGCTGACGACCTTTACAAGAACCTGTCCAAGCAGCGCGACGTCTACGTGCGCGAGGCCCAGAGCCGCATCGAGAACATCAAGCGCAAAATGTCCCAGGCCGAGATCGCCGAATCGCAGGCCAAGCTGGCCGAGATCGCCAGCGCCACCGCCTTCGACATGGCCGGCAGCGGAGCCACCCTGCAGCGCCTGGAGGAGAAACTCGACGAGCGCGTCGCCAACGCGGCCGGCAAGGCCCGCGTGGCGGCCGACTCGGTGCAGTCGGGCGACTGGGTGATGAAGGCCGACGAAGAGAAGGCCATGGAGGCCCAGGCGCTGGCCGAGTTCGCCACCAGCATGGGCCTGGCGGCCCCGCCGTTGCCCACCGCTTCCGAGCCGGCCGCGCGCGAGCTCGGTCCCGAAGAGACCCAGCGCGACCTGGGTCCGGCCCAGTCGGCATAATCACGAACAGACCTGCGCTCCTGAGTCGAGAGCGCACGCTGACTTGATACGAATTCAAGAACTCGGCCCCGCGAGGGGTCAACCAATCAAGGGAGGGTTGTCATGGCAGGACAGCAATCAGCGGGGCTGACCGGCGCCGGCAAGTTCGTGGTCTTGCTGGTGGTGGTCGGGCTCCTCTACGCGGGCTACACGTTCATGGGCAAGAAGCCCACCACCGGCTCGACCAGCGGCGGCACCACCGCCAGCTCCACCGGAGGCGATACCACCGGGGGCGGCAGCGGGGGAACGGGCAGCGAGGACCCAGCCAACCAGCCCGGCCAGGTTACCATCCAGTCCGAATACAAGTATGTCGCGGCCGAAAAGCTGCCGGCCGTCAAGGGCGTCAGCGGCTACCAGTGGGATGCCAAGGAGAAGGTCGTCCAGTTCCCCATCAACGTCTGGATAGGCTGGCTCCCCATCGTGGCCGCCAACCACGGCTTCAAGGCCAACGAAGAGAGCATCTTCTACAAGAAATACGGCTTCAAGGTCAAGCTGACCCTGGTGGACGATCCGGTGCAGGCCCGCGACGGCTACGCCTCGGGCAAGTTCCACTGCCTGTGGGGCACGCTGGATATGATCGTGCTCTTCTCCGACGAGCTGATGAAGGATTCTCGCACCGCCCCTCGCGTCTTCCAGCAGATCGACTGGTCGAGCGGCGGCGACGGCATCGTGGTGCGCGAGAGCATCAAGAGCGTCAAGGACCTGAAGGGTAAGACCGTGGTCTACGCCCAGAACAGCCCTTCCCAGTACTACTTCAACAGCCTGCTGCTGTCGGCCGGCCTGAGCCCCACCGACGTCAAGGTGCGCTACACCCAGACCGCCTTCGAGGCCTCGGCCGCCTATGACTCGGACAAGAGCATCGACGCCTGCGTCTCGTGGGCACCCGACATTTACAACCTGGTCGAGAAGCGCAAAGGCAACCGCCTGCTCTCCACCACCGCCGACGCCAACAAGCTGATCGCCGATGTCTACGCCGTGCGGGCCGACTTCGCCAAGGACCACCCTGACATCGTCTACGGCCTGGTGGCCGGCATCTTCGAGGGCATGGAATTGGTCAAGGACCCCAAGTCGGCCACCTTCTCGCAGGCCGCAACCTGGATGGCCGAGGGCTACTCGATGAAGCCCGAGGACATCATGGGCATGGCCGCCGACGCCCACACCACCAACTTCGCCGAGAACATCGACTTTCTGACCAACGCCAACAGCCCCACCAACTTCGAGCGGACCTGGAAGTCGATCTCCTACGTCTACAAGGAGCTGGGCCTGGTGCGCGGCACGGTGCAGTTCGACGAAGTCATGGACTTTAGCGTGGTCAAGAAGCTGCAGTCCGAGGGCAAGTTCAAGAACCAGAAGAACGAGAACGTGGCCACTTTCGTGCCCACGACCTACGGCAAGATCGCGGCCGAGTCGCCCATCGTCACGACCGTCATCCAGATCCAGTTCTACCCCAACTCGGCCAACCTGCACGAGCCGGCTCGCGACGAGAACGGCATGGCCCTCAAGGGCTCGCTGTATGATCCCAACGTGGACGCCGTCATCGAGCGGGCGGCCAAGCTGGCCGGCCAGTTCTCCAACGCCCGGGTGGCCATCGTGGGCCACACCGACGCTTCTCGCAAAGGACAGGTCGACCCGGCCCAGGTCAAGCAGCTCTCCCTCGAGCGCGCCAACGCGGTCAAGGAAGAGCTGGTCAAGAAGCACAAGTTCGACCCCAACAAGTTCGTGGTCGAGGGCAAAGGCTGGGACGCCCCGGCCGATCCGGCCGATCCCAACAACCACTTCAAGAACCGCCGGGTGGAGATCTCGGTCTACCAGATCGAGGCCGCTCCCTGATGGCCGTGGGGGCCGAAGGACTCAGCAACCTGTTTGAGATCCGGAGGCCCACCCCCAGGCTCCTGGCATGGGGCCTGGGGGCGGCCTACATTTTGCTGGTGCTGTTCGCCTGGTGGTTCGTCACCCGGGGCGCGGCTGAAGAGCGCATCGTCTCGCCGGTCATCCTGCCCTCTCCGGGCGAGGTGCTGCAGAGCATCCCCATGCTGGTCAAGGACACCCCTCGCTTTCCGGGCGGTATCCAGCGCCATCTGGGCATCTCGCTGGTGCGGGTGATCAAGTCCTGCATCATCGCCACGATCATCGTGGTGCCGCTGGGGCTCGTGATGGGAGCCTATGGCCCCATCCGGGCCTTCTTCGAGCCCCTCAACATCATCGCCGGCTATCTTCCCCTCATCATCATCGTGCCCCTGAGCTTTGTCTGGTTCGCCCCCCTCGGAGGCGACTGGCAGAAAGTCTTGTTCCTGGCCATCGCCTGCTTTGTCTACATGCTGCCTCTGATCGTCAAGGCCGTGGACGAGGTGGACGAGATGTTTCTCAACACGGCCATGACGCTGGGAGCGAAGGGTCCCAACCTGCTCTTGAAGGTGCTCTTCCCCATCGCCCTGCCGGACATCTACACCGCCATCCGGCTCAGCTTCGGAGTGGCCTGGACCTGGATTCTGGTGGGCGAAGGGCTGGCCGCCGATCCCGAGACCGGAGGCCTGGGCTACGTCTTCAACGCAGCCTATCGAAACGACAAGGTCTTGATGTACATCCCGGCCTTCATCATCCTGGTGGTGGGCTTCCTGGCCGACCGCATCCTGGCCCAGGTAGGGAAGCTGCTCTTCCCCTATCGATACCTATGAGCGAGCGCCCCCACGTCGTCGAATTCAAGAACGTCCGCCAGATCTTCAACATCGGCACCCCGCGCGAGTATCTGGCCGTCACCGGCCTCAACTTCCAGGTGGCCGACCTGGAGGGCAAGGGCGAGCTGATCTCCATGCTC
>CAYYHB010000284.1:0-4184 GCA_964471395.1 uncultured Burkholderiales bacterium | reverse complement strand
AGCCGGTGCTGGTGATGACCATGTTCGGCATCCTCTCGGCCCGGGCCGACCTCTTCGCGGTGGGCCTGCTCGATGGCCATTCTGACGCCGGCGTCTACGCCGCCGTGCTGGCCACCTCTGAGCTGCTCAACACCTTCTCCAAAGCCTCCAACACCGTGGTCACGCCCCAGATCGGCCCGCTGCTGGCGGCCAAGAACACTCAGCTCTTGCAGCAGGTGCTGGTGCGCTCGGCTCAGCTGGCCACCTATCCCACTTTGATCCTGACCATCCTGCTCTGCACCATCGGCACTGACGTGCTGAGCCTGTTCGGTCCCCACTTCGAGGGTGGCTACTGGGCCCTGGTCATCTTGTGCTGGAATCAGGTGCTGATCGCCTCGGCCGGCCCTCCCGCCTACGTGCTGATCGTCTCGGGACATTCGGTGAAGGTGGCCCGGGGTTTTGCTTTCAGCCTGACCGTTCAGCTCATCTTGCTGCTCGCGCTGACGCCTCACTTCGGCATGGTGGGCGCTTCCAGCTCGAGTCTGCTGGCCGGCCTGCTGCTGCGCATCCTGCTCACCCGCTACGTCGCCCAGGCCACCGGCATCAGCTTTGGCATCCTGGGCGGCCTGACCCACAAGTGGCTCAGGGGATAGGGATCACCTCGGCCCAGGGCAGCAGCTTTTGCAGCCGCTCGAGCTCGGCTGGCTCGAGATTGCCAACGAAGAGCCACTTCAGGCCGCTCAAGCCGCGGAAGCTGTCGGGAATGCGCGCCGGGCAGCCAGCGCTGCTGAACGTGACCAGCAGCTTGAGAGCGCCAAGCTCCCGCGGGAAGGCTTTGAGCGAGGTGTCCTCCACGTCCAGTCGGCGCAGGGCCCGCAGCTGGCCAATCTGAGGGGGCAGGCTCAGCAGGGGAGAGCCGCTCAAAGTCAGCTCTTGAAGCTGAGTAAGCTGCCCTATCTCGGGTGGCAGCGAGGTGAGCGGATTGCGCGACAGGTCCAGCCGGCGCAGCGAGCGCAACCTGGCGATGTGGGGCGGCAGGCTGGTCAGCTGGTTGTCCGAGAGGTCGAGTGAGACCAGCCCCTCGAGCCCTTTCAGATCGCCCAGGTCGGTGAGCTGGTTGCCGCCCAGGTCGAGCGTGTCCAGCCGGGGCATGCCGCTCCAGGGGGCTTGCCCGAGCCGGGCCAGCCGGTTTCCGCGCAGGTCCAGGCTGGTCAGCGAGCGGGCCCTGCCGAGCTCGGGGGGGATGCAGTCGAGCTTGTTGCCCGAGAGATCAAGCTCGAGCACGCCGCTGAGGTAGGGGATGGCGGGCAGTTTGGTGAGCTCGTTGAAGCTCAGGTCCAGAGACTCGAGCATGGGAAAGCGGTCGAGGTGGCGGATGGCGTCCACCAGGCCGGCCCCCAGGTCGGACAGGTCCAGCGAGCGACGCTCGCTCGGCCGCTGACAGACCGCTGGCAGGGCCAGCAGCAGCACCAGCAGGATGAGTGCTCTCACGGGCTCTCCTTCTGCTTGGGCGCAGGGGGCTCCTGGGGCGCCAGTGCGTCCGGGGGCAGGCTCAGCTCGCCCTGGAAGACTTCAGCCGTGATGGCCTTGAGCTTGCCTTCGGCCACCTTGCGGTCGGTCAGGGCCTGGACGTAGTCGCCCTGGGCGTCGAGCACAAAGGAGCGGGCGTTGATCAGCTCGCTGAGATCGGTGAGCCCGGCCGTGTAGCGCTTGGAGGCCAGGTCGAAGTTAGCCAGGGCCGCCCGCACCGCCTCCTGCGAGGCGGCCGTGCGCTCTCGGGCGCCCTCCAGGTCGGAGTAGGCCGTGTCCAGGATCTGCAAGAGCTGCAGGCGCACGTTCTCGCGATCATGACGCAGCTGCTCGGCGGTCGCCAGGGCCTGCTCCTCGGCCGAGTCCAGGCCGGGCGTGAAGAAGGGGATGGTGAGAAAGAGCTGTACTTCGAAGAAGGGCACGTTGGGGAGATCGAGCCCCTGGCCCCCCACCCCGACCGAGGTGCTGACGGTGGGCTTGTTGCCCAGCGTCTGGATGTGGGCCTGCAGCTCGTAGTAGCGAGCCTGGGCATCGAGCGAGAGCAGGGCCGGGTTCTTGTCCACCATCGTCAGGGCAGCAGGACGCTCCTGGACCTGAGGGTCCTGGCCGAGGATGTCCTCGAGCTGGGCCTTGTCGACCACCGAGCGGTCCACTCCCACCGCCTGGGCCAGGGCCAGGCGGGCGTTGCGCTCGTCGTTCTTGGCCTCGGCGATGGCCGCCTGGGCCGAGGATACCTGGGTGAGGGCCGAGGTCACGTCGGCCATGCCCTTCTGGCCGGCGCTGTAGAACTGGCCCGAAACCCTCTGGTTGAGCTGGGCGCGCTCGAGGTTGCCGTTCTGGATGGCCAGGTTGAGCTGCGCCTCCAGAACGGTCACGTAGGCCTGCTGAATGGCCTGATACTGCGTCAGCCAGGCGCTCTGGAAGTTGTAGAGGGCCGAGGAGACGCCGTAGCGGGCGGCCTCCACCTGGGTGTGGCGCACCCCCGAGTCGAGCAGGGTGTAGGTGGTGCCCAAGGTCAGCGTGGTCTCCTTGACCAGATCGAACACCGTCTGCAGCTGGCCGTTGATGAGCTGCCAGTCGCGCTCGATAGTGAAACCCATCTGGGGCTCGTAGAGGGCCCAGGCCTGGCCGAGCTGGGCCCGGGCTTGAGCCACCTTGGCCCGATTGCTCTTGAGCACGGGGTGGCTCTGGTAGGCCAGCTCCAGGCACCTTTCCAGGCTGAGCTTTTCGCCCCCGCTGTCGCTCAGCGCCGGCAGCAGGTCGTGCTGGCGATCAAGCAGCGGCTGCAGCGCTGGCGGCTCGGCCCCCAGGGGCAGAACGGCCAGCACCACCAGCGCAAGCAGGGTGAAGAGCAGCCTCACTCGGACTCCAGGCGGGGGGCCTTGAGGGTCTCGCCGGTCACCACTTTGTCCCCATCATGCAGACCCACCAGGTCAGAGGCGGCCACCAGCTCATCGGCCTTGACCCCCTCCACCTCAACCCAGTTCTGCTTGGAAAGACCGGTCTTCACGGTGCGCTGGCGAGCCACGTACTCTTTGGCGCCGGAGGGCTCGAGCACGAAGACGGTGCTGACCTCGTCCTGGGTGAGCACGGCCCCGTCGGGAACCATCACCTGCAGTTGGGGGGCCTCGGTGCGCAGCCACACCTTGACGGCCATGCCGGGCCGAAGCCAGCGGGGCGGAGACTCCACCACCGCTTGCAGCGGGATGGCTCGCGAGTCGGTCAGGGCCACCGGAGAGAGGCGTCGCACGGTGGCCCTCAGGTTGCTCCTGGGGGAGGCGTCGCAGGTGAAGCGAAGGGTCTCGCCCACGCGCAGCTCGGCGGCGTAGCGCTGGGGCACATCCAGGGTGATCAAAAGAGGTGACATGCTGACCAGCACCAGGTCGGTGGTGTGGCCGGCCGTGACCACGTCGCCCTGGTTCAGGCCGCACTGCTGCACGATGGCGTCCATGGGAGCGGTCAGCGTGTAGTAGCGGGTGCGCCGGGCTACCTCCTCATACTGGGCCTGGCTTACGGCGATGGCGGCTCGGGCCTGCTCGAGCTTCTCCAGGGCCGTCTCGTAGTCGGCCTTGGCCTGCAGATACTGCTCGCGGATGTCGGCCAGGTTCTGATCGGAGATCAGCTCCTCGGCGCGCAGCTGGCGATACTCCTCATACTTCTGGTGGGCATTGTCCATGGCCGCCTTGGCCTTGCGCACCCCGGGCACGTCGGCGGGATCCCGAGGCGAGCCGTCGGGCCAGTACAAAAACGACTCGGCCCGGGTCTCGTCGAGCTGGGCCCGGGCAGTCTTGATCTGCATCTGCAGGTCGTCGGAGTCGATGCGGGCGAGCACCTCGCCCTTGCGCACGAAGTCGCCCATGTCCACGTAGAGCTCGAGCACCTTGCCCGAGCCCTCGGCGGCCAGGTTGACCGCCCCCTCGGCCGCCACCGTGCCAGGCATGGAGAGGTCGCGGGCGATGCTGCGGGTGACGGCCCGGGCCACGTCCACCTTGGCAGCCGAGGGAGTGGCCGAGGCGCTCGGGCTCGGTCGGGGAGTCTTGGGCTTGCCGGTGGGGCAACCGGTCAGCAGCATCAGGGCGAGGATCCCCAGCATCAGGCGTCTCACTTCGACTTCCTCCGGAACAGACGTTGCAGGTCCTCCACGATGGAGGTTCCCACCGGCACCACCACCAGGG
>CAYYHB010000283.1:0-4207 GCA_964471395.1 uncultured Burkholderiales bacterium | reverse complement strand
TCTTGTCGGGCATCACGAAGACGCAGCGATATCCCTTCAGGGCCGCGACCTGAGCTAACCCCACCCCGGTGTTTCCCGAAGTGGGCTCCACGATCACCCCGCCTCGTTTGAGCTTCCCCTCCCGCTCGGCCGCCTCGATCATGGCAATGCCAATGCGGTCTTTGACGCTGCCGCCGGGGTTGAGATACTCCATTTTGGCCAGGAGGGTGGGGCGCACTCCCGCAGCCACCTTATTCAGGCGCACCAGCGGAGTGTTGCCGATCAAATCTAAGATATTGCGAGCATAACGCACGGAAAGTCACCTCAAGTCGTGTCCGCATAAGCGAAAGTAGTTTCGCCATCGGGAGCTTGATGGTATCTTCCCTGTCACGGCCTCATAGCTCCTTCATGACGGGTCCACCGCTCCTGTCATCGCTGAAATAAGCTCATGGCCGATCACGACCAACAGTCCGTCATGCGAAACCGAATGAAACTTCTTGCTTTGCTCGCGCTGCTGGTGCTGTCACCATTGACCGCGCGCGAGCTGGATCAAAGCCCCCAGTTGACGGTGGAAAACTGGCTGGTGGACGCCCGAGTCGGCGCCCCGGCCCGCTACCGCAACCTGGTGCTCTACCCTATCACGCTCCCCGCCCGCAAGCTGCCCGACTACCACACGCTCGATCAGGCCCTGGCCCTCGGCAGTCTCGTCATCCGGGAAACCAGCCAGCAGGGCAGCGTGAACCAGCTTTCCATCAACAACCAGGGTCATCAGCCGGTCTACATCATGGCGGGCGAGATCTTGCAGGGCGCCAAGCAAGACCGGGTGCTGCAGGACGACCTGTGGCTTCCGGCCCGCTCGGGAGAGACCACTGTGGCCGCCTTCTGCATCGAGCGGGGGCGCTGGGAGTACGAGACCCCCACCTTCGACAAGAGCCGCCCCGTGGCCGCCAACCCGGCCGTACGCGCGGCCGCCCGTGAGAGTGCAGACCAGTCCACGGTCTGGAGCTCGGTCGAGCGCTCCCAGGCCGGGGCGGGCTACCACGCCTCAACCAACCTGGGCAAGACTTACGAGGATCCGCGCGTCAAGGCGCGCCTGAACGGCTACCTGGACGCCCTGGGAGCCTTCGCCCGCGACAACCCCGAAGCCCGGGGCGTGGTGGTGCAGGTGGGCGACCGCATCCTGGTCACTGACCTGTTCGCCGACCGGGCCGGCTTCGTGCTCAAGTTCCCCAAGCTGCTTCCTTCCTATGCCCTGGAGGCAGCCAACGAGGGCGGCGAGTCGGCTTCGGCCAATCCCGACCGGGCCCTCAGCTTCCTGCGCCGCACCGCGGGAGCCCGCTTCACCAGTAAGGGCACCCCGGGCGACGGCAAGCTGCTAGAGTTCAACTCATCCGAGGGATCCGGCTCTGCCCTGGTCCTCGATCAGGTGGTGGTGCACCTGGAGGCCTTCCCGCGAGGGCGCAGCTCGGACAACCGGCACCCTATCCCGATTCAACGGGAGTATCCGCGCTGAAATCCACCTGGCTCAAAAAATAGCCAGGCTCGGGAGCCGCGCCCAACTCCAGGCGAAGCAAAGTGACCATGGCCTCCACCACGCGCCCGTGAGAGAAGTCATACCAGTGACGGCCGACCTGCAGTCGACCGTTCTCCTCGTTGACGGTCCCATACCCCAGGGAAGGCACCCCACCGGACGGCTGCAGGTCAAGCTTGAGCAGGCGCCAGGGCGGACCGAGGGCGTTGTTATCAAAATACGCGAGCATGCCCTGCTCGGGGTCGCGGCTTCGCATGCTCGCCACCGCTTCGCTCGTGAGTCGGTGACAGACGAGGAGGTAGTGGAAGTCGGAGGTCGCCAGGGAGAACTGGGTGAGCTCGCCCTCACGCCGGGCCGGCGGGCCGGGAAACCAGGCCCGAATGCCGGTTGGCTCGAGCTCGCGCAACTCGCCGGCGGGCGGGGCGTCCGGAGCTCCGGCCCAGGCCAGCGTGATGGCCAGGTTCATGGCCTGAATCGGCTGGGCCAGAGCGAGCGCGAAGCAGAGACGGGCTTCGGCCACACGTCCTAGCTGCACCAGGGCCGTCCCGCGGGCATTCCAGGAGGCCGCTTTCAGCTCTGGCGACAGCTCGCAGCCCAGGGCCCGGTCAGCGTGCTGCAGAGCTTCCGCGTAGCGTCCGAGGTCGAGGCACACACCGGCGGCCACATTCCAACCGGTGGGATCGCTCCCAGCCCCCATCAGGGCTAGCTCAAGCGCCTGCTGCTTGCGGCCGGCCTGATAGTGCACGATGGCCTGGCTGACAGCCTGCGCGCCCTCAATGCTCATCGAGTCGGCACTTCGTAGCCGCTGCCGGGCGCTCCTGGCTCGCTCTAGCGAGAAGGAGAAGCGACAGGAGTGGGGCTGGCCGAGGTCGGGCTTGGCGTGGCCACCGGAGTCGGGCTGGCCGCCGTCACCGGAGCGGAACTCGTGGTCGCGACCGGAGTAGGACTGGCTGAGATCGGGCTGACGGTTGAAACGGGACTGGGCAAAGCTTCGGCCCCTCCAGGAGAGGGAGAAGCGCTGGGCGGGGGCGCCATCAACTGCTGGCGCAGTATCATCACCATCATCCGCTCCTGATCGGTGCCAGCGAACCTTTGGGCCATGTCAAGCTGCTCCAGGGCGCGATCCTTCTCACCGAGCTGGGCATAGAGGTCGGCCTTCTGAAAGAGCACCTGCATGACGCTTGCGGGGCTGATTTCGGCCACTTTGTCGAGCATCGTGAGAGCTTCTCTCTGCTTGCCTTGCTCCACGAATAGCGAAGCCTGCAAGCGATAAGCACTGGCTCTCTCGGCCTTGCGTCCCTCCTCGACGCTGACCGTATCCTCCCCCGGCGGGATGGGGCGGTCCGCGTGCTTGAGGGCCTCGTCGATCTGGGCCTGGGCCCCCGCGTAATCCTTCTTGAGAAGCTTGACCCGGGTCATCTCCTGCATGGCGAAGGAGCGTTGAGGGCTATCCACCATGACCGTCACTTTGGCCAGGTTCTGCTCGGCCTCATCCAGAGCTTTCTTCTGCTCGTCGCCTTGCTTGGAAAAGGATTCCTCGAGCAAGAAATGCCCCACGTTGGCGATAGCTTCCATGTTGGCCGGGTCCTTGGCGGCCTGCTCGCGCCAGTAGCTCAGCTCGCTTTGCTTGGGCAGCTCTTGCTGTCCCCCGGTCTCGTCCTGGTTGAGGTTGACGCAGACGATACCCGAGGTGAGCAGGAAAGCAAAAAGCAGCACGGCCACTCCGGCGTGAATGACGGTGTTGCGAAACCGCTCACGCGGGGTGAGCGGCTTGGGCGCAAAGCGTTCTTCTTCGATCTCCCGGCGCGACCTGGAGGAGCGGCGGGCGCGGGTGGCACGGCGCGGACCCGGCATAGCGTTTTGACTTCCTTTTCCGATGCTGATGGAAGCCCGCTCATTCTGGAGCAACCAGCGAACTCCTTCAGATCTGCCCCTCGATCAGAAAGTCCTGCATCGCCTCCGAGCTCACCGTATCTCCTCCCAGGAAGATGCGCAGCTTCTTGACCGCAGCGCTGTGCATTTGCGAGACCCGCTGCTTGCTCACCCCCAGCTCGCGGGCCACGGCCTCGAAGGTGACGCCACGAAAATAGTGCTCGGTGATCAGGAACTGGTGGCGCTCGTCGAGCTGAGCGATGGCCCGTCGCATGTGGTCGCGTTGCTCGCGGAACTCGACCTCCTGGGCCGGGTCTTCGTAAGGGCTGGCTTCCACCAGCTCCATCATGGTGGTATCGCTGTCGTCGGATCCACCCACCGGCTGATCCAGCGAGAGCAGGTAGATGCAGCCCAGGCTGGCGATCAAGTCGTAGACCTCTTCGGCCGACATCTTGAGCTCTTCGGCCAGCTCGGCCTCGGACGGCTCGCGACCGGTCTCCTGCTGCAGCTTCTCGGTGGCCTTCTGGACCATGCGCGCCTTCTGACGGGTGCGCTCGGGCAGCCAGTCCATGCGGCGCAGGCCGTTATAGATTGCGCCGCGCACCACCGGGGTGGCATAGGTCTCGAACTTGAAACCGCGCCCGGGATCGAAGCCGTCGATGGCGCGCACCAGACCGAAGTTGCCGTCTGCAATGAGATCGTCGAGCTCGGTGCCCGCGCGCAGCTTGCGCAAGACTCCCAGAGCCAGGTTGCGCACCAGACCCTGGTAATGCTCCGTCAGGTCGGCGCGAAGCTCTGGACTGCCCGTCTCCTTGAATTTTCGCC
>CAYYHB010000282.1:0-4288 GCA_964471395.1 uncultured Burkholderiales bacterium | reverse complement strand
GAACGAGGTTCACCATGTCTTAGAGGTGGTTTCAACTTTCAGGGGGTCAGTATACGATGAATGATCAAGTTGATCACCAAAAGATCACCGGCCTCAAAATCACCCCCGATCACCACGACATCCCAGAAACACCACAATCAACCAAAACCCGCACCAGCTCTAAACTCCCGCACACACAACAACATGCCAGATCACCCAAGATCACGCCCCTGCTTATCTACCCGGGGAACCTAAATGGGGGCCTGAAGTGACGCCATTACTCGAATTTTGGGGCAGTCCGGGAGAAGCGGTTCCGCCAGCAACTGCTGGCTGGCCTCCAGTTTCTCGTTCTTGCTCCTCCTCGGTCAGAGCCCTTTCTTGAGTCGGGCCTACGATAGTTTCCAACTCGGCCATCGACAGACTTGTGTGGAGGCGCCCGCAGGATAGGCAAAACCTCCAGCACGGAACGATCACACATTAATTTTGCAACAGATCCACTTGGCTCGCTGGGCTCAGAGAAGTGTCTGCGCTGAGGCCGAGCTTACACTCTCTTTACCAGATCGTTTTGGGATAGAAGGCGGCAATGGTCGCGTCGCTACTCACCAGGGGAGCATCCAGAAGGACCGCTAACGCTACGATGGTTCGGTCGGCCGGGTCGCGATGGCTCCATTCTAGCTCTAAATTCCGCAGCCAGCATTCTTCGTCGACCGATCGTATGTCCACGCCGACGGTCTTGAGACGTTGAGTATAATCCCGAAGGGTAGTGGAGATAGTTAGATGGCCCCGCACAACTTTGAGGCCGATTTCCCAGATCGAGATCGAGCTGACGATGAGGGCGCTTGTCGTGTGAATCGCGTGGGCCGCCGGGCGGCTCAGTCTGCTCGGCTCGGTCGTCCAGAAAAGAAGGGCCGAGGTGTCCAGAACGAGGTTGCTCAAGTCTCGGGCCACTCTGCTTCCGTCGGGAGGTCAGGGTCCTGGTGAAAGACGACCTTGCCGCGCAAGTCGGCAAAAACCTCATCCACCGACCTGACGGCCCGAACCGGGACAATCTTGAGGACAACCCGACCACGGTCTGTCACGAGCGCTTCCTGGCCCGTCTCCTCGAGCTGCCGAAAGATTTCCAGCATGCGAGCCTTGAGCTGGCTCTTGGAGATGCGCATCAAATCTGAGCTGGCCATGACCATAGTCATTTCGAAAAGAGGGGAGCCTATCCCTTTAAGGTCCAAGAGGCGCTACTTCTGCGAGCCCGCCACCACCACGCGGTCGAGGTAGAACCCGTCTTTGGCCACCGCGTTGTCGGTGGTCAGCCGGAAGCGAAGCTGGATGCTCTGCCCGTCATAGGCCGACAGATCGACCCGGGCGCGCTCCCACATTTTCTTGCCTGTAAACTCCTGCAGGCCGGTCCAGCTCTGGCCGTCGGAGGAGACCTCCAGGGCCACCTTGTCGAAGCGATTCTCCAGGTCGTGCTTGTAGTCGAAGGTGACGGCCGCGCCGGTCACCCCGGCCAGCGAGATGGAGGGGGAGGTCAGGGCGCGGTTGGCGCCGTGCTCATAGTCGCCCGAGGGCGAGTCGGTCCACACCTTGCCCCGGCCCTCGATCGAGACGCGGCCCCAGCCTTCGCCGCTCCAGCGGTTCGAAAAGCCGTCCATGTTGTCGTCGAAAGCCACGCGAGTGCCCGGGATGACCACCGAGGTGCGGGCCAGCGGCGAGCGGTTGCCCACGTTGTCCACCGCCCGCATGGCAAAGTGCATGGTGCGGTCGCCCGTCTCGGGGAAGGCGAGTGAGGGACGGGTCTCGGCCTGGCCGGCTTCGGCCGGCATGCCCGTGCGCATGATCGGCAGCGACTCGAAATTGCCCTCGTCGATGGGGTTGGGGCTGCTGCGCAGCTGGTAGCTCGAGGCCCGGCCCACGGTACCGTCGTCACCGGTGGCGATCCAGCCAAGCTGCATCTCGCCGGTGGCCCGGGCGCTCACGCGGAAGCTCCCCAGCGCCCCCGGGGCCACGTTGTCTGTTTCCACCGCTTTGCGGGCGTTGAGGCGTCCACCGGTTTGGGAGGTGCCCGCCAGAGAGTCCACCACGTCCACGCTGGCCATCAACCGGCGCTTGATCTGATCGTTGCTGGCGTTGGGCTGAGCGGTGGCGATCAGGGCGGCCACGCCGCTCACGTGCGGGGTGGCCATCGAGGTGCCCGACATACTGCCGTAGCTGCCGGGCGTGGTGGAGTAGATGCCCACTCCGGGGGCGGCCAGGTCCACGCCCACGGTGCCGTAGTTGGAAAAACTGGCCAGCTGGTCGGACCAGTCGCTGGCCGCCACGCTGACGATGTTGTCCAGGCCGAAGCTGGACGGGTAGTGCGGCTCGGCGTCGACGTCCTTGGCGTCGTTGCCGGCGGCGCAGATGTGCAGTGAGGGCGAGGAGCGCATGGCGTCCTCCAGGGCCCGGTTGCCCCAGCTGCCGGTGTGCCCCCAGGAGTGGCTCTGGATGCGCGCGCCCTGAGCGCTGGCGTAGCCCACCACTTTGACGGCGTTGGAGATGGCTCCCTTGCCCTTGTCCGAGAGGAACTTGCCGGCCAGGATCTGGCCCTCCCAGTTCACCCCCACCACGCCCTGGCCGTTGTTGCCCACGCCCGCGATGGTGCCGGCGCAGTGGGTGCCGTGGGAGTTGTCGTCCTCCGGGTTGCCGCTGCCGTTGATTGCGTTGTATCCGTGCAGGTCGTCCACGATGTCGTTGCCGTCGTTATCTCGGCCGTCAGCGCTCTCGCGGGGGTTGGTCCAGAGATTGGCCACCAGGTCGGGGTGATCTTGATCGATGCCGCTGTCGATGACGGCCACGATAGGCCCGTTGCGGCTGCCCTTGACGGTGTCCCAGGCCGCCTCGGCCTCGATCTTCTTGAGACCCCAGAGCTGCGGGTGCAGGTCGTCCGGGGTGGCCTGGCGCTCGACCACGTCGTTGGCGTCGGCGTAAATCACGCGGGGATCCTTCTCGAGCAGGGCGATGCCCTGGGCCGTCGAGATGCCTTCGGGCAGGCGGGCGTGCACCAGCTTGCCGTTGAAGCTCTTTTGCATCTCGCCCGAGAACTTGATCGTCTCGAGCACCTGAAGGCCGTAGTCCTGGCCCAGCTCGGCCACGTCGGCGGTATCCGGCAGCTTGACCAGCACCTCGCCCTCGAGGTGCTCGCCCATCTTGCTCTGCAGGCAGTCGGCCTCGGGGCGGGTCGCGGCCAGACGCGCCTGGACCTCTTGCGGCGTGATTCTCATAGCTGTCAGACTCCTCGGAGCTTCGTCGGATGGCCCGTAAGCATGCACACGGTCCACCGGACGAAGTCTAGCGAACAAAATTCCGAACCGGATTGCCGATTTGTGAACGAAGGGCCCCCCGGACCCGACTGCGAACCATCGGCCTCATGCTTACCCGACGAGTCCTGGCAGGACGACCTGCGAGCCGACTACGGTTGGTCTAGCGGCCCCAGTCCATCGAGACCATACTGTGAAGGAGCAATGATGATTCGAGTTCTGGTTGGCACGCGCAAAGGCGCCTTCATCCTGACCTCCGACGGCAAGCGTAAGCGCTGGAAGGTGGACGGACCCCACTTCGGAGGCTGGGAGATCTACCACATCAAGGGCTCTCCCGTGGACCCCGACCGCCTCTACGCATCCCAGTCGAGCGGCTGGTTCGGTCAGGTCATCCAGCGCTCCGACGACGGCGGCAAGACCTGGGATCCGATGGACAACAAGTTCAGCTACGAGGGTCCGACCGGCACCCACCAGTGGTACGACGGCACGCCCCATCCGTGGGAGTTCAAGCGCATCTGGCACCTCGAGCCCTCCCACAGCTCCAAAGACGAGCTCTACGCCGGGGCCGAGGACGCCGCCCTGTTTCATTCCAAGGATGGCGGCAAGACCTGGCACGAGCTGAGCGCGCTGCGCAATCACAAGTCGGGGCCGGCCTGGACGCCGGGTGCGGGGGGGATGTGCCTGCACACCATCCTGGTCGATCCACGCAACCCCAAGCGGCTCTATGTGGCCATCTCGGCCGCGGGATGCTTCCGCTCCGACGACGGCGGCAAGAGCTGGAAGCCGATCAACAAAGGCCTCAAGTCGGAGCAGATCCCCGACCCCGAGGCCGAGGTAGGCCACTGCGTGCACCGGCTGGCCATGCACCCCTCGCGTCCTGATACCATCTTCATGCAAAAGCACTGGGACGTGATGCGCAGCGACGACGCCGGCAAGACCTGGCGCGAGGTGAGCGGCAACTTGCCCAGCGACTTCGGCTTCCCCATCGAGGTGCACGCCCACGAGCCCGAGACCAT
>CAYYHB010000281.1:0-4311 GCA_964471395.1 uncultured Burkholderiales bacterium | reverse complement strand
CAGGCTCTGGGAAGAGTGGGCTTCATCTTCATCGAGCTCGCCCGCCAGAAAGATGATCAGCAACTGGTGCTGGATGATGGCAGCGATCAGGTCGTCCTCCGCCTGCTGAACCAGGGGTAATAACTC
Source organism: uncultured Burkholderiales bacterium (assembly GCA_964471395.1). Lineage (GTDB taxonomy): Bacteria > Vulcanimicrobiota > Xenobia > Xenobiales > QWHO01 > QWHO01. Next base: position 4,185 of record CAYYHB010000281.1, on the reverse strand, counting down.
GGGAACATTGCCAGCATTGAAGTTCAAAATGAGATCGAAGCCCACGGCGGTAGCGCCTGCCTTCTTCAGAGCTCCCACCACCTGAGCGTAATCGGTCCCCCAGAGTAAGGTTGGCTTGCCGATCTCCTCGAAAGTGCTCTCATCGATCTCGACGATGACCACGCGCGGGTCCAGAGGCTCGGCTCCGTGTAAGGCGTAGCGAGCCACAAAAAGATAATCCAGGCAGCGAAGCTCAAAATCGGTCAAGAAAGTATGCTGCTGGCGACTCCACCAGGCGAGGCAGGCTATGAGCAAGGCCAGGGGCAGAAGGACCTGGGCCAGGAAGCGCGCTCGTGTAGGCTTAGCCGGGCGACTTTGAGGCGAAGGGGTCATCGGCGAGGTTTTTCTTCCCGGCCCCGGCAGACCTTCCCGCAGGAACTCCCGGTGCGATGACATAGCTGAGCATGGGGAAATCTTCAAAGTCAAAAGGTAGGTAACCATGAAAGCACTGGGAACGGTCCTACTGCTCGCCCTCTTGACCGGAGCAGCCTTGCTGGCGGCCGAGCAACCAGTGGCCCTGATTCTGCGCCACAGCGGAGGAGTCAAGGTTGACGGCGCCCCGGTCCGTGGCGTCCTGCGGGTAGCACCGGGCATCAAGCTGCAGATACCGGCCGGAGCGACCGCCTCAGTGGTCTTCTTCGCCGACAATCACCGCGAGGACATTTCGGGCCCCTGCCAACCTGTGATCCAGGCCAGCGGAAGCCAGGGAGTCCCGCCTTCGCAGCTCAAGCGCACGAACAGTCGCGGCAAACTGACGCTGGACCGCTCGATGGGCAACACCCAGTCCATGGCCGGTGCGGCCCAGCGGGCTGGAGAACTGTCGGTTGGACTCTGGCTTCGCTCTGACGGGAGCCCGGTCGTGACCTGGAAGCCCAAGACCGGAAGCGACTTGGCGGGCCCCTTCCGGGTCGAGGTCACCGCTCTCGTGGACGACATGGTGGGCCCGCCCCCCCGTCCCCTCATCGACGTACCTGACATCAACGTCAGCCGCATCGACCTGGGCCCCTACATGGCCGCCCTGACTGCGGGAGAAGTCTACCAGCTCAAAGTTTTCCACCAGGGAGGAGCCCTGGGAGGAGAGACAGAGCTGGTTCGCATCAGCCCCGAGAGACTGGTCGAATGGAATCAGCTCGAGGCTGCGGCCCTGGAAGACTCCTCCCAACTCGGACCCGACCCCCTGGTCGAGCTGGCGGACTATTTTGCCACCCAGGCCAACGTCGAGCGCGCCATCCGCCTGGCCGAGAAAGCGGTCGAGATGACCCGCAAGCAGGGTCAGCTCGACCCTGCTTACTCCAGCCTTTACGAAGAGCTGCTGATCCTCTACGACCGGGCCGACGAAACCCAGAAAAACCGCGAATTGAAGGCCTCAATGAAGGCTTGTGGTCTTCCTTGAGGAAGACTTCAAGATGAAACAATGGACTGTTGCGGCCGCTCTTCTGGTCGGCCTGCTGCTCCCCGCCCGGGCTGAAGAGGCGCCCCCCTGGGCCCAAGAAGCTGTAAAGACTCTGAAAGACCAGGGCATCATGCGAGGATACCCTGACGGATCCGTGCACGGATCCAGTGGAATCACCCGCAACGAGCTTGCCGAGCTGCTCGACCGAATCGAGGAGCAGGACCAGAGTCTGCACGGGCAGGCCGTCAGCAAGGATTCTCTGCAAGAGCTTCAGCAAGCCGCGGACCAGACCCGCGCGTCTCTCGACGAGCTCGGCGGCAACCAGCTCGACAGCCGCGTCGAGCGCCTCCAGCTGCGTCTGGAGGAGCTGGGCCGCCCCTGATAGGGAGAATCTTCAACTCAAGGCTGGTTTCTGGCGTGGACTCGCGATGAATGTTTGACTGCCCCAATCGTCGCTGAATTCTCGCGAACTTCTTGCCGGTTGGAAGGAATGAATCCCAGCCGTTCTTGAAAGGTTTACCCGTATGCCAGAGACCCTGGAGCTGCTGAATCAGGCTACCCGCCTGGAGGGCGAGGGCAAGGTCGAGGAGGCCATGCAGGCCTACGATCAGGCCGTGGAGCGCGAGCCCGAGAACGGGATGGCTTTTCTGTTCCGTGGTTGCCTTTTCACACGAGAGCATAACTACGCCCGGGCCCTGGAAGACTTTGCCCGGGCCCTTGAGCTCAACCCAGATCTGCGGCGCCTTCGCGACAGCGAAGTGGCCAGACGGGTGGAGTCGGCGCTGCACATCTTTGCGTGGGAGACCTCAGTCGACCAGGAGGACCCGGACAGCCACGTTCACCTGGCTCGGGCCCACGGGCTCTTTGGCCGCTACCCCGAGGCGATGCAGGCCATCGGCAATGCGCTCCGACTCCGGCCCAACCACGAGCCCGCTCACGAGTTGGCCGTTAAGCTTGGTATCGAGGGCGGACTGCTCCCGGAAGCGATGCGCAGCCTCCAGCAGTTGCTGCAAGCCCGGCCCAACGACCCCGAACTTTACTTCCTGCTCTCCCAGGCCCAGGACCGAACGGGCTCTACGGCTCTGGCTCTACGCAGCATCGAGCGCGCCTGTCAACTCTCCCCCCGCGAGGCGCGTTACCTGGTAGGATGGGGAGACATTCTGCAACGGCAGGGGCGATTCGACCTGGCCAGCGAGCGCTTCGAGGGGGCCCTTCGGCTTAAGCCCGCCAACGCCGAGGCACTGATCGGTTTGGCCCGCTGCACGCGGGAGCTGTATCGTTACGACCTGGCGGTGGACTATTACCAGAAGGCAGTAGCTGCCTCCGGGTCCAAGGTGCAGCCCCAGGTAGAGCTGGCCATGCTGTTCCTGCAGCTCGGCGACCCCAAGCAAGCCATCGACACGCTCAATACTGCCCTTTCTCGAGCCAGTGAAGATGTCGAGATCACCCTGGCTCTGGCGCGAGCCTACCAGCAGATCAATGATCTGGGCAATGCCCTGAGGGCTTACTCGCGGGCAGTTCAGCTCGACCCGCGCAATCCGGAGGCATTCTTCCAGCTCGGACAGCTGCAGCTGCGGATGAACCAGTTGGAGCAAGCAGGCACCTCCTTCCGCTACGGCTGGGACATGGCCAAGGCCGACCCGCGTTTTCCGCTGGCCCTGTCTTCGTGCATGCAACGCGCTGGTCGGTTGGATGAGGCTTCCCGTGTGCTGATCGAGGCCGGCCCGCTGTTCCCTCACAATTTTGAGCTGCAGTCGCAGCTCGGATTCATGTACTTGCATCGCAATTCCCTCGAGGAAGCGAGTCGAGCCTTCACGGCCGCCCTGCGCGTCGGCTCGGATCGGGTAGAAGGGCACTTCGGGCTGGGTAAGGTCCTGTTGCTCCAGGGTCGGCTTGAGGAGGCCGGCACCAGCTTTCAAGCCGCCCTGCGAATCCAGCCCAAACATCCCGACTCGCTGCTGGCTCTGAGCCAACTGCATCGCGCCCGCTCGGAGTTTGATCTGGCTCAGGAGTATCTCGACCGGGTCACCGAGCTCTTTCCCAACTCGTTCCCGCTGATTGAGGAGCTGGGCCACCTCTCGCTTGCCAGAGGCAACCTTCGCGGGGCCGTGGCCATGGCGCAGCGCCTGCTTCAGAGCGGCGAGAACCCGGCCCGCATTCTCCGAGCCTACCAGATATGGGTTCGTGAGCTCGGTCAGCGCAAGGAGCTGGAGGCCCTGAAGGCCCTGGTAGGGGCCTTCACCACCCGGTTCCCCGGTGTGCCGGAAACCCAGGAACTGGCCGTGGCGGCCGCTGCCGCCGCCAGTGGCGGCCCACCGCGACCGGCCCCGACGACTCTGGGCCCACCGGACTCGGGCGAGCCTGTCTCACTTGGCCCTCCGGCAAGCGCCGAGGCCTGGGGCCCTCCCCCGGAAGCCACTGGCGCGCCTCAGCCAGCTCAGCCAATCGCTTCGGCAGCCGACGACAACGGCAGCGCTTCGGGCGCTTTTGGCTTCGAGGCTCAGGCGGAATCGAACACCCCTCCTCCTGACAATGCACTGACCTTTGAGCCGGCTCCAGAGAACGCATTGCAGAGCGTATTGCCAACCGACAGCGGCTTCGGTTTCGAGACCGCCGAGGCCCCGATGCAAGACAGCGGATTCGGCTTCGAGACGGCCCAGGCCCCGGCCCAGGAGACCGGCTTTGGCTTTGAGACGGCCGAAGCCCCGGCCCAGGAGACCGGCTTTGGCTTTGAGACGGCCGAAGCCCCGGCC
>CAYYHB010000280.1:0-4339 GCA_964471395.1 uncultured Burkholderiales bacterium | reverse complement strand
TGCCCGCCCCGGTGGAGCCGGTGATGGCGAACAGGCCCAGGTCCTCGAACGAGATTTCCTGGCGGGCGCGATAGGAGCGCAGGTTCTCGAGAGTGAGCTTGAGCGGTCTCATGCCGTCACCTCCTGCAGAGCAACCAGCTCAGGCCGGGGGGCGATCTCCTCCGGCTCGGCCATCTCGGCGAACAGGCTGAGCAGCTGATCGCCGTCGAGGTCGTCGGGGGCATGGTCGGCCAGGTAGGCGCGGAAGGCCTGCTGCAGATCCTCGAAGGTCTCCCCGGGCCGGTCTTCGCCCACCAGCTCGATGCGGGTGGCCAGGCTGCGCTCGCTTACCTCCAGCAAGGTGGCCCGGGGAAACACCTGAGTGGCCCACTCGGGCAGGCCCGGTGTGGGCTGGGGGGTGTGCACCACCAGGCGCAGCAGCTCCCGGTCGACGCTCTCGGACTTGCGCTCCAGCTCCTCCAGCGTGCCTTCCAGGGTACACAGGGCCCGGCCGGCGGTGATGGGCACGGTCTGGATGCGGGCGGCTCGGGCCGGTTCGGCCTCAATCAGCACGACTTCCTTGGTTTCGCCCTCCTCTCCGAAATCGAGCTGCACCAGCGAGCCGGCGTAGCGACCCGGCAGGTTGCCGGGCAGGGCCTGGGGCTTATGAATGTGCCCGAAGGCGGCGTAGCTGACGGGCGGCAGCGAGCCGGCCCGGGAAGCATAGTGGGCCGAGACGTGCAGCGGGCGCTCGCTCCTCGACCAGGTGGCCCCATCTACGTGCAGGTGGGCCACCAGCAGGTGGATGTGGCGCGCGGGGTCATAGCCTCTCTCCAACTCGGCGGCGTGGGCGGCCTGGATGGCAGCCACCCGGTCGGCGTAGCTCATCGTGCGGCACTCGGCCTTCACCTCCAGCGCGTCCACCACCCGGTTGGCGTGCAGGAAGGGCATGGTGACCAGCCGGGCCAGCTCCGAGCCGGCTCCAGGAAACTCCAGGATGCCTCCGGCCCTGGGAGCCCGGATGGTGGGCACGAAGTGCAGGCGCCCGCCCCCGAGCAGGGCTTCGAACAGCTCGAACAGGGCTCCCGAGTCGTGGTTGCCGGCTACCACCACTACCGGGGCCAGCTCGGCCAGTCGGCGCAGCATGGAGTGGGCCAGGCTCATCTCCTCCACGCTGGGGCGGGAGGCGTCGAACAGGTCGCCCGAGTGCAAGACCAGATGAGGTTTGAAGTCGCGCGCAACCTCGAGGGACTGCTCGAAAGCCGCAATCTGGTCGGCTCGTCGGCTCTGTCCATAGGTGAGCCTTCCCAGGTGCCAGTCAGAGGTGTGGAAGATGCGCATCGTCGGTGGGGCCTTTCGGAGTAGTTTTTTTTCAGGCAGGGGTTCTATAGTGACCTCAAGATGAACGTAAGCACGCGCCTTTTGGAATTCGCCGCCAACCGCACCAACCGCTCACCCGAGCAGTTGAAGCCGCTGGTCAACGAAACCAACTTCTTGAGCGAGGGTCTCACCGAGTCACGTTTCCCCGGGCTTATGGTGGACCGCAGCGAGCTGTGTCGCCTGGAAGCGGCTGACCCGGTCGGCTGCCTGCTCGGCCGCAACCCTCGCCGTGAGGAAGTGCTGCAGCGATTCTACAACAACCATCCCGAGCAGGTCCGCGCGGAAGGTCATCAGCTGATTCAGCACATCGAGAGCAAGACCAGCTGTGGCCAGACCACTCACGAAGTCATCCACGCACCCGCCGAGAACGGCCTGATCGAGCTCGATTACGTGAACGGCGCTAATCGCTGCCAGGTTTTCATCGACACCACTCCCGGCCAGCCCGGCGAGCAGTGGATCATTCTCCGCTAGAGGAGCCCTCTGCGAAGTTCCTCCCCACCTCCTTCTGAATCACGGAGCTTGCAGAGATCCAGACAGGGCTCTCAGCGTTCTCGGCGCTCTCTGCGGTTTGAGTCAAAGGGTAGGGGCGGACTTACCGGACGATACCCCAGACCCGATCTCAGGAATGCGAATCGATTTTCCGTTGAGCTCAACGGAACACGAAGAGCTCTTCCACCTCCTCCGGTTTCACCGCGGGCTTCTCGTCGGCCCGGGTGGCGTAGTTGGGGAACGGGAACCGGAACGGGATGGGCGCCGGGATCATCGGCTGGGCCAGCACCATGGCTCCAGGCAGCAATCGAGTGGCCCGCTCGCGCACCTCGGCAGTGAGGAAGCGATAGTCGTCCGAGGTGGCTTCGGCCCCATCCAGTCGCCCCACCACTCGGATGGCGGCGTTGCGGGTCACGGCCGGCTCGACCTGGGAGGCTGACTGCTGGGCGCCGATCAAGATGACTCCCAGCGAGCGGCCCCGGGCGGCGATGTCGACCAGAACTTCCTTGAGCGGGCTGCTTCCCTGGCGAGGAGCATACTTGTTCAGCTCGTCCAACACCACGAAGTGCAGAGGGAAGCGTTGCCCGCGCTCCTTGGCCTCGAAGACGCGGCTCAAGAGCGAGCCCACCACGAAGCGCTGCCCGTCTTCGTGCAGGCTGTTGATGTCGACCACCACCACGTTTTCGCGCGGCGCCCCCGCTCCCTCGAGGGTCAGCGACTGCACCCGGTGGGTGATGAGGTGACCAAAGCGCGGGGCCATCGCCTGCAGACGGCGCAGGAAAGCGTTGACCGTGCCGGCCTGGGTGCCGCCGGTCCACTCCCGGGCCCGATCGGGGTCTTCCAGGCGCTCGCTGAGAAAGTCGACCAGATCGCGGAAATTCTCCACCACGAAGCCGTCCCCCGCAAAGCGTGCCGCCCGCTTCTCCTGGCTCAGTTTTTCCAGGTTGTAGCTCATGCCCTCGGCGGGAGGGATCAGCACGGCTGCCCCGGGCAGGCTCTCGACCGGGTGGGCCCAGCGCGCGAGTTGCACCCGCACACGCTGCTCCACGAAGCTGAGCTGGTTGCGCGCGTCATCGACATCAGAGAAGCAGAAGCGCATCAGCCCCTGGCGGATGAACTCGAGCGGCGTCCAGCCATACGGGGTGATCTCAGTGGAGGGGCGCGACTGCACGTCGGTTGCCACCGAGCCGCCCTCCTCGGCAAAACGCGAGAGCGGGGCAAAGAAGCGCACCGAGCCAAAGGGGCCGGGCTGGCTCACCCCCAGCTTGCTCCACTGCTCCGCCAGGCCGGGGTCGGCCTGACAGCGTTTTTCGTAGGCCGAGGAGGCGCGGTCGAAGTGGAGCAGATCCTCGCCCTTGACGTTGAAGACCAGGGCTCGCGTGCCGGCCGCGTGCACCCCAAGCATGGTTTTGCCGGCGCTGGTCTCGAGCAGCATGTACAGAAGGTGCAGGGCAAAGGAGGTCTTGGTGGCCACCCCCGACACGCCCGAGATGGACACGTGGCCGCCCTTGGTACCGTCCAGGAAGTCGTAGTCGAGGTGGACCATCTGGCCGGTGTTGTCCAGCGCCAGCGGCAAAGCCCGAGCCATCTGGTCGAGGTAAAGGGCTTGCTCGCGGTGCTTGCCGGTGGCCCGCTCGACGGCGGCCCCGGGGGCGGGAGGCACCCAGATCTCGGGCATGGTGCGCAGCACGCGCACCTCAGCGGTGCGCACCGCATGCCCGGGCATGGTGTGATCGCTTGCGATGCGGGCGGTGTCGGTGGCAAACGAGGCCCCCTCAATCTTGCTGTAGACCTCGACCACGATGCCGTAGGTGAAGTGCTCCTGAGCGTCGGGCAGAAGCTGGCGGGTGGCCACGATCTCGTCGAGCTGCAGGTACTGATCGTCGTCGAGCACCACCCGGAAGGTGCTGGTGGTTCCCTCGGTTACCCCGTCGACCAGGCCGACTCGGCTCATTTCAGCGCACCTCCACCAGTTGACGTACGGCCGCCCGGGCCGCTCTCAGACCCAGCGCTCGGTCGCCGCAGCGACGACGAAGCTCGCGCTCGAGGGCGGCCACCGGCTGCAGATTCTGGGGAGCCCGCGGATCGACGTGGGCCACCCCCGCGTAGCGCGGTAACACCCCACAGGTGGCCTGCACCAGCGTTCGAGCCTCTTCGCGGCCCAGATCGCCGGGTACCTCCAGGCGCACGATCCCATACCAGGGATGTCGGTCGGGTCCGGGTTCGAGCAGGCGGAAGTAGCACGAGTGCCGCTGGCTGACCGTGAACAGGCTGGAACGCTCCCCTCCGCGCAGGGTCGAAACCAGGTCGTGGGCCTCGGAGGGCAGCAGACGTCGGTGGTGGGTCTTGACGTAGCCCACCACGGGATAGCCCAGCCCCCGCACCTGACTGAGAGGACCATCCAGCACCACGATGTGGCCCGCCCCGGCCAGCCGTTCGGCCAGCAGCATCTCCTGCTCGCGCATGCGCCGCTGCAGCTCGAGCTGGGGCG
>CAYYHB010000279.1:1657-4341 GCA_964471395.1 uncultured Burkholderiales bacterium | reverse complement strand
ACAGGATGTGGTAGTAGAAGTCGCGCCAGCAAAGCTCGCTGACATAGGTGTCGCTTCCCGCGCAGCGCTCGGCCACCTCGAGCGGGGAGAGCAACCCCCAGCGCAGGTCCTGGCTCAGGCGCGAAGTTCCCTGGCAACCGGGCCGGTCTCGGCGGGCCGCATAGTCGAGCACAGCGTGTTGCGAAAAGTGGTCCAGGCGCCGGCGCGCTGCCGTTTCGCCCGCCTCCAAAAGCTGGCTGATGCTCTCTGTGGGAGGGAGGGGATCGGAGGAGGGCCAGCGGTCGGGAGTCTTGAGCCGTGCGGGTGCTGCCAGCACTTCCCGACGGCCCAGCTGCTCCCAGCGCCGCCGGTAGGGCGTGAAGACCGAGTAGGGCTGGCCGGCGACTGTGAGCACCACTTCCGGCTCGTGGATCAGCTGGCCGGGGTGGGCCACGCCGGTGATGGTGGCGTCGCGCTGGCGGGCGTAGGGCCCGTAATCGCGTTGGTAGTGGATCCGTCCGCACCCGGTCTCGGCCAGGAGCCCGGCCAGGACCTCTTTTGGGGGGCCGCGCCGCACCACCAGGTGGCTGCCCAGCTCTTGCAGTTGCCTGCTCAAGGCCTTCACCGACTCGAGCATGAAATGCACCCGGTTGGGTGAGGGCCAGCGCCCCTCGAGCAGGGCGGGATCGAGGATGAAGACCGGGATGACTGCGCCGTCCTCGGCCGCGGCACACAGAGCGGGGTGGTCGAGGAGGCGCAGGTCGCGCCGGAGCCAGAGCAGGGACGGCTTCATCCCTGCTTATGCCCTCACCGGGTCGCGAATCCTTCGGGGCTGGCCACATTGACTCGGCATACCACTGCTGCAACGGCCCGGGCCATATCGGCCCGGGCCGTCAGAGAGCTAAAGCTCCCCTTTAGTGACAGGTTGGCCGGGCGGGTCAGGCTGAGGATTGAAGCCCCGCTCCGCACCGGGGTTAGGCAGGCCGCTGTTCTGAACCGCCGGTAGCCGGGTGTCGTGCTCGAGCGCCGGCCCGCTGGTATCGTTCTGGACCGCCGGCAGCTGGGTATCAGCCTGGACCCGAGTATCAGTCTGAACCGCAGGCACTTGAGCTTCGGGTGGCCGCACCGAGCCGTCGCAATCTTGCAGATTGGCTGCGGCCGAGCTAAAAAGCATTCCGACCAGGGCCAGGGACAGGAATCCGCGGTGTATTTTCTGGCGCATAGCGCTTTGGGTCTGGTTCACTTGCTTACCCCTCCGTTCAGGTTGTTGTCTCACAAGACACACCCTAGCAGAGCAGGATCCCGATCTCCGTGGCGTGCATCACAATCGTCCTGTGAGCCAGGCCACAAACTGCGCTCATTTGCATAGAATTCAAGAGCACCCGGGGTATTGTCAGTTTTGTTAACAAGTTGTATCCTGTACATAAGGCACTGCTCGGTCAATGACTCCTGGGTTCCGCGTTCGGGGCGCGAGGTCAGCGGAGAGTTAGTAGCCCGGCCTCCCGGTGGTCGAAGTCCAACCGAATTCGCCCCGAGAAGACGCTATTTATAAGGAGTCGTTGTTTTCCCATGTCGTTCACGGACAAAACCCTGACCTGTCGCGATTGCGGCGCTAGTTTCACTTTCACGGCAAGCGAGCAGGAGTTCTATTCCTCCAAGGGCTTCTCCAACGAGCCCGGTCGCTGCCCTCCCTGCCGTACCGCCCGCAAGCGCGCCCGTGACGGCGGCAGTGGCGGCGGAGGCGGCTTCGGTGGCGGCGGCTTCGGTGGCGGAGGCGGTTTCGGGGGTGGGGGAGGTGGCTACGAGCGCCGTGATCGCCAGTTGTTCAGCGTGGTCTGCGCCGAGTGTGGCAAACAGACCGAGGTGCCCTTCCAGCCTCGCGGTGATCGTCCGGTCTACTGCTCGGACTGCTTCCAGTCCCAGCGCGGCGGTGGCGGCGGCGGGGGTGGCGGACGCGGTGGCGGCGGCGGAGGCCGAGGCGGCCGCTGGTAGGTAGGTGGAGCCACTCCGCTTCTTCTCCCCTCAACTGAGAACCGGCCATCCAATCGCGTCGGCCGGGGACGGCATGCCGTCCCCGACCGATGGCTTTTCTACCCGTGAGACAAGCTGGGCTCCCATCCGCCCTTCCTTTGCTATTGAGCCCGTGCGCTGGCTGGGCCGCACGGCCCGGGTTGCCACGCTGGTCCTGGCGGCTACCCTGATGGTCGGGCCACCGGCTTACGCTTCCATGGGTGCCTCACCCGCCGAGCAGACCGAGCAGGTCGAGCGGGCGTCCCGCCTGGGGGTGAGCCAGGAGATGGTGGATAAGCTGCTCGAGAACCCACCCCTGGCGGATACACTGCAGACATTGCCCGATAGCCTGGCGAGTCAGTATAAGGAACTGAACGCGAACCAGCGCAAGGTCATGGGCGAACTGCTCGAGGGCCGAACAGTCTTTGTCAGCCATCGGGGAGCCTTCATCAGCGGCCGCGCCGCCGGCATGGACGCGTTTCCCAAGATGAAGGGGCGGCTGGACGACCTGGTCAAGGAAGGTAAGCTGACCCGGGCGGAGTCCGACTTCATGAAGTCGGCTTTGGATCAAATGAAGACCCTCACCCCCCGTCAGCGCGAGGCCATCGCTGACTTCATCGAGCTAGAGCGGACCCTGGCCAGCCGCTGAGAGGCGATGTGAGCGACTCCGCTTGCGAGTAGCAGGCTTCTATGGG
>CAYYHB010000279.1:0-1557 GCA_964471395.1 uncultured Burkholderiales bacterium | reverse complement strand
GTCGTCTTACTCGGTGAGAGGGGCGGGCGCAGAAGCCGAGCATGAGAAGGCCAGGACAGGGACTGCGACCTTCATCCTGCCCAGACTATCCGGCCGGTCTGAAATTTTTCAGACCCCCCCGGTATTCTTGGCCCGAGACCAAGAACCCGGAGGACCTGCATGCTCAACATCGCTTCTCTACCCAGCGCTGCCGCTCTGGCGCGCCTGGACTGGAAAGCCGAGGTGGGGCCCCAGCCGAGCAAGGCGGTGGTGGCAGGGGATGAGGTCTACGTGGGCACCCAGACGCCCGACAAGCGCTCCGAGTTGCACCGATTTGCGGCCGCCAACGGCCGCAAGCTCTCTACGGCCCATACCTGGACGGGCACGCTGCAGGGCGGCATGGGCTCCACCGCCGTCATGAAGGGGGCGGACGGCCAGTTGATGGGAGTGGATGCCAGCTCGGGCGAGCGTAAGTGGGGCTTTCACGCCGGCTTGCGGCCCACCGCCGAGGGTTATGACGGAAAGCAGGCGGTGGTGGCTACCGAGCGTGGCCTGGCGGCTTTGAGCGAAGGCGGCCCGCACGGGCTCGAGGTACCCTTCAGCATCGATCTGACTGACACTCGCTGCATCAGCCCCGGGCCGGAAGGCTGGCTGGTGCTCACGGGGCGCTACAGTGGCACCGGACAGATTGTCAGTCTGGACAGCCAGGGCAAGACCCGTTGGAAGGCGCCGGCCGATACGGGCGGACCCAACCACGCTCCCCAGATGGGCTCGGAGGGCACCGTCTACAGTACCGGCTATAATGGGATGCTGTCCGCTTTCGATGGCAAGACCGGCGAGCTGAAGTGGCAGTATGAGACAGGCGAAACCTACAATAACCGGCCCGATGTCGGCCCCAACGGCCAGGTGGTGGTCTCCACCCAGCGCGGCCAGGTGGCCCTGCTCGACCAGGAAGGCCGCGAGGCCTGGAAGATTGACACTGGCGCTCGCGTGGTGCGCAGCTTCGTGCACCCCGACGGTACCGTGTTCGTGCAGCACCCCGAGTCTCTGGAGGCGCTGGAAGCAGTCACCGGTAAGACGCTGCAGAAGTTGCCCATCCCCGCGGCTGACCTGACCCAGGGTCCCGATGGCAGCCTCTACGCCATGAGCAGAAACGGCACGCTGCAGAAGATCGTGCTCGAGTAGGGGAGTCCGGGGCGAGCAAGAAGCTGGGCCGGGGGATCATCTTCCGGAGGCTGGCAACATGGCGATTCGCATCGGAGTTCAGCTGCACCCGCAGCACTGCACCTACCAAGAGTTCATCCAGGCAGTGGAGGCCTGCGACCGGCTCGGCGTCGACACACTCTGGACCTGGGACCACTTCTATCCGCTCTATGGCGAAGAGGGCGCACCCATGCCTGACGTGCCTCCGGTAGAGTCTCCTCAGCGGGGGGACCATTTCGAGGCCTGGACGCTGCTGACGGCTATGGCTTGCCGCACGACGAAGGCCGAAATCGGCTTGCTGGTGGGCTGCAACAGCTACCGCAACCCCCACCTGGTGGCCGACATGGCTCGCACGGTCGACCACGTCAGCAACGG
>CAYYHB010000278.1:0-4352 GCA_964471395.1 uncultured Burkholderiales bacterium | reverse complement strand
GAGCTGAGTCCGGACGGAAAGCTTCTGGCCGTGGTGGGCGAGAGCCAGATCACCTTCTTTAATCTCGAGCAAGGCGCAGCCCTGGGAACGGTTCCCTGCAGTCCGCCTGCCCACTCTCCCGATGTCATCTGCGCGTTCAGCCCGGACTCAAGCCTGGCGGCCGTGATGCACCCGAAACCGACGGGCACGGCCGAGATCCAGTCGAGCGTCCAGGTCTACAGCCTCTCTGATACGGGTCTCGAGCCGTTGGGCGAGCCCATTTCGCTGTTCGAGTCCCTGGACGACCTGGGATTTACTCCCAACAATCAGTCCTTGCTGGTCAGCATCGGCGACGGGCTGAAGGGCTTTGACATCAGCCGTCTGTTGCACAATCGACCGGCTTTGTCTTTGAACGGCATTCAGACCAGCTCCAATTACCCGAGATTGATCGACAATCGCCTGGCCGTGACCTGGTTCGAGGGCCAGGTCACCGTGACTGACCTGGCCGGCAATCGCGTGCTTACCCGCTGGAAGACCGAGAACCCGCTCAGAAGGTGCCTGGTCAGCCCGGATGCTCGGACTTTGCTGCCGCTCTATGCCGAGAGCGTGGCCGTGCAGCCTGTCTCGGTCAGCACGGGGCAGCCGGTCGGTCGCCCCGTCACCCATTCTCAAGTTATTACAGGCCTCGCTTTCTCGGCCGATGGCAAGAGCTACGCTACCTGCTCGAAGGACGGCACGGTCGGCATCTGGAGCCTCGAGGGCGAGCGCCTCGGCGACCCGTTGCAGCACCCGTTCCCGGTAGAGGAGGTCAATTTCGACCCAACCGGGCGTTATCTGTATGCCGTTGGCTCAGCCTTCAGCGGACTCAAACTGTGGGACCTGGCCGCCCGCAAGGAGCTACTTAGCTCACCAGCCACGCTGGTCACCTTCTCCGGTGGACCTCAATCGTGGGTGGCCCTGGCCACGAACCTGCTCGACCGGCAGGGTAACCGGCCGACGGTCAAAACTCTTCGACTGCCTGACTGCGCCCCGGTGGGCCCGCCGCTCGTAGACATCGGCTCCCAGAATATCCTCAACTTCCGTCCCCGGTCCTCCGACCTCTTGATCTCCCAGTTCGGAGTGGCCGTGCGTCTCTGGAGCCCTACCGAGGGACAACCGGTCGGCCGGGCCCTGGCTCAGAAGGGGCTCTTCTGGTCAGCCTTCGACGCCACCGGAAACTGGTTGGCCACTACCACCCTGGATAGCCGGACCGCTCGGCTGTGGGATCTCGACTCAGGCCGTCCACTCACCCGCTTGAACCAGTTTCTGATGATCTCCGAGACGGCCAGCCACTATCGAGTGGCGAGTTTCACGCCTGAGCGGAACCGACTGCTGGTCCGGGTCGCCTCCCGGGGCGGGGCACCGGCTCGCCTTGACGTCTGGGACCTGACCGTGGACGCTGACTTGCCGGCCGAGGTGCTGCGCCTCCAGGCCGAGTCCTGGACGGGCCTGCAGCTCGACGAGCAGGGTGGCTTGAACCTGCTCAATGAGGCTCAGTGGCGTCAGACGAACGAGCTTCTGCGGACTTTGTTACAGCAGCATCAGGCGGTTTGCCGTCATCCTCAGGCGGCGGAGCGTCCATAGCCTGGTCCAGGCTGGTCAGCTCGCGGTTGAGCTCTTCGATGAGCTCTTCCATGTCGTGCTCATCGAGCAAGCCGGCGCGCTGATCTTCCAACAGGCTGGCCTTCTCGGCCTTCAGTGCCAGTCGGCGCGTTTCCAGCAACTGCTCTTCGAAGACCTCGCGGTGGGTGACCTCCAACCCGCTCAGCTCATGCTCTACCCCTTCCAGTTTGGCGCGATAGTGGCTGCAGGTTTGCTCAGCGATGGGGCGGGGCAATCCTTCGTTCAGACGCCGTTCCACCACTCTCAGAGCGGCCCGGGCGGCCCGCGCCTGGCTGGTGAGCCGACGGTAGCTCTGCAGTCGATCGGGGGCGCTGGTAATGCCCAGTCGACGGAGCAGCCAGGCCATGGTAGTGCCCTGCAGCAGCAGCGAGAAAAGCACCACTCCGTAGGTCAGGTGGATCAGGCGCTGAGCCCCGGGAAAGTCGGGTGGAAGACCGGATACCAGAGCCACGGCCAGGGCTCCGCGCAGGCCACTCCAGGTCATGACGTGCAACCAGGAGGTTGGGATCTGGGCTCCCAGACCGTTCACTACAGGGGCCAGACCGTAGACCGCAACGGCTCGCCCGAGCAGCACCAGCACGAAGGCTACCGCTATGGAGCCGATGTCACCCCAGAAGTTGACCAGAGTCTCCTGGATGCCCAGCAGCAAGAAGACCAGCGAGTTGGCCAGAAAGGCCGCGAACTCCCAGAAGGAGTGGACCGAGAGGCGAGTGCCCGGAGACATGCCCGTGGCCATGCCGTAGTTGGCGACTGTCAGTCCGGCAATTACCGTGGCGATGACGCCCGAGACGTGGAATGACTCGGCAACGAGGAAGGCGCCCCAGGCGACCAGGCAGGTGAGGGTGATCTCCAGGGGCGGATCGTCGAACTCGCGCGTCAGTCGTGAGGCCAGCAGGCCCACCGCCAACCCCACCCCGGCCCCGCCCAAGATGACGAAAACGAACTTCACCAGCACGTCGCCGGGCGCAATCTTTGCGGTAGAGGTGGCGGCGGCCAGCAGGACGCTGTAAAGCACTACCGAGACCCCGTCGTTGAACAGGCTCTCGCCTTCCACCAGCAAGGCCAGGCGCTTGCCCACTTTGCACTGCTTGAACACGGCCACCACCGAGATGGGATCGGTGGAGGAGATCAGCGCCCCGAAAACCAGAGCCGAGGCCAGGGGAATGGCCAGCAGGGTGGAGCTGAGCGCGCCCACCAGCAGGCTCGAGAGAATCGTGCCCAGCAGCGCATAGAGGGCCAGCGGGCGCCAGTTGTCTTGCAGCAACCCGAGGCGGAGGTTGAGGGCCGACTCGAAGAGCAAGGGAGGGAGCAGCACCGTGACGAGCACGCCCGGATCGAGGGTGGCACCGCCCGTCAGCCGCAGCGGAGTCATCAACAGCCCGGCCACGACCAGCGAAATGGCGTAGGGCAGCCTCAACCAGTTGCCTACGAAGGCCACGATCACGGCTGCCAGCATCAAAGGCAGCAGCAGGGTGAGCTCGACCGGGGTATGCATGCAGGGGTCCTTCGCTACGGGTCCTGCCTGTGTACCCTAGTTAGTTACGGAGGTTGGTCACCGTCTCCAGCTCGAAGACCTCAAGGCGTTCGCTTCCGTATCGCTTCTGCTGGGCTCTCAACTTGAGTCGCAGAAGCTTGTTCACCACCGTGAGCTCGCAGAAGTCGAGCCCGTGAGCCACCGCCTGGCCACCGACCATGTAGGTATCTACCGGCTGACTGGGCCCGAAATTCTCGATGGGCCCGGCTACCGACTGCTGAGGCGCGCCGGCCACGCTCACCGCGCGGCGACGAAACTCGCGCGATGGGGTGTCGAGGTAGTAGATCAGGTAGCTCTGCCAGATGGGCTCCTGGGAAGCGATGTTGAATTGGAACTGGCCATTCGCATCCAGAGCGGACAGAAAGGACATGCCCCGGCGATCGGCCGAGATGGAAACACTGTCATAGACGCTGCGCTCGAGGTCGCGGCTGAGCTTCTCGGAGGCCACCATGGCGCTCTGGCGCAGTCGCGTCTGGGTATCTCCCTTCATCCAGGCCGAAGCGCAGATGCGGTAGATGAAGAACAACGTGAGCAAGAGCAGGCCTGAGACGGCGCTGGCCACCAGCATCTCGGCCAGGGTGAATCCGCGCTCAGGGACGCAGGTAGGTCTGGAGGCTGACTTTGCCACGCGCATTCCAGTAAACGTCCACTTTCACAGCGATGGTGTTGGGGGGCATTCCGGCCGTATCGGCCTGCACGACCAGGGTATAGTTCTGGCCCGAGCGAGCCCCCACCGGATAGGGAGCGGGGGGGAAGCCCGTGCCGCCGTTTTGAGCAGTGGGAATTCTCCCATCGTAGGTGCCGGGGCTGACGAAGGCATAGCCATTCGAGCGCACCACCTCCAGGAACTCCCGGCCCACGTCGGTGGCCCCCGCAACCTGGTTGCTCTGCAGCAAGAAGGTCATCCCCTTGGTGAAAACCAGCACCAGCGAAAGCACGGCCACGGCCAGGATGCCCACGGCCAGCACCACCTCGGCCAAAGCAAGACCGCGACGGGACTTCTTCAACGTCCCATCCAGACCAGCACTCCGGGGGGGCCGCTGCCGCCCCCCATGCCCCCGTTGTCGAAGAAGTCCTCCACGAAGGTAACGTTGCAGCCGTTGTTGATGAAGAGGTCACCGGGATTGACCGTGTGCCCGTCCAGAGTGACCGGGGAGGAGCTGCCGTCATTGTTGAC
>CAYYHB010000277.1:0-4366 GCA_964471395.1 uncultured Burkholderiales bacterium | reverse complement strand
GGGAGTATCTCGGGCCCCGGCGGGGCGGTGGTGGCTTGCGGCGGCCCTGGGAGTCGGTGCTGCGGCCACGGGCGCCGCGCTTCGTGTCTTCTCGGAAACACTCGAGGATCTCACGGCGGTCGCTGATCGAGGCGGCAATATCGGCCATGCGAGCAGCATCCCCGAACAGGATCAGGGCGCAGGCCCTGCAGAGGTAGCAATCCTCCAGGAGTTGCTCGAGCGGGGCGCGGCAGCCAGGGCACTCCACGGGGTCAGGGCGGCGGGCCACAGCCGGGGGCGGGGCGGGAGCGACCTCGACCTCGGGCTCGGGCTCGGGCTCGGGGGGCGGGGCGGCCTCGGGCCCGGGCAGGCGGGCAGCGGCCAAGCAGCTCGGGCAGGTCCTCTCCGTGCGCTCGGGCCGAAACGCTCTCCGACAGAGCCGGCAACGTCGCTGGCCCCGCTCGCAGACCGGGCAGCGGACGGGGCCACGGCGCTCCTCCCGGGAGCCGTCTGGCCGGGTCAGCACCACGGGCGGCTCCTGCCAGCCGGGGCCCGAGCAAATCGGGCAGGGAGCCGGCAGCCGGCCCTCAGAGCGCAGGTCAGTCGGCGTGGCCGAGCGGCCCGGCTTGCCGGCCCTCACGGGCGCGAGCCTCGGTCACGCCGCAAGCGGCGCTTGAAGGCTTCGCGCTGGTTACGCCGGGCTGAGGCCTCGCGGCGCGCCTCCCGGGCGCGGTCGGCCAGCTCGGCCAAGTCGTCGGACCAGCGGGCGGCCAGGTCCTCGAGGAAGGCGAGCAGGTCTTGTTCGGATTCTTGTTCGCGCATGGGAATCTCCTCGGTGTGCGATTGTTTGTTCGGCCCCCCCCCGGGGTTGCGAAAATTGGTTCAGTTTTGTTCGGTTTTTGCGAATCTTCGCAGGTGCGAGAATTCGCAGACTGTTCGCCACCCCCCCTAGGATCGATCCGCCCGAGTATGAGGCGGCCCGTTCCAGAGTAGCAGAGAGGCGCTCGCTGAGAAGACCATCGAGCTCGAGAACGCCAGCGGGCGCGCCGGCCGGAAGTGGACCCGTTCGGACAACCGCAGCCGGGAAGCCTTCGTGGAGGGGCTCCCGGGGCTTGCCGACCTCGGCCGGTTCTTGTGGCGCTCCTGGGGTCCAGGGAAGGACTATGAACGCCGGGTTGCTCAGACCGTTGCGGACGCGGCCGAATTCTATCCCGAGCCCCGGCCGGTCCTGACGCCCATCGTCGACGGTCTGGACGCTAAAGCCCGCTCGACCATCGCGGCCCTTCTACGGTCGCGGGGCATTCGATACCGGAGCATCCGGGTGGGAACGCGTGACGAATCCGAGCCCTTGCTGCGGCTGGCCGATGCCCTGGCGGGCTTCCTGCGGGACCTGACCATCGGGCAGAAGTATCCCGAGCCGGCCTCGACGCGTGCCGAAGCGATGCTCCAGCGGTTGCCCTGAAAACAAATCGCCCGGGTGTCTGGCCCGGGCGGTCAGCGTTTATGCTGGCTGGCCCCTGATCTGACCCTTGCGAATGGGGCCAGAGTCTTCCTGTCCTCCACTCGGGAAGAAAGCCGTCCAGTGTCGGCCTTCCCTTCGCTCCCGAGCTTCATCGGTGGTGCTTCAGGGCAGAACGTTTCTTCGAGGTTACCTGCGCGGGTCCTCCGTGTCAACGGGTCGGCTGGCGGCCAGGTCTAGGATCTCGGCGTAGTCAGCCACCAGCACCCGGGCCCGTGCTGTCCGGTAGGCAGCGAGGGCGAATGCCTCCCCCCTTCCCGCCTGCCGGGCCTCCTGGGCGGCTTTCAGCCAGTGCAGGGCCTGCCGGGCCCCAGCCAGGCCGGCGGCCTCCTGGGAGCCTTGCTGGGCCACGGCGGCCAGGAGCTCCTCGAACAGGCTGAAGGGCACCTCCACGCACCGGGCAGGGGGGGCCTCCTCGACGACGGCGTTGCTCTCGACGACGGCGTTGCTTAGAGGAGCGGGCTGGTCATCACGCGGGGCTCCAAGGCGCTCGGCGCAGCTCGGGCAGGTTCTCTCGGTCCTGCGGGCCTGGAACGGCGACCGGCAGAGGCGGCAGCGCCGGGTGAGGCGCTCGCAAACAGGGCACCGAACGGGTCCTGGACGCATGCTCACGGTGCCGTCCGGTCGCGTGACCAGCACGCCGGGCTCCTCCCAGGCTGGACCTTCGCAGGCCGGGCAGGTGGCGGGACGGCGCCCTTCGTCGCGGAGCTTCGGGGTCGGACTCCGGGTGATCAGTGCTCTTCTCCAGATCCAGCGCCGGGCTCCTCGGCGTCCAGGTGCTGGGCCACCCGGGCGTGCTCCAGGGCTGCCAGCCCGGCCAGGGCCGCTCTGACGGCGGAGGCGGGGGACCCGTGCCGGGCGGCCAGGTGCTCGAGCAGAGCTCGCTCCTCCGCTCCCAACCGGACGCTGACCACCTTACTATCGGCCCGGCCATAGTCACAGGGCGTTTTCTCCTTGGGATCGGGCGCTCCCCACGGCCCACCTCCGACTCCGCCCCATGCGTCATCAGCAAAGTTGCGCGGACCGAACGGCCCTCGCGGCGGTTTGCGCCGGCCCCCCTTCGCTCCACCTCCGCCACCACGGGCGCCTTTGTGCGTGTCCTCGTAAAAGCAGTCGCGGATTTCTCTGCTCTCGGTGATACTGTCGGCGATGTTGGCCATCTTCTCGCGGTCACCGAAACGGAGCGTAGCGCAGAACCGGCAGAGGAAACAGTCCTCCAGCAGCTCCTCGAGCGGGCGCCGGCAGCCAGGACACTCGACGACGGGGACTTTGTTCAGCACGACGGACACCTCCAGGCTGGGATGTTGCCGGCCTGCCCGGGTGGCGCTCCGCTGGGCTTGTGAGGCGGGGGAGCTCCAGGCCCAGGGGCCGGCGGTCTCGGCGCGCGCCGAATTGGAGCGCCGGTCGATCAGGCCGGGGAGTGCCGGTCTGGTCAGTCTCGCCTGGTGGCGGTGTCAGGGTGATTTTCTGCGGGGGCAGGCCACTTCCCCGCCCGGGTCAGCTCCTCTTCAACAGGTAACGCGTGACTACGTGCACGGGCTCAAGCCCGAGCCCGAGCCACGCGCCCCGTCCCGAGAACTCAAAAGCCCCTGGGAAAAGCGTTCTGGCGGCCAGCACGGCGGTCCTAACCCCGGAGAGGTTGCCCCGGCGATCGTGATGGGTGAGCCTCAGCAGACCATGCTGCTCGGCCAGCTCGAGCAGCGCGGCGCTGTGCTCGTCACGCAGGCCAGCCCGGCGAGCGAGCGCCAGGAACTCCACCCGGGCGAGCTCGGCATAAGCCACCAGGGCGCGCCGATTCGCTGCCTCGATCTGGCCCCGGAGGGCGCGGCGATCACTCTTCGGCATGTTCGCCTCCGATCTCGGCCTGGTCGTTCAGGGGGGCCAGGAACTCCTCTTCGTCGGCTTCGAGCCGACGAATGATGCTACTGAGCTTGAGGTCGAATTGTGCGGCGGCCTGCGCATCCTCAGCCTCTGCGCCATCCTCGGTTCCGAAGTGCTTGAGGAGCAGGGCCAGACTTTGCAGGCGGTTGTAAGGTTTAACTTTGACGGAGAGGCCCTCGTCTTGGAAGGTGCTCACGGAGAAGCTCGCGATCATGGCCAGCTCGCACTCGTCGAGGACATCCGCAAGCAGACGGCCCTCGCGGGCGGCAACCGCAATCGCATCCACGGCCAGGTGCCCGAACGAGAGCTGCTTCAGGACGAGGAACGCTTGCCGGCGAACGTCCTTCGCGTCCGACAGGCAATCCGACAGCGCGATCGCGATCGCATCCTGCACATGGCGGAACTCGGGAGCGGTCCTCCAGCGGCTTGCCTGTTTTCGGGCGCTTGCCGGGGGGCAGCCGGCCCGAATAGCGGCCTGCGTGGCGTTCCCGTCGCGCACGAATTCGGCGACAAACCTTTTCTGAAGGCCGGTGAAGGCGCCCTTCTTCTTGGCCATGTCAGCCGCCCTCGGCCTTCGCGGTGACGCCCACCTTCACGGTGGCGCCCAGATAGGCCAGCAGGATGAAGGTCTGGTCCTGGTGAGCCTTAAGGAGCCGAACGGCGCCCACCACGGCCTCGGGCGTCAATTCGGCGGCGCGTTGCTCCCAGGCGTCGAGCCACGTTTCGAGCGCCTGGTCGGCGGTCAGGATCTGAGCGAGCGCCTTCATCCACTGGTCCCGGGTCGGTGCTTGCATTCTTTATTCTCCTCGTCTGCTTTTGTCCACAGGGCGGGGCCCCGAGCGCGGTGGGAATCGGCGAGGTCGCGGCCACCCGTCAACCCCCCCTGGTTGCGAAACACGCGGGTGTGACGCGGAGGATCCTCGCCGCCCCCCTGGCGCGCTCGAGAAGGGAGTAGGGCGCCGGGGGGGTGAGCGCTCACCTCGGTCA
>CAYYHB010000276.1:0-4370 GCA_964471395.1 uncultured Burkholderiales bacterium | reverse complement strand
CGTACTTCGCCTTGCGCACCTTCTCGGCGTAGTAGCGGTAGTCCCAGGGCTCGATCGAATGGCCGGCCAGCTCTTGCATGGCGGCCACCTCTTCCTTGACCCGGGCCACGGCCGCTGGCCAGACCTGCATCATCAGCTTCATGGCGTTCTCGGGAGTCTTGGCCATGGTGTTCTGCAATCGCCAGTGGGCGAAGGTCTCGTAGCCCAGCAGCTTGGCTTTGCGAGCGCGCAGCTGCAAGATCTCGGTGACCACGGCGTTGTTGTCGTGCTCGCCCCCGCCGTCGCCACGGCGGATCCACATATTGAAACCCTTCTCGCGAAGGTCGCGACGATCCGAGTAAGTGAGGAACGACTCCATGGCCGAGCGGGTGTTGAGGATCACCCATTTGCCCGCCTGGCCTTTCTCCTTGGCGGTGGTGGCGGCGGCGTCGCGCAGAGACTCGGGCAGGCCGGCCAGATCTTCGGGCCTGGTCAGCACCAGCATCTCGTTCTCTTCGTCGGCCAGGGCGTTCTGACTGAAGCGGGTGTAGAGCTGGGCCAAGCGCTGGTTGATCTCGGCCATCTCTTTCTTCTGGGCGGGCGAGAGGCGGGCCCCGGCCAGCACGAAGTTGGTGTGGTGGACCCAGGCCAGGCGCTGCTGCTCGCTGGTCCAGCTGGTTTTGTCGGGCGCGTTGTAGACCGCCTCGATGCGGGCAAAGAGCTTGTCGTTCTGAATGATCTTGTCATACAGGGCGGCAAAACGCGGCGACCATTCCCGCTCGATGGCCTGAACCTCGGGCGTGTTCATGGTCGAGGTATAGACCCCGAACATCAAGCTGACCCGGGTAAAGGCGCGCCCCGATCCCTCAAGGGCGGCCAGAGTGTTGGCGAAAGTCGGGGGCTCGGGGTTGTCGGCGATGGCCTGGATGTCTTCTCGATAGGCGGCCATGGCAGCGGTGAAAGCGGCCGGGAACTCGGCCACCTTCACCCTGTCGAAGGGGGGAATGCCCCCGTAGGGGCCGGTCCAGGGAGTGAGCATGGCCGGGTCGGCCGAGGCAAAAGCGGGCGGGCCGGCCGCCAGGGCCAGGCTGGCGCCCCCCAGAGCGAAGAGAAAAGTGCGTCGTTTCACGGAATGTCGCTTCGCCCGGCCCCTGTCCGGTCCTTCGAGAACAGATACAAAAACTTCATCTTCAGGTAGGAAATGTTCATAACTTGCGAGACCCTGTCATAACTTGCGGGGCTGCGCCGGCTGCCTTCGGGCAGTTAAGCTCAAGACGCGATGATGACCATCAACCCGGCCCTGCCGCAGAGTCCCCTGAGCCAGCTCCGCACGGTCAGCTCGCCGGCCGGTCTGTTGAACCAGAACGGGGCCGACGGGTTTCGCCCCTCGCAAGACCTGCTCGACCGACAGGGGCAGATGGGGGCGGCCATGCTGGCCCAGGGAATCGCCGGCTCGCACTTTGATGGCATTCTGCGGGCTCAGGCCCAGCAGCTGATGGTGGCTGCCACCTCGGGCACGGCCAATACGCAGGGCCTGGCCGAGCAGCTGATGAAAGACTACCAGAAGGCGCGCGAGGCCGGGGCGACGATCTCCCCTGAGACCGAGGAGCTGATCAAGAAAGCCCTGGAAATGGTGCAGGGAGGCCAGCAACAGCCTCAGGCCGCAGGGGGCACACCCGAGGCCGGAGGGGCTGCTCCGGTGGGCAACGCCGGGGGAGCCTCGCCCAGCGGCAACAGCGGGGGAGCCTCCCCCAACCGGGGCGCCGGCCGCAACTCGGGAGGGGCCCGCCAGACCGGGAACGGGAACGGCACCCGGGACAACAGTCCCAGCAGTGGACCGCGCAACACCAACTCAACCGCGCCCTCGTCGAGCACCCCCGAGAATCCCGACGCGGCCGCGGTCGAGCGGGTGCACGACCGGGTGGCCCAGGGCACCCCCGAGAACTGCAGCGCCACGGCCATCATCAAGGCCATGCAGCATCAGTGGGGCGACGACGCCATGCGAATGGAGACGATGCCCGACGGCAACGTGCGCGTCACCATGCGCGACGGCTACTCGGCCGTGCTGACTCCCGAGCAGATCCGCCAGGCGCGCGAGGCTTCCGACTACAGCGGCCGCGACCCAGCGGCGGTGGAGCAGGCAGCCCGCATGAACGCCGCCGCCGCCCAGCGCTACGCTCAGGAGAACGGGGTTCCCTACGAGCAGGCCCTGCAGCACATCAACACCCGCCAGTACCCCGATGAGATCGCTCGCTACTTCGGCGTGGCCGCTCAGAGCGTCGACCCGCGCACGCTCGACGGCCACGGCTACGGCATCGTCTATAACGGCGAGCATGCCGCCAACGTGATGCGAGGGCCCCGGGGCCAGCTCTACCAGGACGACCACGGACGCATTCCGCGGGGCCCGAACGGGCGCCGCCAGCCTTATGAGGGCAACGTGATCTCCAACGGGCAGAACACCGGCCCGGCCACGCGTGGCCTCATCATCAGCGACGTGAATCCGCGTCCGGGCGAGGGCCAGCAGGTTCCCGGACTGTCTCGCCAGGAGTGGCGCGGCTATGTGGGCGACCGCCCGCGGCCGGCCACGAGCGGCGGAGCCAGCGGCGAGCAGGGCCCGCGCCCGGCCACCAGCTCCGGCTCGGGCAGCTCGGCCAGCTCCACCACGCGCGGAACTCGGGCGCCGGGCGGCTCGCGCGGCGGGGGCAGCACCTCGACAGTGACCAAGAACACTACCCGCACGACCCGCAAGTCGAGCACGAGCTAATCCTGTCGCCGGGTGCCGCTCGAGGAAGGTTGACAGCTTCCACGTCTGCTCATGAGCTGACACCTGGCGTGTCAACTCCGTCCGAGGAAAGTTGACAGCTTCCACGTCTGCTCATGAGCTGACACCTGGCGTGTCAACTCCGTCCGAGGAAAGTTGACAGCTTCCACGTCTGCTCATGAGCTGACACCCGGCGTGGCAACTCCGTCCGAGGAAAGCTGACAGCTTCCACGTCTGCTCATGAGCTGACACCTAGCGTGTCAACTCCGTCCGAGGAAAGTTGACAGCTTCCACGTCTGCTCATGAGCTGACACCCGGCGTGTCAACTCCGTCCGAGGAAAGCTGACTGACGGGGGAACAGGAGCCGGCCAGACAGAACCAGCCCGGGTGTCATTCTTCGGAGAAAAGCAGAACTACGAGAGCGCCCTGCAGAGCCTGAAGGCACGGCGCATCGTGCTGGCTTCGAGCACCTCCTTCGGCATCGGGAGCGCCGGCGACGACGACTGCGGGCGCTACGAGGAGGAGGTGGGCCTGTTCCCCCAGGATCGCCGCCTCTTGCACGGGGTCAGCTGGATCATCAAGCGCTCGGGGCTGCGCCAGCGGGCCCACCGCTGGCTGACCTTCGCTCAGGTGGGCAGCGTCTGGGTCTATCACTGGACCAACCGGCCCGATGGGATCCGCTTCAGCTTCGGCCCCTCAGGCTTCAACGTCCAGGGCGGCGGGCTGCGGTTCAGCATGGATACGAGCGAGCGCCGCCCGCACCAGAGGGCGCTCGACCATGAAGAGCCGGACCGCTACTGGGTCTGCCTGGGCGAGTTCCGGCTGTTCGGGCCGTTCTACCGGTCCTCGTACGCCAGCGATCTGGCCGGGCACGTGGGTGCCGAGCTGGGCCTGCCCTGCGATACCACCCCGCGCCGGGAGCCGCGCCGGGGACAGATCGCCGAGCCGGGCGAGGGCGACGAGGTCGAGCTGCCCCAGGACGCAAGCAAGATTGCCAGAGCGCCAGAGCCCGAAGCTCCCGAGCCACAGACCAGGGCTCCGGAGCCTCCGACGGCAACCGAACCTGTTCCGCCCCCCGCCGAACCGAACCAGTCCCCGCTCCGGGAGAAACCCGCCCGCAGCCTGCCCCGGCCGCCGAGCTACCGGCAGATGCGCTCTGACCCCAACGCCAAGAAGAAGCGCTAACCCTGGCGTGAAGCCAGGCGAAGCACCGTGTTGCGGTTGCGCATGGTGACCGGCGCCCCCAGCAGCTTCTCCAGCACCGCTCCCGAAAAACTCGACAGGTGCGAGCTGACGCTGCACTGCCAGTAGACCTCGCGCCCGCTGAGAGCGAGGCGATCCACCTCGCTGTCGAGCGAGCGCAAACGCACCTTGAATTCCGGCCCGGGCGGCGCCTTCAGGAAGGCCACGTAGAAAGCCGCGCACTCGGAGTTGAAGGGCTGAAGAGCGGCCACCGCGCCAAGCTCGGTCGGAGTGCGCAGAAAGGTATCCACCCGGTAACCCAGCGCCTGCTCGAGATGCTGCTCGATGTGCTGCTCAAGGCACCTGGAGTCTTGCTCGGGAGAGCTGAAGAGCACGTTGCCGCTGGCGATGAAGGTCTCCACCTCGGTCAAGCCGGCCTGCTCGAAGT
>CAYYHB010000275.1:0-4399 GCA_964471395.1 uncultured Burkholderiales bacterium | reverse complement strand
ACGCCGGTCTTGGCGTTGAGGTCGCGGAAGCGGTCGGCCACGTCGGCCGGGGTCTCTCCCGTCTCGCGCTGGTGCTTCTTGGCCCAGTCATTCCAGAATTCTTTGGGCTCCTGGTTGAAGCCCTGCGGGGCGGTGGGGCGGCTCTGGTCGCGACCGGTCACCAGGCTTCCGACGTAGTCGCCGTCCTCATAGACCTTGTTGATCTTGGCCGCGGCATCGTCCACGTCGGCGGCGGTCACGTTGCCGTCGGTGGCTTTGTAGAACTGCACCGTCACGCGGATGGGCAGCTCCTCGTCGCGCACCAGGCTCTGCTTGTCGATCTCGGTGAAGTCGCCCTCGGCCTTGCCGTGGGTGATGTAGGCGTCCTCCGTCGAGCGCATCGAGCGCGTCGCGCCCTTGAACTGGGGCGCCATCGAGAACGAAGCCGCTTCCAGGAAGCCGAAGTTCTGGGGGTTCTTCTGCTTGAGCGGAACCTGGATGATCATCACCATGTTCTCGTTCGCGGTGGCTACGCCCGAGGCGACCGCGCCGCCGAGCTCATCGGGTCGCTCGCTGATGCGTCCGCCCACCAGGCTGGCCCGCTTCCCGTTCTCGTTGAAGAAGAGGGGCTGGCCCCAGCTCTGGCCACCGAACTTGTCGCGCTGGTTGTCGATCACGGTGGCGCTGGTGCCTTCCGGGGTGCAGAGGATGGTCAGCACGGCCGGGTCGTCCTTGACCGATTGGTAGTTGTAGACGGTGGGGTTGAACTTGACCGTCTCCCCCTCGCCCTGGGGCACGGGCAAGAAGCAGGCCTGGGCGCTGCCCAGCACGTGGGTCTCGTCGGCCTTGAGCAGCGACTTCGTGTCGCCGGCAAAGGAGCTGGGGTCGGACAGATACTGGCGGATGTCGCCCAGATACTCGCGCAGGGAGACGCGCTGGGGCTCGCCACCCTTCTCGTTGCCCACCAGCACGAAGAATTTGTCCAGGCTGATGTCCACGGTCTTGTCGGCGAAGTTGGGATTGCGCAGCACCGGCAGCAGGCTGACCTTGCTGTCGCCGCGCTTGCCCTCTTGCTGCACGGCCAGAGTCATGTCGGTGATGTTGCGCCCGCCGGAGGAGTTGTCAAAGCGATGGGTGTCCTCCCACATCACGTTGACCACGTTCATGTCGTGTTTTTGGGCGGCCCGAGCGATCTCCTTATTGTCGACCAGGTTGAGTGTGCGGCTCACGACCTCGTCGTAAGCCGGCTTCTGGGGTTTCTGTTTCTTGAGCTGCTCGTCCCAGTCTTTTTCCGGGATGGTCACGGGCGGGCCGAGGCCGTCCTGGGGGTCGGGCACAAAGCAGCCGCCGGGCGCGATGCCCACGGGCTGTTTGGCGGAAGGTACAGGGGTGGTGAAGGAACTGGTGCTGGTGGTGATCACGGAATGCCTCCCCGAGTGCTGGTCTGGTTGTGTTTGTCGTTGAGCAGATTAGGTTTCGAGGCTGAAGGATTCCTGAAAATCATCTCTCGAAGCTCCCCGCGTGAAATTAGACCAGGACAGCGGAGCGGACGTGATTCGCCGCTTCAAGCTGATGTAGCCCGTGGACGTTCTGAGCGCCCCTGAGGCCGCCTCCATTCGCGCCATTCGGGCCACCTGGTGCGATCTCGGCAACCAGATTCGGGCCAAGGCCGTGCACCGAGAGGGGTGGGATAACGGTTTCGAGGTCTTCATCGCGGCCGGGGCCCAGGGGGCTCCGGCCACGGCCGACATGGTTTTGCCCGAGAGCGGGCTGACTCCGGTGGGAGAGGTGGCCCTGGTGCCTGACTGGTCCACGCTGCAGGCCCTACCGTATGCTCCCTCCCACGCCCGTGTGCTCACCGACATGCACTTTCAGGGGCAGCCGTGGAGCCTCTGCCCGCGCGGCTTCGTCAGGCGCCAGCAGGAGCGGTTGCACAAGCGCCACGGTCTGAGGTTGACGGCCGCCTTCGAGAACGAGTTCTACCTGCATCACCCCGATGGCGCCCTGGTGGATGATAGCAACTTCGCCTCGGTGTATTCGCTCAATCGCATTCGCCCGGTGCTCGATGAGCTGCTCGAATCGCTGGTGGCTCAACGGATGAGCGTGCAGCAGTTCCACGCCGAGGCCGGCCCGGGGCAGTTCGAGGTCTCCATTGGCCACGCCGACGGACTGGAGGCGGCCGACCACCAGGTGGCCCTGCGCGAGACTGTGCATGCCGTGGCTGAACGCCACGCTCTGCGGGCCAATTTTCTGCCCAAGCCGTTCCCCGCTCAGGCTGGCAGCGGCTGTCACCTGCACCTGGGCCTGGAAGGGATCCCCTCTGACGCGCCCCGGTTCCGGCATTTCATGGCCGGTATCCTGGCACATCTGGACGCTCTACTGGCCATCACGGCCGGGCTGCCCAACTCGCACCAGCGCCTGGTGCCGAGTTCCTGGAGCGGGGCTTTCCGCTGCTGGGGCATCGAGAATCGCGAGGCGGCTCTGCGCCTGCCGGCCAGCCCGGGCCACTTCGAGGTGAAGGCGGTGGACGCCACCGCCAATCCCTACCTGGCAATCGGGGCCATGATCGCCTGTGGGCTGGATGGACTGGAGCGCCGCCTGGAGCTTCCCCCTGGCGTGGAGTCGGATCCGGCCAGTTTGGCCGAGTCCGACCGTCCCCCTCGGTTGCCCAGCTCGGCCGGACAGGCCCTGCAAGAGCTCGAGCGCGACACGGTGTTGGCCGATGCCCTCGGCCCCGAGCTGCGCCAGGCCTTTCTGGCCGTGCGCCGGGCCGAGGTGGCCCGCCTCGAGGAGCTGGGCCCGGAGGGCGAGGTGCGCTTGTTGGGGGGGCGTTTCTGACCCCCCACGCGGTTGCGGGAGGGCGAGAACCTTGGACCTGAGCGGCTATCCCCTGCTCGACAGCCACTGTCACCCTATCCATCGCGAGCAACCTGCCGATTACGCCGAGTGCTTCAGTGAGGCGCATCATTCGGGAGGCCACGCCCGAAACAGCCTTTTCTACCTGCGCAGTCTGCGCGACCTGGCCGCCCTGCTCGGCTGTGCCAGTGATGAGGTGGAGCAGGCTCGCAGCCTTCTGAGCCCCGAGGAGCTCTTCCCGCGCTGCCTGCCCGGCGTGGAGGAGCTGTTGCTCGACGACGGCCTCAGCCCCGACCGCTGCCACCCTCTGGATTGGCACGCCCGGTTCGTGCCCGTGCGGCGCCTGGTGCGCCTGGAGCAAGTGGCCGAGCAACTTTACGACCCGGGGCCCTTCGCAGCCTTTCTGGAGCGTTATGTGAGCTACCTCGAGAGCACCCCCGCGGCCGGCTTCAAGAGTATCGCGGCCTACCGAACCGGTCTTGCCATCGGGGAGGGAGAGCAGGCTGAGGCGGCCTACCAGTCCTGGAGCGGGGAAAGGCTGGCCCTCAAGCCGCTCAACGACCGCCTGGTGAGGCTGGGGCTGGAGGTAGCCGCCCGGCGGGGTCTACCGGTGCAGTTTCACACCGGCTTCGGCGACCCTGACCTGGACCTGGCGACAGCCAACCCGCTGGCCCTGCGGCCTCTGATCGAGCGCTTCTCCTCGACAAAGCTGGTCTTGCTGCACGCGAGCTATCCCTTCGCCCGCGAGGCGGGCTTTCTGGCCAGCGTGTACCCCAATGTCTACCTGGATTTTGGCCTGGCGGTTCCCTTTCTGAGCGTGCGTGGCATGGTCGAGGCGGTGGCCATGCTCCTCGAGCTGGGCCCCCTTTCCAAGTTGACCTGGTCGAGCGATGCCAGCCGCATCAGCGAGCTGTTCTACCTGGGCGCCTTGTGGGGGCGGCGCGTGCTGGGCCTGGTTCTGGAGCAGGCGGTGAAAGACGGCGATCTGAGCGCGAGCCAGGCCGAGCAGGCCGCCTGCAAGATCCTGCACGGGAACGCCGCCGCTCTTTATTTCTCCTGAGCGCGAAGCTCTCTGGCGTGGAGAAAGCGAGCATCGCACTCTTTCTCCAGAACCCCACCGAGCAACTGACAGCCCTGCTTGGATAAAGCGGCCAGAGCGGAGGCCCGCAGGTCGATCTGCTCCCATCCGATGGACTGCAGGAAGGGTATCGAGCTGCCGTAGACCACCTGTGGGATGCCTGCGAACAAGATGGCGCCCTGGCACATCGGACAGGGCTCGGCTGTGGTGTAGAGCACGCATTCGGCGAAGGGGGCCTCGCGGTCGAGGTGGGACAGGGCGTCCATCTCGCCGTGCCAGATGGGGCTGTCTTGCGTGTGATTGCAGCCCGAGGCCAGCACGGACTGGCTGGGGGCGTGCACGATCAGTGTTCCAAAGGGCGAGCGCGGGTTGTTGCTGGCCATTTCTAGGGCCTGCCACATCCAGTGCTGGTGATCGCGCATGGCCGGCCATTCTACAAGTCCTTGCTAACTCCATCCTCAGCGCGCAGGATCCTCCCCTCCCTCG
>CAYYHB010000274.1:0-4450 GCA_964471395.1 uncultured Burkholderiales bacterium | reverse complement strand
TCTTCTTCCTCGCCTCCCACCAGCTGCACCCGGCTCGAGCGCCAGCCCCAGTCGAGCCGGTTCTCGGCTCCCTCGCGCCCATCCACCAGGCCGTTGAACACAGCCCCGGCCAGGCGGCGCCCGAGAGTGACGTCTTTGGCCGTCAGCTTGCGCGCCTCGGCCTCCGACAGGTGGGGGAAGTCGGCCTGCTCGTTCAGCTCGCGGGTTGCCTCGCGGGAGCGCCCGAGCAGGGCGGGTGCGGATTGCTCGTCGGCGGTGGCCAGATTCAGGGCCAGCACCACCCGATCATGATCTTGCCGGCTCAAGAACTCGGCCAGCTGGGGGGCAAAACGCTGGTAGTTGGTCCGGTTGTGGGCATCGAGCAGCCCCAGGTTGCCCGGGTCGAAGTTCAGCACGCTCAGGCTGAATTTCTCCCCGGTGGCCGGGTCGGGCGCCTCGTAGTGGGCCGGCAGCACGACCAGCGCGTCCTTCGTGCCCGGCGTGGCGGTCGAGACGGGCAGGTTGTCCACCACTCCACCATCGCAAAGCTGCAGGCGGTAGCGCTGGTCCTTGCGGGCCACTTCCATCTGGGGGGCCGAGAAGAACCCCGGTACGGCGGCCGAGGCGATGATGGCTCCGATCACGTCGAAGTTGGGCGTGGTCTCGGCCGACATGACCAGGCGCCCATCGCCGTCGATGGCTTTGAAGAGGGGATCCGACGGGGGCAGGTCGGTGTTCAGGGCCACTCCCATGACCTTCAGCTTGTAGGGCAGGTCGCGGAACAGGATAGGCCGTCCCTCGATGCTGAGCTTCTTGGAGAAGAGCTCGTACAGCGTCTGATACATTTTCTGCTGGGAGAAGAGCCCCGTGCGGTTGATGCCGCGCACCTTGGGATCCACCCCGCCCATCAGCCAGACGGCATCGGAGTTGAACTTCTTGAAGTCGAGCTCGGTCAGGATGGCGCTCAGCTCCTCCACCGAGAAGCCTGCCGCCATCACGCCGGCGGTGATGGCGCCGGCCGAGGTGCCGATGAACTCGTCCACCGCAAAGCGTCCCGGGGAGGCATCCAGGGCCGAGCGCAGCTCCTTGAGGCACTGCACGTAGCAAAAACCCTTGCCGCCCCCGCCCTCGAGCACCATGGAGACCTTCTTGGGGTCGCCCGTGCCCTGGCCGAGCAGGTCCACCCGGTTGGGGCCCGCGCCCAGGATGGTGACCATTTCCGGGGTCTTGCCCGGGTCAAAGTACTCGCTGATGGCCAGGGCGTTCTTCTTGAAGCAGGCCGCCCCCTCGAGCAGCCCCAGATCGACGTCCCCGTAGCGGCGCTGGCTGGTGGCCATCCACTCGGTCAGATCGCGGTGGCGGTTGACCTGCTCCACCACGCCCGGCTCCAGCGGGCTCACCATGGCCAGCTCGCGCAGCCGGGTCAGGGCCGGGCCCGACTCGGAGAGGTTGTCCAGGTCCAGACCCGGGTAGTCCTGGCCGAGCAACTGGCGCAGGCCCTCCTCGCGCCGGCGCAGGGCGGGCATGGCGGCGCTCAGCTCTTGCTGCAGGCATGTCATGAGCTGGCGGCGCTCAGCGATCCCCAGACCGTTCAGGGTGTGATCCACGACCTCGCCCAGGGCGATGGCCCGGTCGTAGGGGCGCAGCACGGTGGCCGGAGGGTCGCCCTGCAGGGCGGCCAGAACCGGGGCGTCCGAGGGAGTGACCCCGTTGAGATTAAGCTCCACCCAGGCCCGCGCCAGCGGCCGGAAGAGCTGCTCGCGGCGCTCCGAGCCGGCCTCGCGCATGAGCTTGATCCAGTGGCTCTGCACCCCGGACAAAAGATCGCGGTCCAGGGCCACGGCCGCGTCGGCAAACTCCTCCACCCGACCCGAGGCCAGGCCTCTGAGGCTGTCGAAGGCGCGGTCGATGCCGGGGGGCGAGGGCCAGGGCCCCAGGCCCTCGTTGCCGCCCAGCCAGGGCGGGGTCAGGTCTTGCTTGATGGCGCCCACGCGCTGGTGCAGGGCGGGATTGCTCTGCTCCATCCAGGGCTCGAGCTTGCGGTAGAAGCTGTCGAGCCGGGTCGTCAGCCAGCGGTAGTAGAGGCCGGCGTGGCTGAATCCGCCCGAGCCCAGCGAGTTGCCCCGCTCCACCAGCGAGCTGACGGTTTCCTTGGCCAGGTACTCGGCCGAGCTGTAGCCGACCGGATCGCCGTCCAGGTCGATGAAGACCGGGAAGGCGCCCTTGGCGATCTTGTTCTCAAGGCATGTCCAGACCCAACTGCGGTCGTCCTCGGGGGGGTAGGGGTTCTGGGCCGGACGCTGGGGCGAGTTCCACAGGTCCATCACTGCCTGGGAGTCCTTCTCGCGCCCCTCGCCCAGGTAGACGTAGGCCGCGTCGGGCGAGCCGGGCTGGCTGAAGGTTGCCTCCGAGAGCTGGCGCAGGAAGCGGGGAACCTGCTTGACGCCCTGGGCGTCGCTCTGGGGGGAGAGCATCTTGTACAGGTGCTCGTCGATGCTGACCAGATCCTTGACCGAGAGGCCCACCGAGCGCTCGGCGGCCGGACCGGCCAGCTCGGCCAACGAGTTGACCCCGCGCGCAAAGAGCGAGGGCGTGCGGGTGCGCAGCCAGTCGACGGCACTGAGTTTCTTGCCCCCCGGCAACATGCCTTCGACCCTGCAGGCTGACCAGGCTGCCGCCAGCGAGGCCAGCGTGGGCACGACCGCGATGGTGGTGCGACCGATTGCAGCCAGCTTGTCCAGAGCCTTGCGGTGCCAGGGTTTGGCGCTCTCCACCGGGGTGGGGGCACGGGAAGGAGAGAGTGCTGTCCCCTGATACTGGTCGCTGACCGGGCTCTCACCAGCGGCACGGCTCGGGCGGCCCAGTGGCGAGCTGGCGCGAACCGAGGCGGCCGGATCGAGGGGAACCATCTGGCATGATTCGGGTGAGCTTAGACTCCGCCCTGCCGGGCGGAAAGAGCCAGAAGATGGGTGTCGAATTCCCCTGCCCGGAAATCCGACAGGGAGGATGCATGCTTCGTCAGATCTGTGAGCCGCAGTTCTTCAAACAGCTCGAGCTCAGGACGACCGACTTCGGCCAGGGTGTCTTCGCCCTCGAGGGCGTCGAGCCGGGCGAGGAGATCCTGCGATTCGGCGGGCCACGGGGCACGCTCTCGGACATGAGCGACCTGGAGCACTCCATCCAGATCGGGCGCAATCTCTTCCTGGGGCCTTCGGGGCATATGGACGACTATGTCAATCACTCCTGCCTGCCCAATTGCGGTATCCGCCTGGAAGGCGAGCGCCTGGTGCTGGTGGCCATCGAGGCCATTCGGGCCGGTGAGGAGCTGACCTACGACTACGCCACAAGCCTGGGGCCAGAGGATGACTGGGTGATGCACTGTCGCTGCCAGACGAGCGATTGTCGCCGAGTGATCACCAGGCTCAGCCTGCCGCCCCAGACGCTGGAACGCTACCGTTCCCTGGATGTCCTGCCCTTCTATGTCTTCCCGGAATCGGGCAGCTGAGCTTGCTCAGGCAGGTTGGCGAGACGCAAAGGCCGAACCAGCGCCACAGCGCGCAGCCCGCCTGCGGGCACGAGGGTTCAGCGACGACAGGAGCGGTCGAGAAGTCTTCCCGATGAAGAGAGCCGAAACGGGGGCACTGCGCAGCCTTTTGGACTTTCTGGCTCAGGTTGCTGGCCAGTGGGGCCCGGGACCCTGGAGTCAGGCTATTGCCTCGCTGCAGGAGACTCCCGCTCTTGCCGGACTGATTTCCGAGTCCACCGTGCCCGGCTCGGAGCCCATCGAAAGCTGGCTCTCTTTGCGACTGACCCCGGCCCAGTGGGAGGCTGCCCGAGCCACGGAGAGCCGGGCTCTGACGGTCGTCGTCGGGGGAGTCGGCTCGGGGAAGACCCATCTGGCCGCGATGCTGGCCGGCTACTGGCTTTCCAGGGAGAAGCGCGTTCTGATCACTTCTGATTGTCCCCGGGCCCTCGACAGGCTGCGCCAGTGCGAGCTGCCTGCCCCTCCCGCCGCGGCGACCGAGCTCATGCGGCGACTGGCCAAGCTCGAAGAGCAGCAGCTCGAGCATATCCGTCAGGTGTGGGAGTTGTCCGAGGCCTCGCGCCTGGCCCAGAGCAGCGCCGGTAAGCATGACTGGATCCCGGGTCCGATTCAGGGCTCGGGCGAGCTGCCCCTGACCGCCTCCGAGGTGGCCGAGCTCTACGACTGGCAGGTTGGGGCCGAGCTGGAGTCGACTCTCCAGGGCTCTTTGCCCGACCCGGCCCGGCTGATGACCGAGCTTGATCTCTCTCGCCTCAAGGAGCTCGAGGTTCCCTTCCGCGAATACTCCGATGAAGTCTTTTGGCAGAGCGACCTCCACTCTGAGGAGGCCTTGCAGGCCCTGCACGTAGCCTGTCGTCGCGCCTTCGAAGCCATGGAGGAGGCCGAGGATTGGTGGCTCGAGGCGGCCTGGGAGGTGCGCCGCAACTC
>CAYYHB010000273.1:0-4494 GCA_964471395.1 uncultured Burkholderiales bacterium | reverse complement strand
GGCACCTACCCGGCCATCGCCACCCACGACGAGCAGATGATCAAGGCCACCATCCAGTATGCACGCGAGCACAACATCTCCCCCGCCAGCTTCGAGTTCCAGATGCTCTACGGCATCCGCCGCGAGCGCCAGATCGAGCTGCGGCGCGAAGGATACAA
This sequence comes from uncultured Burkholderiales bacterium, assembly GCA_964471395.1. GTDB lineage: Bacteria > Vulcanimicrobiota > Xenobia > Xenobiales > QWHO01 > QWHO01. Next base: position 4,336 of record CAYYHB010000273.1, on the reverse strand, counting down.
CATTCGTGTCTACGTGCCGTTTGGCTCGCAATGGTATCCCTACTTCATGCGCCGTTTGGCCGAGCGGCCCGCCAACCTGATGTTCTTCCTGACCGCCCTGTTCAAAGGATAACCGAGCATGCTGACCCCGCCTCCGCCACCACCCGTCGCCTCCTCTCCGCCCCGCAAAGCAGGCTTCCCCTGGCTTCCGGCGCTGATATTCCTGTTCCTGATGGGCAGCCTGCTCGTCAATCTGGTCCTGCTGGTGGCGGTGGCCCGAGAGGGCGGAGGCTCGAACCTGGGCGGTTCCACGCGCTACCAGGAGATGCTGGTGGACGGAGAGTCGAATGCGAACGACAAGATCGTGATGCTCTCGGTCAAGGGAGTCATCATGGACGGCGTCGATGGGACGGCTCGGCCCGGAACCTTCGACACCATCCGCTCGCAGCTGCGCAAAGTCAAGAAAGACAAGAAGGTCAAGGCCATCTTGCTGTCGGTCAACAGCCCCGGCGGGGGGGTCACCGAGAGCGACCGCATCTACAACGAGCTCAAGCTCTTCCGCAAGGAGACTGGCCTGCCGATCGTGGCCCTCTTCGGGGATGTCTCAGCCAGCGGCGGCTACTACATCTCGATGGCCAGCGACCACATCATCGCCCACCCCACCACCGTGACCGGCTCCATCGGGGTGATCTCGCAGTTCTTCCAGGTCAGCGAGCTGATGGGCAAACTGGGGGTGGATGTGCAGACCATCAAATCCCTTCGCTCCGACAGCAGCGAGTCGTTCAAGGACATCGGCTCGCCTTACCGGCCCATGACTCCGGCTGAGCGTAAGCTTCTGCAGGGCCTGATCAGCGAGATGTGGGAGCGTTTCGTGGCCGTGGTGGCCGAGGGACGCAAGGGCAAGATCCCCGAGGAGAAGGTGCGAGAGCTGGCCGACGGGCGCGTCTTCACCGGACCCCAGGCCCTGGAGGTCAAGCTGGTGGACCAGATCGGCTACCAGGAGGACGCCTTCGCCAAGTGCCGCGAGCTCGGTAAGGCGTCCGAGGCCAAAGTCGTGCGCTACAAGAGGGAGCCCAGTTTCGCTGACCTGTTCACGATGAGCGCCCGCCCGGCCCCCCCGAGCCTCGAGGAGATGCTGCGCGAGGTCACCTTCGACTCGCCCCGGTTCTTGTATCTTTGGACCAGCCGCTGATCGAGCTCAAGGCGGCGACGCTGGATTACTTCGGCCGAGCCCGGGCCGTGGACGCGGTGGACCTGACGGTGCCGGCGGGCCAGTTCCTGGCCGTGGTCGGGCCCTCCGGGTCAGGCAAGACCTCGCTGCTCAACCTGATCGGCGGCCTCGAGCGCCCAACATCCGGCTCGGTGCGCGTCAACGACCTGGAGCTGAGCCAATCCGACGACCGTCAACTGTCGGCCTATCGCTCCCGCCAGATCGGCTTCGTGTTCCAATCGTTTCATCTGCATCCGTCTCGAACCGCCCTGGAGAACACCTCCATCCCGCTCTACTTCACCTCGACCCCCATGGCAGACGGGCTGGCCCGTTGCCGGGAGCTCCTGCAACGCCTGGGACTGGCGGGCATGGAGGAGCGAGCTGTCTCGCAACTGTCCGGAGGCCAGCGCCAGCGGGTGGCCATCGCGCGAGCCCTGGTCAATCGCCCAAGGGTGCTGTTGGCGGATGAGCCGATCGGCCACCTCGATGGCGAGACCGCTTCTGTGGTGCTTGAGCTTTTGTCCGAGCTGCACAAGAGCGAGCAGGTAACCCTGGTGGTGGTGACCCACGACATGTCGATTCTGAACGTGGCCGAGCGCACCGTGGAAATGGCCGCCGGCCGGCTGATCCGATGAAGCGCACCCGCCTTACGCGACTGGCACTGGGAGAAGCAGGCGCTTCTCCCTGGCGCAACTGGCCGCTGGCCCTGGGCGTGGCTCTGGGGGTGGCCTGCCTGGTCTACTTTCTGAGCCTGGCCAGCGGGGTGGAGGAGCTGCTCAGAAAGCGCGTGGTGGGCTCGCTGCCCAACCGCATCCGCGTGCAACCTTCCAGCTTCAAGGTCGGCCCCCTCGCGCTCCAGAGCTCGATCAACGAGGCAACGGTGGACAAGCTGCGGGCCCTGCCGGGCGTGACCGCGGTCTACCGCCAGGCCCGCCTGCCCCAACCCTGTCAGCTCTATGCCAGCTACGGCGGCCAGTCGGTGGTGACCGATATGATCGTGGAGGGCGTAGACCCGGGCCTGGTGGCCAGTCAAGTAGCACGCGGCCGCAGCTTTGCCCCCACGCCCTCGGAGCCTTATACCGCAGTGTTTCCGTTGGCAGCGGTCGAAATCGTAAATGCGGGCATCTCCATTCACACCCGCCTGCCAGCCCTGACCCCGGAAGCCATCGTGGGGCGACACTTCGAGCTGCTCGTGGGCACGTCGAGCTTCAGTCCGGGCCAGTCGGTGCGGCGTCGCTGCGTGATTGTGGGCGTCTCGGACCAGATCGGGGTGAGCGGCCCAGCTCTCCCCCTGGCGGTGCTCGAAGAGTGGGAAGGCAAGCCGCTGAGCTACTACTCGGTGACTCTGGAAGTGGATACCCCGGAACGGGTGGAGGCGGTGGCCGCAGCCGTGGAGGATTTGGGTCTGGCCACCCCGGGCCTGGAAATGGCGCGCCGGATCGCAACTGGAGTGGTCTGGGCGCGCATTGCCCTGATCGGTTTTGCGGCGGCTATTCTGCTGATCGCCGGGGTGGGCATCTCAACCGGACTGTCGCTGCAGGTTCGCGAGGAAGCGCGCTTCATCGGCCTCTATCGGGCGGTCGGGGCCACCCGGACCGACATCCGCTGGATCTATCTGGCCCGAGCCGGGGCCCTGGGACTGGCGGGCTCGTTGGCGGGCCTGGCCCTCGGCCTGGCCGGCGGATTCCTGACCACATGGGCGGTGGCTCACTTCGGACCCAGCGGCGTGCTCATCAACGAACAGCTGTTTGCCCCTACCGCCCTCATCATGCTTTCCGGTCTTGGTTTTGGAGTCATCGGTTGCCTCCTGGCCGGTGCCTACCCGGCTCAGCAGGCTGCCCGACTCAGTCCGGTGGAAGCCCTTCGAACCGGTTGATTTGGGGAAGGATTCGCCTTCAGGCACTTCGAAGGCGGGCCAAGCTCAACAGCTCGACAGGCTTTCGGCAAAGGAAGGTGGCCCTGATGGAGAATCGCAGAGAAGGAATCGGTTTCGCGTTCGGACTCCTGGTCGGATCGGTGATCGGTGCTTCCGTCGCCGTCATCCTGGCTCCCCAGTCGGGTCAGAAGACACGCCAGTTGTTGCGTGAGACGGCCAAAGACATGCAGGAGCGGGCCTCCGATTTTGCGGCCGATCTGAAGGAAGACTACCAGGAACTGGTCGAGAAGGGCAAGTCGTTCTACGACGAGCGCCGAAAGACGTCTCGTCCGGACAGCGAGCCCGAGCAGCGCACCTGAGCTTTGTTCCGATTGAGCTCCTGGGTAGCGCCGAAGGGGCCGGTCGCGGTAAGATGGTCGTAGGTTTTCACGAGCGGCGCTGTAACACAGGAGGATAGTAAGGTGGACATCAAGGTCAACTCGCGACCGATATCAGACGGTGCCCACGCCGTGGAGGTTCAGGGCGAGATCGACGTCTATACCTCTCCGCGCGTCAAGGAAACGATCAACGAGCTCATCGACCAGGGCCGTTACAACCTGGTCATCAACCTCGAAGGGGTGCGTTACATCGACAGCACCGGCCTGGGGGTCCTGATCGGAGCCCTCAAGAAGGTGCGCGAGCACGATGGGCGCATCTTGCTCATCTGCACCAACCCCCAGATCAAGAAGATTTTTAACATCACCGGACTGGTGAAAATCTTTGAGATATTTAAGACTGAGGAAGAAGCGGTCAAAGTGCTGGTTCCCAGCGCCTGAAAGGGCGCTCGCTCCCCATACTCAAAGTATACAGACCCGGAAGCGTCAGAACGCTTCCATTGCAGGCAGCCGTTCGCCTCAGGCGAACCGCTGCCTTGTTATTTTCTTGAAGAAACTTGACCAGTCGAAAGGCCGAACTGACTGCTGCTGCAGTCTCCAGCCGGTACGCCGTCAGGAAATCGTCTCCATGCTTGCACTTCAGGAAAGATTTTTTGCTACATCGAGAAATTTTTTCCCAAACTGCCAGAGCTTTCGAAAGTCCGATAGAGCGCCCCCCCTGCCAACCAGAGGTAAAGTTCGGCACACTTTAAGTTACATTTTCACAGGAAAAGAACGAATTTTCGCCCCTTCCATCGGTTGCGCGGGGGCGCCCCGCGGGGGTGGGGGCGCGCCGCGGCGCGCCCCCCGGGGGGGGGGGGCTGGGCGGGGGGGCGGGGGTCGGCTGGGAGGTGGGGG
>CAYYHB010000272.1:0-4511 GCA_964471395.1 uncultured Burkholderiales bacterium | reverse complement strand
GCAGCTTGCGATGGGCCAGCGCTTTGGCCAGCAGCTCCAGCTCGTCTGGCTGGCCGTGCTGATCCAGCGCGGCCGTGAAGCCCCGGGCCACGTCCAAGCTCAGGGAGTCGCCATACCCGCCCAGCTGGCCCACCAGCCGGGTGTGGGCCGCCAGATGGTCGGCCGGAGCATTCTGCACGGTGGCCAGGGCCACTCCGGGAGGCACCGCCGCGCCCACCATGCTGGCAAAGTGCTTTCGCTGCTCAGGCTTGCCCAAAAGCTCGTTGGACCAGGCTCTGGCGGCCGTGCAGGCATGGCGCTCGCTCAGCCCTCCGATCAGGCTCTTGAGCTCGCCCGCCGCCCGGTCGATCCGCTCTCCTTGCTCGACCTCCTGGCGCAGAGCCTGAAGCACGTCCCTCTTGCGGTCATACTCGTGGGCCAGCCCCAGCTCCAGCGTCTCGAAGGCCTGCTTGCGCTCGGAAAAGCTGGTACGGCCCAGGTCCCGGTGCAGCTCCCTGGAGGTGGCCACGGCCTCATCTGGCTCCCACTGGCCGGTGACCAGCGAGGCCAGGAAGGCGCGCTCGTCGGGGTGAGCCCCCAGCTCGGCGAGCTGGGCGAAGACCGGCTTGAGAACTTCCCGATTCCAGTTCTGCGTCTTCCACACGCCTGTCAGCTGCGGCTTGACTTCGGCCAGCCTGGCCCCGTTCTGCAGCGGAGCGACCAGGGCTCGATAGAACGAGGCGGCAAAATCGTGGTTCTTGCCCGGATCTCCCTGATAGTAGCGGCTCAATCCACCCAGCTCAACAAAGGCGTCGTAGCGCTCGGTGAGGGTGGTGGAGCCGGCCCGCTCCTGCATCAGCTCGAGCAGGCGGATGGCCACCTCGGGAGACTGCTGCTCTTCCAGCAGGCGGGCAAAAATCTCGCTGGCCTCCACCTTGCCGGCCAGCTTCTCGCCCCAGTAGGCGGCCGCTTTGGCCGCCACGTCGCCCCTGAGCTGGCGCGCCCCGACCGCGTCGGCCACCCGGGCCAGGGTCAGCCCGGCCGTCTGGCCCGAGACTCCGGCCGCCAGGGCCTTCTCCTGAGCTTCCTGAAAAGCGGCCGCCACCCGGTCGTCGAGCAGGTGGCCCGCCTTGCCCAGCCCCTTCAGCCCCTGCAGGCGGTCCAGGTCACCGCTGGAGCGAGCCCGCTCCAGGGCGGCCACGGCCACGCCCGGCTTCACGCCGGCCTGCAGCTGCTCGAGCAGGGCGGTGAACTCGGGTCGCGGACCGGCCAGATGCTCGGCCACGTGGTCGAAGGCTTTGCAGACCTCGGCCTCGTCCCAGCGCCCCACGGCCTTCTGCAGGGCCTGCAGCCTGGCTACCGCCGCCTGGCTGGTCTGGCCCGCTCCCACCTCGGAGCGGTAGGCCCGAAACTGGCTCTCGCGCACGGGCAGGCTCAAGTCGGCGATCGCAAGCTCGTGGAAGGCCTGGATGCGCTGCTCGATACCCGTCTTACCAGCCGGCTCGGCCACCAGGTTGGAGGCGTGCACGGCCGAGCCCACCTCGTAACGCTGGCCCAGCAGGGTCAAGAACAGCTCGCGCCGGGGGCTCTGGCCGAGCCCGGCCAGGTGCTCGAGGGCCTGACCGGCGTCCTGGCTATGGTAGCCCTGGTAGAGCCCGGTCCACAGGCTGGTGAGGGCAGTGGTGGCATCCTTGACGGTGGCCCCGCTCGCGAGCTGAGCCCGCAGGGCCTCGGCGTGCTGGACGGCCAGCTCGACCTTCTGGCCGGGACCCTGATAGTGCGAATTCAGCCCTCCCGAGCCCAGGAAAGCCTCCAGCCGCTCGGTCAGGGTGCTGGAGCCGGCCGGCACGGCCAGGGCCCGGTAGAGCACGATGGTCTCGGGCGCGGTGAACCGGCTCTGCTCGTGCAGGCGCGAGAGCACCTCCACCTCCTCACGCTTGCCGTTCAGCTCCTGGCCGAACAGCTCGGCCAGCGGCGCAGCCAGAACGGGACGTTGCCCGAAGGCCTGGCACAGACGGCCCAACGTGGGCGGGTCGGGCTGATCGATGGCCTGGAAGGCCTGCACCTGGTTGTCCTGCAGGCTCCGCCCGGCCTTGCCCAGCCCCAGCAGGGGCTCCAGCCGTCCACCCCGGGCCCGGTCCAGGGTGGGACCAGCCACCCGGGCTGGAAAGCCGGCCTTCAGCAGGCTCACGAAGCGCTCGCGCTCGCGCGGCTTATCGGTGGTGTAGCTCAGAGCGCAAGCGCCCGCCTCGGCCTCGAGCCCTTTGACGACGCTCATCAGGGAAGTCAGGCAGGCCGGGTCCTCACCACCCTCCAGGGCGCCCTTCACGGCACCGATCAGGGCCAGGCGCACGGCCTGATCTCCCAGCCCTTCAAGACCCAGCTTGAAGGCGGCCTGGATGCGCTGCGACTGCCCCTGGCGCGGGTCGGTCAGGGCCCGGGCGCACTCGATGGAGGGAGTCACCTCGCCGGTGACCTTGAGGACGCGTTGCAGGCAATCCAGCGCCGACTCGTTGCCGGCCTGCTCGGCCATGAAGCTGAAGGCGACGGGTACCTGGTCGTAGTGATACTGCCGCAGCAAGGTGCTCTGGACATCGGTCATGCGGCCCTGCGCCGTCTCCAGGCTGGCACCCGTTTGCAAGAGCGCGCCCATGGCCTGCAAAGCCCAGGCCAGACCCTGGTGCTGGGCGCTCAGACCGCCGTAGCCGGAGTTGAAAGCCTGGAGGCCATCCAGCGCTTTCAGCCGCTGGTCCAGGGAGGTGGACCCGGCCCAGCCCTCGATGGCGTGCAGGACCGATACCGTCTGCTCGCCCGTGCCCCGCTCCACCAGACCGGCCGCCAGGTCGCTGCGAGCAGAATCGCAGCGCCAGTCGTCCAGGACGGGCTTGGGCTCGGCCAGCCGCGCCTTGTAGACCGAGCCGGCCAGCTTCTCGAGCTGGGCAAGACCCCGGGGGTCGCGCTCGAGGGTCTCGAGAAACTGCGGCCCGACCTTGGGGGCACGCTCGCGCAGGGCGGCCAGCATGCCGACCCGCTCGGGCTGGTCGGCTATCGAGTCGAGCAGCGGCCCGATGCCAGCCGCAGGAACCCTTGCCTCGAGCAGGCGGCACACCCCGTCGAACCGGTCGGGATGGCTGGCGGCGTAGGCCGCGGGAGCCGCCTGAGGGCTCTGACCCAGCGCCTCCACCAGGCGCTGGGCCCGCTTGACGACCTCGGACGGGGGCCTGCCGGCGGAGAGATCGGTCTGCACCAGCCCCCAGGCGAGGTTCTTCCCCGCCAGCGAGCCGGGGATCTTCCCCAACAGGTCGATGCGCTCGGTCTCGGACAGCTTGCCAGCCGGATCGGCCAGCTTGCGCGCCACCTCCAGCGCGTCCGAGGCGCTGCCCTGGGTCGTCAGGGACGTGAACAGCTCGATCTGCCCGGGAGTGGCCGGACAAAGCGAGCCCAGAGCCTGGAAGACCTCATTGAAGCCCTCATTGTAATTCCGAGCCAGCGCGCCGCTCAGCTCGGCGCAGCGCTTGCGGGCCTCGCCCGAGCTCAGCCCGCTCTCGATCATGCCGTCGAAAGCCTTGCCCAGAAGCGAGAAGTCGGGATTGCCGTATTGATAGCCTTGGAAGTAGTGGATATCCTCCATCAGCCCCAGCCGGTCACCCAGCTCGCCTTTGGTGGTGAGGGCCAACCCTTTGGCGAGCTTGCTCAGGTCGTGCTGTCCCAGCAAGCGACGCAGTGAGGCGTAGCTGCTCGCCTCAGGACCGCTCTCAAAGCGCGCCAGGTCGGCGGCCACCTCCTCCTTGCGAGGGTAGAACGCGCACAGATACTGGGCCACCGCCACCGGGTCGCCGACCGCGGCCCGTGCCTTCTCGAGCCGCTCCTCGAGCTTGCCAAGACCTACCTGGCCGGGGTCGAGCCGCTGCACGGGCAGCTGCTGGAAGCGCACCGTGACGGGGGACGGCTGCTCTTCGTGGGAGGGCCAGCCGGTGGTCAGGTAGTTGTAGGCGCCGTAGCAGTCGGTGGGGAACCCGCCCACGGTGAAAGTCAGGCCCCTGGAGGCCAGGCCTTTGAGCTGCTCGCCAAGCTCGGGCTGGGCCAGCGAAGCGGTGGAGCCCTGGCCATGCAGGGCCTCGAGCTTGGCCAGGTCGGCCTCCCCCGTCAAAGGCAGCGGGGGGGCCTCGGAGCTGGTTTTGACCCGCAGGCGCGCGTCGCCCATCCAACCGGCGGCCTTCTCGGGCTTGACGGTCTTGTTGGGGTCCATGAACCAGAGCCGGAAGCGACGCTTGACCTGGTATTCGACCGGGATGCGGGCCAGCCGCTCGGCCAGGGGCAGGCTGGCCAGGCCCGGCAGCGCGCTCAGGGTCGCGTGATGAGCCTGCTGGAGGGGACCCACCTCGACCGACGTCCGACCGGGCTGGCCGCCCTGCACCTCGGCCGTATCCTGCGGCTGCTCGGAAGCCACCTGGCGAGTGCTCGATGCGGCCAGGGGGAGAGTATGTGCCGGCATGGAGGTGGGACGGATCATTCATGCGGTGATTGGCTTT
>CAYYHB010000271.1:0-4555 GCA_964471395.1 uncultured Burkholderiales bacterium | reverse complement strand
AGCATCAAGAAGATTGGACGACTGTCCGATCGAGATTGGGACGAAGTTAGATCCCATCTACGTATTGCTATCGCCTTCACGTAGATGTCCGAGCAGGCCGGCTTCCACCGCAGGCGACGGCCGTGACCGAGCTGAAGGTTGGCCCTCTGGCGGCCAACCTGCGCAAACGTGGCCTCGGGCCTCTGTCCACCGTGGCGATGGGTCTCGACCGGCGTTTCCCGGAGCAGGCCGACCATGGTTTTAAGGAGAGCTCTTTCCCGAGCTCCTCGCGCAGGGTCGCTTCGAGGAGCTCTGGCGACTGGCGTTCCACCTGCTCTGCAGCATACGCGCGCGATGGAGCGCCTTCGCCACGAGGTCCAGTTGGAGGATGCCTTTCCAGACCCCGAGGACCACGCCATCGAGCTTTGAAACCGACTGATGCGCGTGAAAGGGTCCCTCCGAAGCACCCAGAATCAGCCCCGGTGAAGCTCGCCCCCATCCTCATCCTGACCAGACCCTACGTTGAGTCTCTCGAGGCCCACCTGCCCGCGATCGAAGCCTGGCCCTGGCCGCCCGCCTGCGGGGGCACCCGTTCCGCCTGACTGCCGAGCAACTGGAGTGGTTGCTGCTGCGCCTGGAAGACCCCGTCCTGCTGCCCTGCCTGGTTTCGTGTTGCCCCGAGCCGGAGCCCGTGCTGCTGCGGCTGCTCGAGCGCGAGCCAGACCTGGAGGTGCAGGTGGCTGCTCTGGTGAGCGCGGCCATCATGACCCGAGGCCAGGCCCCTTCAAGCGCGCTGGTCAGCCAGGCCCGCCGTCTGTCCCGAGTTACGCACCCAACGTTCCAGCTGCCGATCGGGGCCGCCTGCGAGCTTCTCGAGGACGCTCGGTTGGCGCGCCAGCCTGGAGAAATACCTGCGGCGCGACTGACGAATTGGGAGTAGGATCTGGGCCAGATCTTGAATCATCAGGCGGAGGAAGCCTCCTGCTTACGGTTGTTACGCCAATTCGAGACTCTGTCCCACCGCGGTGTAGGTTTCGCCTGACCCGCTGGGGACCAGGCCAGATCTGCGGAGTGCCGGTGAGTTTGCTACCCCACCGGTACCCTGACACGAAAAACGCCTCCCGAGCGAGAGGCGAAGAACGGCTTGGTGCCTGGAGCCGGGGAGGCGATTCGAACGCCCGACCTGCTCATTACTAGCCATTCATCGTGCCTTTGTTTGTAGTGCAGCCCTAGCGAGTGGCGTAAGCACTAGGTTTCTGGCATCTAAACAGGGTCACCAATGTCTGTAGACCCAGTTCAGCCGGGTGTCCGGCCAGATGGTCCCCGCCCGGTCCCCAGCGAACTGCCGAGGAAGCACCATGGCACGCGGTCGATCCTGGCTGAGCTGCTCTTTGTCTGCGAGCAGGTCGAAGGAGCACCGGCTTCATCTCTTGAAAATTGCCGTGTGGCCAGCGCTGAAGAGGTTCGACATCCTTACGTCACGTCTCGTCCCGATGTGTGCGGCGGCAGCCCGATCATTGTGGATACAAGATTCCCGGTGCGATCGGTGGTCAACTATGTCCTCAAGCAGGGTCTCTCTCCGGAGGAGCTGGTCTTGGAGTTTCCTCACTTGACCCTCTCCTCCGCTACAACGCGATCTACACTCCCGCGCGTTGAGTAGACAGTCGCTCTCGACTCGGCTTTGCAGAAACCCAATGTTTGAAACATTCCTCCGTCAGAACTCGAATCTATCGTTGCCCGGCAAGAATGGTCCCCGCCTGGTCCCCCTGACGACCAATTCGCGATGCAGCAAACGCCAACCGAAGCTTGCAGCAACGTACTTCGTAGCTGGCAGCAATCCCAAACTGTTCACGACGCGAGAGCATATCGATGAGGATAGCAGTATGGACCTCAATCACCGCTGAGGCGGATATTCTCCGCGTCGAGCAAGTCTTGCGGGCGTCCCGAGGCGAGCTTGTTCTTGATGAGTGCTTCGCGCCCGATGACCCAACCTGATACTTCTCCGAAGTTGATCCACCCTCGCCCTGGCCAAGCCTCATCAAAGTCAACACCGTCGACGGACATCAGGATGTCCACTCGCACCGGGGGGACGCCGATTTGGTAGACCAGTCCTGGCGTGGCCAGGTCTTGAACGGTTAGCCCGGTCAGAGGCGCACCAAATTCTGCCAGGGCACGGTAAACGCGCTCTGCGTTCTCGGCCGTGGGACGAACCCACACGTCCAAGTCCTTCGTGAAACGGGGCTCAGCGTAGGCAATAACGGCGTAGCCGCCGACAACTAGGTACTCAGCCTGGCAACTGTTTAAGCACTGCAACAGATCGCTGAAGTCGCTGTTCACCCTCGCGTCCTCGCATTGTGAGGTACAGCCGCACGAGATCCCAGGCGGCATTGAATCTGGCAGCCATCGGCTGATCTTGCCAGTAGTGGCGGTCGAACTCGCGCTCACGTGTCTGCTCTAGTTTGACTAGCCTTGCTTCCATTGGAATAATTTCAGCAAAATCGCCCGGGGCCCCTCCTTGTACGCCGTCGACCGCCTCATGTTCGAGAGCGGGACCACGGGAACTCGCGCCCCATTCAGCGTTCTTTCACGCCGCCCTGGTAGGCTCGACCCGATGATCCCCTCGATCACCATGGCCGGCCCGACCTACCAGCGCCCCACCCGAAGCGCCGGCGAGCCTGCGCGCGAAACGACTCTGGACCAGTTCCAGCCCTCTGAGGCAGCTGCCAGCCGGCCCAGCCTCCCCTGGCCCGAGCTGCAGCGAGCCGGTCTCTTGACCGCCACCACGGCCGTGCCCGGGCCAATCGGCGCACTGCTCTCGCAGGAAGCAAAGGACGGGTTGCTCGACTTCTTCCGGCGCACGGAGGCCGTCGGCGCCAGCATGCACACCCTCACGCCGGGCCCGCCCGACCGCGCCCGCCTGATCGGCGACCTGACCAGCGAGCAGGCTACCGAGAAAGTCCTGACCGGCTTCACCGAGCCGCTCTATATGCGCGACCCCAAGACCCACGGACTGTACCCGCTCGAGAGCTGCCAGGATCTCCAACTCCTCGACACCATGTTCGGCGTTGGCGAAGCGGCCGGCGGGCCCAGGCCCGAGCTGGCCCGGCTGCTGCGTGATCTCACGCAGAACCACGGCTTCCGGGTCGACTCCGACCGCGACGACTGCACATTCTCACGCGAAGACTCCACCCTCCGCTACGCCGGCAGCCGGCCCCTGGCCGCCTACCGGTCCGCTCTGGGCCTCGAGAAGGCGCCCACGCAGCTGGTGCCTCCCGATGTCTGGACGGGCGTAACCATGGACCAGACGCGCAAGATCGAGGCGCTCGATTACTTCCTGGGCACCGGCGCCGACCGCGGCCTGGAGAACCCCGAGCTGGCGGCCCGGCTCAAGGCCATCGACCAGGCCGGGCTTTACTTCGACCGCTTTCCCTTCCCGCGCATGGACCTGACCGAGGCGCAGGGAGCGGTCTGGACCTACCTGGGCCTGCAGGCAGCGCCTCAGACCGAGTCGGTCTGGCTGCACCGCCCCGACAGGGCTTATTTCCCGGTCCATCCGCAAGACCTGGGCGATCTGGAGTTGATCGACAAGCGCGCCGACAAGATGGACGAGCTGATGCTGGCTTTCGAGCCCCGCACCGCCGCATTGGGGCTTTCAAATCGCTTTCCCGTCTTCACCTGGCTATCGTTCCAGCATTATCCCCAGTTGGCCCCCGAGGTCGTGTTCGATGCCGGCATCCAGGCGCTGGAGAGCCTCCGCGCGGGCGGAAAGGCCCCGGCCATTCTGGAGCTGCGCGAGGCGCTGGTGACCCTGGCACCGCACCTGAAGACCGAGCCCGAGCTGCGCGAGGCCTGCACGTTGCTCTCGCAGAGCTGGCGGGAGGAGAGCCTCACCGATCGGGCCCGGGTCTTGCTCGAGTGCAAGCAGAACGGTACCGACTACCCGACCGCGGCCCGCGAGCGCTTCCAGTTCTTCACCCCCGAAGTCGGGGGCGGGGTGCGGCAGGAGGGGAGCCACCTCAACGTGGGCGGGGTGCGCCTGCGCGTGCGCGAGCCCCATCCCTGACGGAAAAGCGCGTTCAAAGCTCGAGCAAGATGGTCGCGATCAGACCCGTCCAGCCGGTCTGGTGACTGGCCCCGCAGCCTCGGCCGGTGTCGCCGTGGAAGTACTCGTGGAAGGGGATCAGGTCGCGCCAGCGCGGGTCCTGCTGAAACATCTGGCACTCGCCGAAGACCGCCCGCCGCCCCTTCTCGTCGCGTAGGAAGAGCCTGGTCAGGCGCGTGGCCAGCTCGCGGGCAACCTGGTCCAGGCTCAGCCTGGTGCCTGAGCCGGTGGGGCACTCCACCTTCAGCTTGTCTCCGTAGTAGGCGTGATACTGCCGCAGGGCCAGGATGATGAGCGCGTTCATGGGCAGCCAGATGGGGCCACGCCAGTTGGAGTTGCCCCCGAACAGGCTGGAGGTGGACTCCCCGGGCTCGTAGTCCAGCCGGTACTCGCGGCCATCCAGGCGCATCACCAGCGGGTGCTTCTCGTGATAGCGCGACACGGCCCTGATCCCGTAGGGCGAGAGGAACTCGT
>CAYYHB010000270.1:0-4555 GCA_964471395.1 uncultured Burkholderiales bacterium | reverse complement strand
TGGGAATGCTGAACTGGGCGCTGGCCGGAGCCGCTCCGAGCAGGAGCAGGGCGGCTGTCACTGCGAGCAAGGTTTTCTTCATCGTCATCACTCCTCGTTGATCGTCTGATCAGATTTTCCGGCTTGCCTGCTGACCTCCCTGGCTTGTTGTCTAAAGCTTTCTTAAAGTTTGCAACCATTTCCCCGAGGTGTCGACGATGGGCCCCTGCGAGGGGATCTGAGTCGGAGCCAGAATTTTGCGCGATGCGACTTCGTGCCGTCCTGACCCTGTGGTGCCTCCTGTTCAGCCTGGCCACGGCCGATTCGGCCTTCGGAGGCAAGCTCAAGTTCGATCTACCGAACGGCTTTCGGGCCATGACCGCCTCGGAGATCGGTCAGAAATTCCCCGCCACCAACCCCCCTCAGGAGGCCTATGCCAACCCGTCCATGAGCTGCACGGTGGCAATGACCCATTCGGCCTCGAAGCTCGAGCCGGCCAAGCTTCCCGAGTTCAAGAGCTTTATGGAGAGCAACCTGAAGCAGCGCCCCGACCTGGAATGGGAGTCTAGCGAGCTGGTCACCATCGGTGGCAGAAAGTGGCTGCGTTTCGTCTTCGTCAGCGCGGCCGTGGACCAGAAGATCCGTAACGAGATGCTGGGCACCTCGTTTGAGGGTCGGGCCCTGCTCATCAATCTCAACTGTACCGTGAAGGACTACCCGAGCTACAAGGCCCGTCTGGACAAGCTGCGCGAGTCGTTTAGGATATGAAGAGGCTTGGCTTGAACGGTCTCTGTTGACGGAACCCGACACGGCCCTTAACATCAGGGCATGCCCTCTCCCTTCCCGGGTATGGACCCTTATCTGGAGCACCCGGCCCTCTGGCCTGACGTTCACAACAGCCTGATCGCGGCCTTGCGAGAAGCCCTGGCGCCCCAGGTCTCTCCCCGCTACTACATCGGCCTTGAGCACCGGGTCTACCAGTTTGCGCCCGATGACCTGGTCTTCATCGGGCGGCCCGATCTAACCGTTACCGGGACGCCGGCGCCTGGTGGTGGCCCGGTCCCGCGCCAGAGCGAGGTAGCTGTGCTCGAGGTGGAAGTGCCTTTGACCGATGAGCTTCGCGAGACTTTCCTGGAGGTCAGGGAGGTGTCGTCGGGCCAGGTCGTGACCATTCTGGAGCTCTTATCGCCGGCCAACAAGTCTGGCGGCGGACGAGGGGAGTATCTCAGGAAGCGCACGCAGATCTTACACAGCCAGACCAGCCTGGTCGAGATTGACCTTCTGCGGAGCGGCGAGCCGATGCCGGTGGTTCACAGCCGATTACCACCCAGCCACTATCGAATTCTGGTCAGCCGTGGGAGCCGGCGACCGCGAGCCAGCCTTTCCCTTTTCTCAGTTCGCAACTCGATTCCAAAGTTCAGTCTGCCTCTCGGGCCCGGGGATCGCGAGCCTGAGGTCGACCTGCATCAGGTATTGAATGACCTTTATGACCGTGTCCATTTTGAATTGTTGGTGGATTACAGCCGGCCTTGCTTCCCCGACCTGGATGAGGACGACCAGGGATGGGCTCACGAACTGATCACTCGTTCCAGTCGGCCAGGTCCCCAGGCGAGCTGACTACGATACGAACGATAGTCGGTTAAGCCGATTTCGACAGGCCCGACGACCTGCGGCCTGGACACCTTACTCTCGAGGTCTCTTGCGCTCGGAGAAGTTGGCCAGCGTCTCTCCCTCGCCGGCGCGCTTGTTGGCCACTCGGGCCAGCACGAACAGAAAGTCGCTCAGGCGATTGAGGTAGATCAGAGCCTGACCGTTGGTCTCTTCCGAGCGCGACAGGGCCACCACCGTCCGCTCGGCCCGGCGGGCCACGGTGCGGGCCAGGTGCAGGGCGGCGCCGCCGGGGCCTCCGCCGGGCAGGATGAACTCCTCGAGCGGCGGCAACTCGTCCATCAGGCCTTCCATGACCTGCTCGAGCTCAGTAACGTGCTCGCTCGTCACCCGGGGCACGCTCACGTCGGCGGGAGAGTTGACGTCGGCCCCCACGGTGAAGAGCCGGTTCTGGATCGGGAGGATGAGGTCTCGAATGCTCTCGTCCTTGATCCAGGCGGCGGCCAGGCCCAGGCACGAGTTGAGCTCGTCCACGTCGCCGCAGGCGGCGATGCGCAGCGAGTCCTTGCTCACCCGCGTGCCCCCGATCAGGGCCGTCTCGCCCTGGTCTCCGGTTTTGGTGACGACGCGGTTGATTCTCATTCGAGCAAGGCTCCCGTTGTGGTATACTGGGCCGGGCTTTCTTGCCCTCGAGCCGATGTCCTGGAAACTGATTCAAAATGCCGAGCGCCGCATGGCGCGCGAGACGGCCCTGCTCCGACCCTCCGCCGGGGGCGACGTGCGGGTGGCCCTGGGCTACCCCAACACGTACTTTGTGGGCATGTCCAACCTCGGGCTGCAGGTGGTCTACGGTTTTCTCAACCGCATTCCCGGGGTTTCCTGCGAGCGCTTCTTTTTGCCCGACCCCGACGAGCTCGAGGATTACGAGCAGTGCGGGCGGCGGTTGTTCACGCTGGAGAGCCAGCGGCCGGTGGGCGAGTTCGACCTGGTGGGCTTTACGCTGGCCTACGAGCCGGACTATGTGCATTTTCTGCGCATGCTGGAGCTGTCCGGGCTGAAGCTGAAGAGCTCCGAGCGCGGGCAGGACCATCCCCTGGTGCTGGTGGGCGGCGCCCTGACGCTGCTCAACCCCGAGCCCATCGCCGACTTCGTGGACGTGTTCTGCGTGGGCGAGGCCGAGGGCCGGGTGGAGGAGCTGGTCGAGTGCATGCGCCGCACCCGCGGTCAGCCCCGATGTCAGCAGCTCGAGGCCATCGCCGCCATCCCCGGGTTCTACGTCCCCTCGCTCTACCGGCCGCTCTACGAGGGTGGGCGCTTTGCGGGATTCGACCCGCCCGCGGCCATTGCCAAGACCTACATCTCGGCCGAGGAGTTCGCCCGCCAGGAGACTCATTCGCTGGTGCTGACCGAGAATACCGAGTTCGCCCGCTCGCTGCTTTTAGAGGTCTCGCGGGGTTGCCCCTACGTGTGCCGCTTCTGCACGGTGGGCTTCTCTTACCCCAAGGTGCGCTGGAAGCCGCTCGACCGCATCTGGGAGGCGGTTGAGCGGGCCCGGGCAGGAGGGCTTGACTTCCAGCGGGTGGGCCTGGTGTCGGCCACGGTGGGCAACCATCCCGACATCGCCTCGCTCTGCGAGCGCCTGCGCGCAAACCGCATCCCCGTGTCGTTCTCCTCACTGCGGGCCGATCAGTTGCCCGACGAGCTGTTGACGGCCATGGTCGAGGGGGGTACGCGCAGCCTGACGCTCGCGCCCGAGACCGGCTCGGAGGATCTGCGCAAGGCGATCAACAAACGCTTCACCGATGCCCAGTACTACGACGCCGCCCGACGCGCCTTCCAGGCCGGGATCAAGAAGATCAAGATGTACTCGATGGTGGGTCTGCCCCACGAGCGCGACCAGGACATCGACGCCCTGGTGGAGCTGGTCAAGAATACCCGCGCC
The DNA here is from genome assembly GCA_964471395.1 of uncultured Burkholderiales bacterium. Taxonomy (GTDB): domain Bacteria; phylum Vulcanimicrobiota; class Xenobia; order Xenobiales; family QWHO01; genus QWHO01. The sequence continues at coordinate 1,026 of CAYYHB010000270.1, read as the reverse complement.
CTGCAAAAGGATGCCGTCGTGACGCTGGGGCTGGGAATCTTCGTGCCCAAGCCGCTCACGCCGTTTCAGTGGGCCGGCATGGCCGACACGAAGCTGGCCGAGGAGCGCATGAAGCGGGTCCAGAAGGCGCTGGCCCGCGTGGGAGGCGTGCGGGTCAACTCCGAGTCGCCCAGGGTCGGCCTGATCGAGGGCCTGCTCGCTCGGGGCGACCGGCGTCTTTCAGCGGTCTTGCTGGAGGTCTACCGCCGGCCGACCTATCGTGGCTGGCTGCAGGCTCTCGAGCGTTGCGGGCTCTCGCTCGAGGAGCTGGTCTACCGCCAGCGCGACCCGGGCGAGCCGCAGCCCTGGGATCACCTGGGGGCCAGCTGGTCGCCCGAGCGGCTGGTGCGCGACCTGGCGCGCTCGGTCCGGCCATGAGCTATCAACTGCGCCAGCACGGCCCCCACGGGGTCACCACGGTGGTCTTTCCGCACCTTGAGGTGCCGCACGGCTTCTCCACCCGGCTCGGCGGGGTGAGCCAGGGCAGCTTCTCGGCCCTCAACCTGGGCTGGTTGACAACCGACGAGCGCGAGGCGGTGGAAGAGAACCAGTCCCGTTTCGATGAGCACGTGGGGTTTGCCGCTCCGCCCACCCTGCGCATGGAGCACGGGGTCGAGGTGGCCGTGGTGGAGCGTCCCGTGCACGATCGGATGGTGGGGGATGCCTGCACCACCAATAATCCCGTGGTGGGGCTGAGCCTGACCACGGCCGACTGCGTGCCCATCCTCTACCACGACCCCGAGAACCGGGCCGTGGCCCTGGCTCACGCCGGCTGGCGCGGCACCGTGGCCGGCGTGGCCCTGACCACGCTCCAGACTATGCAAAGACACTACAAAACGCGCCCCGAAGAGGTCAAAGTGGCCATCGCGCCGGCCATCGGGCCGTGTTGTTTCGAGGTCGATGCTGATGTTGCCCGGCCGTTCGAGGACCGCTTCCCGGGGGAGGATTTGGTAGTGAGCGCGGGAACAAAGTGGCGGATCAACCTGT
>CAYYHB010000269.1:0-4607 GCA_964471395.1 uncultured Burkholderiales bacterium | reverse complement strand
CCATGGGCAAGGAAGTGAAGATTTTTCTCACCTTCTGGGGGCTGATGGCCTTCAAAAAGGATGCCTGGAAGACCAACCAGCGGATGAGCCGCGACTTCGAGGACTTTGCCGCGGCCGCCGCTCAAGCGATGCAAGAGAAGAAGGTCCCGGGCTGGCTCGAGACCCTCAAGAACGGAATGGAGGTGGGCAGCATAAAGGTCAAGGCCTGCGGCATGACGGCCGACCTGTTCGGGCTGACTATGGCCGACTTCGAGGACGTGGTCAGCGAGGTGACCGGCGTGGCCAGCTTCGTGAACGAGAGCGAGGGCGGCCAAACGCTGTTCATCTGAGCAGCAGACCAACACGAGGAGGCCATCAACATGCCTGACTATACGATCGATACCGAGAAAGACGCCCGCGGCAGCTTCTGCCCCGGCCCCCTGCTCGAGCTGGTGCGGATGGTGCGCGAGGCCCAGGTGGGCCAGGTGCTGGCCGTAATCTCCGCCGACGAGGGCAGCAAAAAAGACATCCCCGCCTGGATCGCCAAGGCTAAGCATGAGTTCCTGGGGGCCGAAGAGGTGGAAGGCGCCACCCGCTTCGTGTGCCGCAAAGCCCGATGAAGAACGTCGTCGTGGTCGGCGGTGGCACCGGAGGCACCCTGGCAGCCAACCTGCTGGCCAGGAAGCTCAAGCCCTCGGAGGCGCGCATCACGCTGGTCTCCGAGAGCGCGCGCCATCTCTACCAGCCGGGCTGGCTCTACGTCTCGTTCGGGTGGCTGGACCAGCGCAGCTTGAGCCGCCCCCTGCGCAGCCTCCTCAAGAAGCGCGTGCAGCTGGTGCTGGGACGAGTCGATACCCTGGACCTCGAGGCGCGCGAGCTCCGCCTCCACGACGGCACGAAGGTGGACTACGACTACCTGGTGCTGGCGCCCGGGGCGCTGGTCACCCCCGAGGACGTGCCCGGCCTGGCCGAGCACGGCGAGCACTGCTTCACCGAGCAGGGCGCCCTGCGCCTGTGGAGCCGCCTGCAAGACTTCCAGGGCGGCCGCATCGTGGTGGGCGTGGGCGGTCTGCCCCACAAATGCCCGGTGGCGCCGCTCGAGTTCACCTTCCTGCTCGAAGAGTTCCTCACCCGCCAGAACCTGCGCCACAAGACCGAGATCGTCTACACCTACCCCATCGGGCGGGTGTTCTCGATCGAATCGGTGGCCGAGATCGCCGCTCCCCTGCTCGAGGAGCGCAAGGTCGAGGTGGAGACCTTCTTCAACCTCGAGGAGGTGCGCCCCGGCAAGGCCCTCTCGCTGGAGGGCATCGAGCTCGACTATGACCTGCTGGCCATGGTTCCGCCTCACCGCGGCCCGGCCTTCCTGCAGGGCAGCCCCATCGCCGAGGCCCGCGGCTGGATCAAGACCGACCGCCACACTCTGCAGGTACAGGGCACCGACAACCTCTGGGCCCTGGGCGACGTCACCGACCTGCCCATCAGCAAAGCCGGCAGCACGGCCCACTTCCAGGCTCCCGTGGTGGTGGATCGGCTCTGCGCCGCCCTGCGCGGCAAAGAATCGCATGCCAGTTATGGAGGCCACGTGATGTGCTTCCTCGAGACCGGCTACAACCACGCTTCGCTGCTCGACTTCGACTACCAGCGTCCGCCCGCCCCCGCCAGGCCCAACGCCATCGTCCACTACCAGAAGATGGTGTTCAACAAAGCTTACTGGTATCTGGTCCCGACCGGAGTGATCTGAGATGGCTGACGACGAGGAAACCACCACTGCGCCTCCTCCCCCGCCGCCTTCACGCAAGAAATGGGGCTGGCTGGTTCCCATTCTGGTGGCCATCCTGGTCTTCTTGCTGTGGCCCAAGGAGCAGCACCAGGAGACGGTGGAGCGCCCCGCGCGCGAGCGCTGGCAGGGGGCCACGGTCCAGGTGGAGGAGCGCACGCTGCCCCGCCAGCTCGAGCTGAGCGGCACCCTGACGCCGGTGCGCCAGGCCACGCTGTCCACGCGCCTGAGCGGCCGCCTGCTGGAGCTGACCGTGGAAGAGGGCGACCGGGTCAACGCCGGTCAGGTGGTGGCCCGGGTGGATACCTCCGATCTCGAGAGCCGCACCGCCCAGGCCCGGGCCGGCGAGGTGGTGGCCCAGGCCGGGACGGTGCAGGCCCAGGCCTCGGTGCGCACGGCCCAGAGCGGCTTGGAGCAGGCTCAAGCCCAGCTCAAAGCGCTCGAATCGCAGCGCGGCGAAGTGAAAGCCCGGCTCGAGCTGGCCCGCACCGATAACCAGCGCCAGAGCTTCCTGGCTGCCGAAGGGGCCGTCTCTCAGCAGGTGGCCGACCGGGCCAAAGCCGACTTCGAGGTGGCCCGCTCGCAGCAAGAGCAGCTCGAGGCCGGCCTGGCTCGCGCTCGAGCAGGCGTGGAGGCGGCCCGGGCCCAGCTCGAGGAAGCCCGCACCGGCATATCCTCGAGCCAGGCCATGGTCGAGCAGGCCCGCGCGGGCACCGAGGCGGTGGCCTCGAACCTGAGCTACGGGCTGGTCCAGGCCCCCTTCCCCGGGGTGGTCAGCCGCAAGCTCCTGCGCCAGGGCGAGCTGGCCACGCCGGGAGCGAGCATCGTGGAGATCCAGGACCTGTATCGCCTGCAGCTCGAGGTCAGCGTGCCCGAAGAGGCCCTCGAGGCGGTGCGACCTGGCCAGACGCTGGAGCTCTCGGTGGGCTCTCGCAAGTTGCGCGGCAAGGTGCGCCAGATCGTGCCCGCGGCCGATCCGGCCAGCCGCAGCTTCACCGTCAAGGTGGCCGTGGACAACCCGAAAGCCGAGCTGATCCCGGGCATGTACGGCAAGCTCGGCCTCAAGACCGGGCAGCGCCAGGCGCTGTTGGTGCCCAGGAAAGCGGTGACCAGACGCGGCCAGCTGGAAGAAGTGCAGATCATCGACCCGGAAGGCTATCCTGAGCTTCGCCTGATCAAGACCGGTCAGGATCAGGGCGAGCTGGTGGAGGTGCTGTCAGGACTCAACGCGGGCGAGACGGTGGCCCTGCCGTGAAGCTCGGATTTGCCGGTCAACTGGCGGCCGCCTTCGCCGAGTCCAAGCTGACTCCGCTGCTGCTGCTGCTCTCGCTGGTGCTGGGGGTGGGCGCCACGCTGGCCCTGCCCCGCGAGGAGGAGCCCCAGATCACCGTGCCCATGGCCGACGTGCTGGTCAGCTTTCCGGGCGCCACCGCCCGCGAGGTGGAGCAGCGCATCACCTACCCCATGGAGAAGCTGATCCGCGAGCTGGAGGGCGTAGAGTATGTCTACTCCACCAGCCGCCCGGGCCAATCGCTGGTGATCGTGCGCTTCAAGGTGGGCCTCAACCCCGAGGCCGCCACCGTGCGGCTCTACAACAAGCTCTACTCCAACTTCGACCGCATCCCGCCCGGGGTGAGCCAGCCTTTGATCAAGTCGCGCTCTATCGACGACGTTCCCATCCTCTCCCTGACCCTGCACTCGAAGAAGGCCACCGGCTATGAGCTGCGCCAGATCGCCGCCCAGCTCGACGAAGAGCTCAAGCAGGTGGAGGACGTCTCCGAAATCACCCTGCTCGGAGGTCAGAGCCGGCAGGTCGAGATCCAGCTCTCCCCCCAGAAGCTGGCCGCCTACAAGCTGACTCCAGCGGCCATCGCCCAGGCCCTGCGCGGCTTCAACGTGGCCGCCCAGAGCGGCCAGCTCGAGGGAGCGGTCAGCCTGAGCCTGCGCACCGGAGAGTTCTTGCGCACCAAAGACGAGGTGGGCCAGGTGGTGGTGGCCGTGCACCAGGCACGCCCGGTGCTGCTCAGCCAGGTGGCCAGCCTGCGAGACGGGCCCCAGGAGCCCACCAATTACGTCTTCTTCGGCACCCGCCAGGGACTGGAGGAAGCCGTCACCCTGGCCATCGCCAAGCGCCGGGGGTCCAACGCCATCGCCGTGTCCCACCGCCTGATGGCCAAGCTCGAGGCGGTGCGCCCCGCCCTGCTGCCGGCCGGGGTGGAGCTGACGGTGACCCGCGACTACGGCGAGACCGCCGCCGAGCGCTCCAATGAGCTACTCTTGCACATGGGCATCGCGGTGGGCTCGGTCACGCTCTTGATAGGCTTCACGCTGGGCAAGCGCGAGTCGCTGGTGGTGGCGGTCGCCATTCCGGTCACGCTCTCTTTGACCCTGGCCACCTTCGTGCTCTACGGGTTCACCCTCAACCGGGTCACCTTCTTTGCGCTCATCTTCTCCATCGGCATCCTGGTGGACGACGCCATCGTGGTGGTGGAGAACGTGGTGCGCCACCTGCGCATGCCCTCGAACGCGGGCAGAAAACGCCTGGAGGTGGTGCTCGAGGCCGTGGACGAGGTGGGCAACCCCACCGTGCTGGCCACCCTGACGGTGGTGGGCGCCATCCTCCCCATGGCCTTCGTGCGCGGCCTGATGGGGCCTTACATGCTGCCCATCCCGCTGGGGGCCTCGGCGGCCATGCTGTTCAGCATGCTGGTGGCCTTCACGGTGGTGCCCTGGGCCGCCCTGCGCCTCTTGAAGGAAGACGGCCACGGTCACGAGGAGGGCGAGGAAGACGCTCTGACGCGCCTCTACCGCCACCTGATGGGGCCGCTGATCGCCCACGGAAGCTGGC
>CAYYHB010000268.1:0-4646 GCA_964471395.1 uncultured Burkholderiales bacterium | reverse complement strand
TGGCCCACTTCAAGGTGCCCTCGCGCTACGAGTTCGTGGAGGCCCTCCCCCGCACCGCCACCGGCAAGCTCAAGAAGTTCGAGCTGCGCGAGCCTTACTGGCGCGGGCTCTCGCGCCGCATCCACTAACGCGGCGTCACAATACCCAGCTTTCTGGCCCGAGATCGTGCCGCCTTTGACTTTCGACTCGGCCTCCCCCGGTTCTATCAGGGGGGCGGGTCGAACGTGACCCGATTGTAAGAGAGCTCCATGGCTGTTATACTTTTGTAAAACCGCGGAAGGAAAATTATGCACAAAACAAATCTGCGTAAGGTCGGAGGCTCAGTCATGCTGTCCGTTCCGCCCGCGCTTCTCGAGGTGTTGGACCTGCACGTGGGCGAAACGGTGAGCATCGCTGTTGACAGCGGACGCCTGATCATCGAGCCCCAGAAAAAGGCGCGCTACACCCTGGAGGCACTCCTCGCACAATGCGATCCATCCGCTGAGGTCTCCGGGGAAGATCGCGAATGGTTTGACGCCGCACCCACTGGGGACGAATTGCTCTGATGGAACGCGGCGACATCTACCTGGTTTCTTTAGACCCTGCCGCTGGACACGAGCAACGGGGTCGACGCCCCGTGCTTGTGGTGACGCCGGGGGCGTTCAACCAACTGACCAGGGTGCCCGTAGTGCTCCCCATCACCAGTGGCGGCAACTTCGCGCGGACAGCAGGGTTTGCTGTCTCGCTGGACGGAGCCGGCACTCGAACGACAGGAGCCGTTCGCTGTGATCAGCCTCGGGCGCTCGACCTCCGGGCGCGCTCGGGCAAGAAGCTGGAACGGGTGCCCGATGAGCTCATGGATGAGGTCCTTGCTAAACTCGAGCCACTCTTTTCCCGCTCCTGATCCGTGCCCGAGCGGAAGTTGGCCGGGTGCCCTCGCGCTTCAAGTCTGCGCTTCGCGCTAACGGCGCTTGAAGACGCGATAAAGATAGACGAAAGACGGCACCAGCAGGAATGCTCCCACCGCCAGCGCGCCGATCATGGTCCGTAACACGGCGGTGGGCGCCGCGGTGCCGTGGAAGGTCAGTGCCGGCGGCACCAGGTAAGGGAACTGGGCCACTCCCCAGGCCCACAGGACCGAGGCGACCTGCAGGGCGGCCAGGGCTCGCGCCAGCCAGAAGCGCCGCTGCAGCAGGCAGGCCACCGCGCCCAGGCCCACCAGGCCGGTCAGGACCTCGAGCGAGAGCGGCAACTCGAGCGGCACGGGCAGCCGGGGGGCCAGCGTGCGCCCGACGAAGGCCAGGATACAACAGGCGCCGGCGGCCACCAGAGCGCGGGCGCGAAAGTCGTCTTGCAACTCGCGGTCGTCGGTCTCCAGGGTCAGGTAGGTGGCCGCCAGGTAGGCGAACAGGGCCAGGGTGAAGAGGCCCATGCAGGCGGGAAACGGGTGCAGCCAGGAGTGGAGAAAGCTGCCCGGCTGGCCTTGCTCGGTGACGGCGCGGCCGCAGACCACGGTCCCCACGCACACGCCCAGCATGACGGGCGTCACCACGCTGGCCACGGCGAACTGCAGGCCCCAGCGGCGGGTGCGCCGGTCGGCCTCGCCCGCGGGATCGTAGTGGCGGAAAGTGAAGGAGCTGCCGCGGAAGACAATGCCCAGCAGGGCCAGCGTGAGCGGGATGTGGAGCGCGATGGAGAGCACCGCGAAGGCTCTGGGGAAGGCCACGAACAGCATGACCACGACCAGCACCAACCAGACGTTGTTGGCCTCCCAGATGGGGGCGAGGGCGCCCGCGATGACCTCGCGCTGGCCGGCCTTGCGGGGGCCGAAGCTGAAGAGCTCCCAAACGCCGCCGCCAAAGTCGGCCCCCCCGGTGAGGGCATAGATCACCAGGGCGATCATGAGCACGGCAGCCAGGATGGTGGGCTCGTCGATCACGCCAGCTCTTCCTCGCGCGGGCTGCGCAGGACGTGGGCGCGCAGCAGGGAGAGGGTGGTCAGGGCCAGGCCCAGGTAGACCAGGCTGAAGGTCGTGAAGGGCACGATCAGATAGGGCACCGGTGTCACCGCCTCGGCGGTGCGCATCCAGCCGTAGACGATCCAGGGCTGACGGCCGACCTCGGTAACCACCCAGCCGGCCTCCAGCGCGATCAGGCCCATCGGCCCGGACAAGACGATCAGCCGCAGGGGCAGGGCCTTCTTGCGCCAGGCCCGGTAGGCGCAGAAGACGGCCAGCGCGGCCATGGCGGTGCCCAGGCCCACCATGACCTGGAAGGCGACGTGCACGATGGGCACGGGGGGCCACTCGTCGCGCGGGAAGTCGTTGAGCCCCTTCACCTCGGCGTAAGGATCGTGGAATGCAAGCAGGCTCAGGCCGTAGGGGATCTCGATGGCGTAGCTCACCGTGCCCGTCTTCGTGTCGGGCCAGCCCCCGATGATCAGCGGGGCCCCCCGCTCGGTAACGAAGTGCGACTCCATGGCGGCCAGCTTGATGGGCTGGGTGCGCGCGCAAAGGCGGGCCGAAATGTCGCCGCTGAAGGGTTGGATCAGGGCCGATACCCCCCCCACCAGCAGGGCGATGTTCAGAGCGATGTGGTGAAAGCGATTGCCAGGCTCTCTGAGCAACATGAAAGCGTGGATGCCGGCCACCGCAAAGCCCACCGACTGGAAGGCGGCGATGGTCATGTGGAGGGCCTGGGAGAACGAGCCGGGATTCATCATGGCCGCCAGCGGGTCGATGTTGGTGGGCAGTCCGTTGACCAGGTCGAATCCGGTGGGGTGGTTCATCCAGGCGTTGGCGCAGACCACCAGGATGCCCGAAGCGGTGCCGCTCACCAGCACGGCCACGCCGCACAGGAAGTGGGCCGTGCGCGAGATGCGGTCCCAGCCGTAGAAGTAGAGGCCCAGAAAGATGGCTTCCAGGAAGAAGGCCAGGCCCTCGAGCGAGAAGGGCATGCCGATGATGGGGCCGGCGTGCTCCATGAACTTGGGCCACAAGAGTCCCAGCTCAAACGACAGAGCGGTGCCCGACACGGCCCCCACCGCGAACATGATGGCCGCGCCCCTGGCCCAGCGCTCGGCCAGGGTGCGGTAGAGCCGATCGCCCGTTCGCAGCCAGAGCCCTTCCGCCATCAGCATCAAGAGCGGCATGGCCATGCCTACCACCGCAAAGACGATGTGGAAGGCCAGCGACATGGCCATCTGCGAGCGGGCTGCCAGGAGATCGGTCACGGGGCGGCCCGTTCGACGTCTTTCATGGTTTCCTACCCGTCAAGAACAGGTCTTGAGGTTGTCTTCGCGCGCGCTGTGACCCGGATGGGTGTTGCCGCCCCCCAGGCTGCCGGCGGCCTCCGAGGTCTTGTGCAGGGCCCGGGCTCCCACTTCGGGGGGAATGCCCAGGGCGGCGGCCACGCGGGCGGCGTAGCAATCGGCTTGCAGCTCATGTCCGCGGGCAAAGGCATAGTAACCGGCCCGGGGGTCGATGTTGAGAAGGGGCACGTTCAAGCGCCACTTGCCTTGATCGAGGTAGGAGATGGTCGCTTCAGGGTGCTGCAGCTCATTGTGACCTTGCTCGTGGGCCATCACGTAGAGCAGCTCGTCGTCAGTGAGCAGGCTGGCCAGGCGCTCTTCGATCATGATCTTGCCCAGACCGCACGAGTAGGCGTTGACCTTCTGGTTGTCCACCAGGGTGAACTCGGTTGGCTGGCTCTGGAAGGGCTCGAGCCTGTCCGCCAGGCGAGCGAGGCGCTCGATCTGCTCGCTGTTGCTGGAGAGCTGGCCCATCTGGGCCTGACATTCGGCGGTATAGGCCTGGCGCTCGGCCAGGGTCACCTGGGACGGCTCGGGCTGGATGGGGAACATGGCCTCGGCAGCCACCCCGCCAAGATACAGACAGCCCCCCAGCGCTACCAGCCCGAGCAGCGCGTTCCTCTGCCAGGGTTTGGGGCCGGAGTCGGAGGGTGGGCTCTGGTCGCTCAGGCGGCAGAGGTCCACCGGCTCCTGGCAGGGCAGGTAAGCCTTGCGACCCGAGTGGCGCACCCACGGAGGGGTCAGCCCGCTGCTGGTAGTGGGGGCGATCATCGCCCCCATGCAACCACGGCCGCCTCAAAGGGGCCTGAAAGCCTCAGCCGCGCAAGCGGCGCAGGAAGGCCTGGTAGACGTTGTGGTCGGGCAGGCAGAACAGGATGCGCAGCGGCCACTCGGGATGGTTGCGCTGGTATTCGCGAGCCGCGCCCACCATGAACTGGGCCGCCTTCTCGGCGCCGATGTTGGGCTTGGTGACGCTCAGCGCGGCGAAAGCCAGCGAATGGGCGTGCAGCTCGTGGCACATCTGCAGGGTCTTGCGCACGCCCGCGGCCAGGGGCTCCGGCTCGCTGATCCAGCCGCCCTGGAGGTCCTTGGTGAAAGCCACCACGTGAAAGATGCCCAGCACGCCGGCCGAGCGCATGCCGAAGGAGGGAGTCAGCACCACCTCCCCCAGCCCGCGCGAAGTCTTCGCCAGGCGCTCGCGCAGGCTCTCTTGCACCTCAGGCCCGGCAGCCAGCAAGATGGGCGCCGACGGCCCGCCTTTCATATCGCCGTTGGCCTTGCCGCCGTAGGCCAGGAACTCGCAGCCCGAGGCCTCCAGCTTGACCCGGCTCAGCTCGATGCCGGCCTTCTCGGGGGAG
>CAYYHB010000267.1:0-4660 GCA_964471395.1 uncultured Burkholderiales bacterium | reverse complement strand
ACATCAGCGAGGTGGGCCAGGTGAACCCCGAGCTGCGCGCCGACATCGCCTTCCATCCTGACTCCAAGCTCATCGAGGTGGCCCGCTCGGCCGGCGTGCTGTTTGCCGGGGTGGCTCCCCGGGGCAATCCCCTGAGCGGCCAGTCGTCGGTCATGCGCCTGATAGGCTGGACCCGCGAGGACATGGCCGTGAGGTCTCCGGTGGGGCTGGTGGTGGAGTGGCCCGACCTGGCGCTGAATCGCTCTCCGCTTGCGGCCACGCCCCTGGAGGAGCAAAAGGAGAACCGTCGCCTGGCCGTGCTGCGCATCCAGGAGGCTTTCGCCAACGCCCGCGCTTATCGTCCGGCGCTGGGCCAGGACGTGAAGTGGGAAGCCATGCAGTCGGCCCTCACGGGCGAGTCGCTGGTGCTGGTACGGGCCCAGCGTCAGGATCAGATCGAAGCCGCCCTGGAGCTGGCCCGTAAGGAGAAGCTGCGCCTGGTGCTGGTGGGCGGCGCCGACGCCTGGCGGGTGGCGGGCAAGCTGGCCGAGCGCCAGGTGCCGGTCATCTACACCGAGATGCTGCGCCTGCCGCGCGACCACGAAGCCTACGACCTCTACTACCGCGCTCCCGCCGTGCTGGCTCAAGCCGGGGTGACGGTGGCCCTCGCGATGGGTGACGATGCGAGCAACTCGCGCTGGCTGCCCGAGCTGGCCGGCCGGGCCCGGGCCCACGGCCTCTCGGACGAGAGCGCGCTCAAGAGCGTCACCTTGAATGCGGCCCGCATCCTGGGCGTGGACGACCGGCTGGGGAGCCTGGAGCCGGGCAAGGAAGCCACCTTCATCGTCACCGACGGCGATCTGCTGGAGGCCGACACCCACGTGCTGAGGGCCTTCGTCGAGGGACGCGAGATCGACCTGGACGACTTCCAGAAGAAGCTGTATCGACGCTATCGTGATCGGAGGAAACCATGAGCATCGGAAAACTCGGGGTCTGGGCCTTCACCGACTCCTTCAACGCCCGCGAGGCGGGCGAGTTCGCCCGCAAGGTGGAGGCCATGGGCTACGGGGCCCTGTGGTATCCCGAGGCGGTGGGCCGCGAGAGCATCGCCCACGGAGCCTGGTTGCTGTCGCAGACCGAGCGGTTGACCATCGCCACGGGCATCGCCAACATCTGGGCCCGCGACGCCCAGGCCAGCGCGGCCGCGCGGCTCACCCTGAACGAGCAATCGGGGGGGCGTTTCTTGCTGGGTCTGGGAGTGTCCCACATGCCCCTGGTGGCCAAGCTGCGGGGGCACGAATACGCCAAGCCGCTGGCCTTCATGCGCGAGTATCTCGAAAAGATGCAGAAGGCCATGTTCCGGGCCCCCGAGCCGACCAGCAACAACGAGCTGATCCTGGCCGCGCTGCGGCCGGGGATGCTCAAGCTCTCGGCCGAGCTGGCCGACGGAGCCCACCCCTACAACGTGCCCCCCGAGCACACCCGCCGCGCGCGCGAGATTCTGGGGCCGGGCAAGAAGCTCTACGTGGAGCAGAAGGTGGTGCTGACCGGCGACGCTTCCAGAGCCCGCGCGGTGGCGAAGGCCACCCTGGAGGTCTACATGCGCTTGCCCAACTACCGCAACAACTGGACCTGGCTCGGCTTCACCGAAGAAGAGCTGGATCAATCCGCCGACCGCTTCCTGGACGCCATGGTGGCCTGGGGGGACGAAGCGGCCCTGCGAGGGCGCATCCAGGAGCACTGGGATGCGGGCGCCGACCACGTCTGCATCCAGCCCCTGGACCCGGAGGGAGGGCACGCGCCGGATCTTCGCGTGCTGGAGCTGCTGGCGCCGGGGTAGAAATCGAGCTGACAGGTGCTTGCACGACGTGGCCATTCTCAACGACGACAGGAGCGGATCAGGTTGCCCATCCAGCACCTGACGCACTGCCTGGGCACTTGACACGCACTCCTCCATGTGCAAATCTGGGCTCAGGTCTGTGCGGAGGCTTGTGCGATGGCAACCAACATTGAGATCGATCCTGCGCTGGTCGAGGAGGCCAGAACGCTTGGGGGTCACAAGACAAAGCGGGAAACCTTTGAAGCAGCCCTGCGCGAATACGTGAGGTTGCGAAAGTCCCGAGGGATCCTGGGATACTTCGGCAAGGTCGAATTTGACGAAGGCTACGACTACAAGAGCTCGAGAAGCCGTTGAGAGTCCTGGTCGATACCTCTGTGTGGTCGGTGGCGCTCCGACCAGGCCGGCGACACCCCAAGGCTGATCGGCTCCGGCACATGCTCGTGACAGGCGATCAGGTGTGTGTCCTGGGCATCATCATCCAAGAAGTGTTGCAGGGAATCGCGAATGCCGAGCTGGCAGAGAGCATACAGAATGAGCTCGAGCCCTTCGAGCTTCTTAATCTGGCCCGAGAGGACCATGTGGCGGCGGCGACCCTGTATCGTGCCTGTCGAGCCGGCGGAATCGCAGCCGGGAGCATCGACTGTTTGATCGCTGCAGCGGCGGAGCGGCACGATTGCTACTTGCTCACTATGGACAGTGATTTTGATAGGCTCGCATCGTTCTGCCAGCTCAAGCTCCTCTAACAGGCTGATGCGAAACTGGTTGTGTAGAAGCATCAGCCTGTTAAAGTGAAGTGCTGAAGGTTTTGGTAACTGGCGCTGACAGACTTGTATGGAGGCGCCTGCCGAGGATAGGCACCTTGGATCTCCATTTCGCGGAGAACGTCTACCGCCAGTCGGGGCATCAAGCGCGCTCGTTGAGCGGATGCGACAGCAGGCCTGCATTCCGGGTAATGCGACTGCGGGCACCGACCACGTTGGGGCAGGACCTGGCCCCGGGTCGGTGAGAGTAGGAATCGAGCGCCCGCTCCGGAAAGGCTGGCCCATGTTGAAACGCATGCTCCTGATCGCCATCATGCTGACCGCCTCGGTGCTGGCCCAGAGCCAGCACGAGATGAACGCCCAGGCGGCGGCAGACTTCGCCAAAGCCGACAAGGAGCTGAACGCCGTCTACAAGCAGCTCACCGCCCGCCTGCAGCCCCTGACCAAAGAGAAGCTCATCACCGCCCAGTTGCTCTGGATCAAGCTGCGCGACGCCGATGCCGAGGCGCGAGCCTCGGAGTGGGAAGGCGGCTCGATGTACCCGATGATCTACGAGTCCACCCGCGCGCGGTCCACCCGCCAGCGGGTGAGCGAGCTGCGCGGGTGGCTCGACGAATTCAAGGAACGCTGACTTGAGCCAGCAACTGAAGACCATGGGCGTGGTGGGGGCCGGGGGAGCCGGTTTCCCGACTTACGTCAAGGCCTCCGCCCGGGTGGACACCTATCTGGCCAACGGGGCCGAATGTGAGCCCCTGGTCCACAAGGACGTCGAGCTGATGCAGCAGTACCCCGAAGAGATCGCCTCCGGGATGGCCCGCATGATGGAGCTGACCGGGGCCACCTGTGGCAAGTTCGGGGTCAAGGAGAAGAACGAGCGCGCGGTGCAAGCCCTGCGGCCCCATCTTGCGGCCCGGTCCATCGAGCTCTTGTTGATGGGCGACTTCTACCCCGCCGGAGACGAGTACGAGCTGGTCTACCTGGCCACCGGTCGGCTGATCCCCCCGGCCGGGCTACCCCTTCAGGTCGGCTGCGCGGTCAACAACGTGGAGACGCTCTACAACGTGGAGCGGGCGATGCAGGGCCAGCCGGTGGTGGACAAGTTCCTCACCGTGGCGGGGCTGGTGAAGCGGCCCTCCTCCTTCTGGGTGCCCATCGGGACCTCGTTTCGAGAGGTGCTGGCCCGGGCCGGCGGGACCACCACCGACGATTTCGCGCTGATGCTCAGCGGCGTGATGATGGGAAAGATCTGCTTTGACCTCGAGGAGGTGGTGACCAAGACCACCGGAGCCCTGATCGTGCTGCCTCGCGACCACTCGCTGATCCGTCGCCAGACCACCTCCAACGAGGCCCAGCGCCGCATCGGCAAGTCGGCCTGCGATCAGTGCACCTACTGCACCGAGATGTGCCCCCGCTACCTGCTCGGCTACGAGATCCAGCCCCACAAGGTGATGCGCAGCCTGGGCTTCAACAAGACGGGGGCCGAGCTCTGGAACCCCTGGGCCGAGCTGTGTTGCTCCTGCGGGCTGTGCACTTTGTATGCCTGCCCGGAGGATCTCTACCCTCGGGAAGCCTGCGAGGACGCCAAAAAGGACATGCGGGCGGCCAACTACAAGTTCAAGCAAGAGGCCCCGGTGCGAGTGCATCCCATGAAAGAGGGACGGCGCGTGCCGCTCAAGCTGCTGCGCCGCCGCCTGAAGCTGGAAGCCTACGAGAGCGAGGCTCCCTTCGACCCCGCCCCCACCACGCCGGCTCGTGTTCGCATCAAGCTTTCGCAGCACGTGGGCCAGCCCGCCCGGCCGGTGGTGTCGGTGGGCCGGCGGGTCGAGCGCGGCCAGAGGATCGCAACTGTGAGTGAAACCGAGCTGGGGGTGGACCTGCACGCCAGCATCACCGGCCAGGTGTCGGCCATCACCAGCGACTTTGTCGAGATCGGAGCCGAGAATGCCTGAACACTGTCTGGGACTCGTCGAGTTGAGCAGCATCGCGGGGGGATTCCAGGTCACCGACGCCATGCTCAAAGCGGCAGCCGTCGAGCTGGTGCTGGCCCGCACCATCTGCTCGGGGAAGTACATGGTGATGA
>CAYYHB010000266.1:0-4884 GCA_964471395.1 uncultured Burkholderiales bacterium | reverse complement strand
GGCGGGGCCGGCCCCGCCCCCCGGCCCCGCCGGCCCCGCCGGCCCCGCCGGCCCTACCTCCGCTCGGAGTCCGAATCGAGCCTCCCCGCCAAACCGAGTCGTCCTATGCGTCGCGCATCGATCTGAGCGTCCCCCCTCCCAAGATCGACCTCAGCCAGCCTCCACCTCCCCTCGAGCCAGTAGCTCGGCTTGAGCCTCCGCCCCCCCCACCCATGCCGGCCCCCAGAATCGATCTGGCCACCTCGCCGACTGCAGGACGCCTCCCCGAGCCGACCGCCAAGCCCGAGCCGCCCCCCAAGCCGGAGCCAGCTTTGAAGCTCGAGCCTCGGCCGGCCACGAGCAGTTGGACACCAACCCCCGAGCCGGCCCCCGGCCCGACCAAGCTGGAGCTGGCCCGAGTGCCCAAGCGCGAGGCGCAAACGCCCCCCAGACCGCAGCTCGAGCCCGAGCCGGAGCCCGGACTGGAGGACTGGCCCGAGGAGCCCATCCTGGAGACTCCCGATATGGGCACTTATCAGGTGGAGGAAGAGCCGGTCGAAGTGATCGATTCTTGGAGCAAGGTCCTTCCGCCACGATCGCCCACCCGGAAGGAGCCTCATGGACCGGCTCCTGCGCGCCGGCGCCGAGCCGAGGATGACTCCTACACCGACCACCTTGATGACGATGACCATCCCGCTCGCCGCAAAGGACTGGCAGGCTGTCTCCTGACGCTCATCTTCCTGGGCACGCTGGTGGCCGGAGTGAGCTATTCACTCTTCGGCCACGAGATCGCCGACTGGCTCGAAGTCCAGGGAGTCCTCGATTACCTGCCCGAATGGCTCCGCGTGCACGCGCCCTGATCGGCTTCCCCGAGCAAGATCTGCCGGGCGCGATTTCTGTTGCTATGGTGGAGTGAAGGCCTTTCAGTAACTGGCATCGCAGACTTGTCTGGAGGCGCCCCAACCCGGGTCTCCAGGAAGGGACTTTAACAAGCTGTTAAGACGGCCGCCATGCGGGCGGGGTAGGATGCATTCAGCGTCATGCAAGTTTCCCCCGTGTACTTCCCTTCCACGCTCTCGCTGCGCCGCCCGGCGACGGCCGCACCCCCGCCTGGGCCCTCCGATCAGGTGGTTCTGAGCGGCCAGACGACTGCCTCCGAGCGCGTGCAGGTCGTCAATCGTACTCCTTCGCGGCACGGCGGTTGGATCGAGCTGTTGCGAGACAAGAACCCCAACCTGATTCAGCGGAGCTTCCACCCCCGCACCACCCAGCGCTCGCCCGAGGTGATCGCCGCGTTCGGAACCGATAAGCCCCACTCGGGTGATGCGCTACTCCATTATGCAGGCGATCCTCCGCCGGGAGTTGCGGTCAAGCCCACCCCCGTGCTGCTCGTACACGGCGCCAGCAAGAGCGCCGAGTTCTGGTGGGACCCCAAAGAGGATGGCAGCAATCAGGGGTTGCCCCAGCTTTTACGCAAGCAGGGATTCCAGGTCTACGCGGTCAGCTTCGCGCACAACCAGGACGACCAGTTCTTCTGGGCCCAACAGATCGCTAACGCCTCCGAACGCATCCGGACTCTGACTGGAGCCCCCCAGATCGACCTGGTGGGCCACAGCAAGGGCGGCCAGGCCACTCGCATGTATTGCTCGGGGGTAGCCCACGACTGGATGGCCAGAAGCCAGGGCGACGTGCGCCGCCTGGTGCTTGTGGCCGCCCCCAACGGCGGCATCGACACGATGTTCCGCCACCCTTCTGCCAACTACGTTCTCTACGGCGACTCCGACAGCCCGCGCTTGAACGCTCCCATGTCCTGGGAGCGGATGATTGCCTGGGGCAGCATGCGCGATACCAGCGCCATGGGCTTCAGCTCGGAAGGGCCCGACTATTGGCCTGGCCAGCGCCAGATGCTGGCCCGCTGGGCCCACCGCTTCCCGGTTCCGATGAGCGAGCCAGACTGGCACACGACTTACGAGGGTGGCCAGGGCTTCGTGAGCTACTCCAGGGGCATCGATCACTACATCGCCGAAGGCGGCGACCTGGTCGAGCGCTTGCACCGGACCCCCATCCTACCGGGCATCCAGGTGGCCGTGTTGGCCGGGGACAGAGCCAACATCCAGGGGATCGTCAACGAAAAGGGCGGGCCCTCGGACGGCTTGCTCTACCTCGAGAGCGCTCTGAAGATGCCCCGGGGCACCGAGCTCATCGCCCAGTCAGTGCTGCACCTCAACCACAAGTCGCTGGTCTCCGAGCGCGAGGGCCAGCAGTGGATCGCCAACGTGCTGGCCGACGAGAACCCGCAGCGGGTTCCCGAGCAAGAGATCGAGCAGGCCATCGAGGCCGCCTCCAAGCCGCTGGCCGACGCCGATAGCGGGCCGGCGGTCCCCCTCGCCTTTACCCCCGGACCTCCCGGAATGCCCCCCTCGATCCCGAGCAACTCCCCCCGAGTTCTGGTCGAGTTTTAGCCTTCTTTCAGCCGCCCCGGCTAACTTCACAGGTAAGACTTTCCGTGGCGGTGAACAAAGCAAGATGAACACGTCCCCCCTCAACTTCCACAGCCCTCACGTGGGCGTGACCCGGTCCAACCTGCAAAACGGCGTGCCTCCCGGCTCGGCCGGAGGGGTGGGTCCACAGGATACCGTGACCAGCGGCGAGTTCGCCGCACCACCGGTCATTCACGTTCCGCCGGCCAGCAACGAGGGGTCGGAGAAGCGCAGGGTGCCGCGCTGGGCGCTGGGGGTCCTGGCCCTGACGGCCGGGCTGGGGGTCGGCATCGCCACGCTGGGCCCGATGGCCGGCCCTACCCGCGAAGCCACCGCTCCGGTGGCAGCCGTCACTGTGCAGAAAGAGGCCAAGACCGACCTGAAGACCGAGGTCCAGAAGGCCCAGTATGGCGTGGCCCTGCAGAACGCCCGCTTTGACGCCCAGCTGTCAGCCACCAGCTTCGGCCCCTCGGCCGACTACGTCCAGATCAAGTCCGACCGGATGAGCGCTGAAGCCAACGGCTTCACCTTCACCTACCAGGGCGGCCAGTTGATCGCCCGCGGCGGCACCGAGGACGTCAAGGTCTACGACGCCCGCGAAGGCCTGATGCCCGAATACCTGAACTCGTTCGCCGACGAGGCCAGCGAGAACTGGCACGTGAAAACCAGCATCCGGCCGGCTGGCGGAGCCGCCACCATGGCCTCCATCGCGGTCACCTCCGACGTCTACACCGGGGGCAGCCCCAACCAGACGGCCGAGTTCATGACTTTCGATCACGTCTCGGGCGAACGGGTCCTGCTCAGCTCGCTGCTCAGCCAGGGTCAGCATGGTCACGTGCTCAACAGCATCCGGGGCGAGCTGGCCAAAGTGCCGGCCGGCTCGCTCTTCGACCACGGCGACGGCCTGGCCGAGATCGTCGACCGCAGCTTCGCGGTGCGCGACGAGGGTGGCAAGGAGCTCAAGCTGGTGGTGGCCGTGCCTGGCAACTCCGAGGCCAACGAAGGCCGAGTGGCCGAGTTCACCTTTTCGGTTCCCCGCGACATCCTGAAGTAACGCATTTGCAACATCCCGGCCCTACTTTGGGGGCGGAGGATTGAAAGCCATGCAACTGCAAGACCAGGTTGTCCAGGAAGAACGGGGTTCTATGCGTCTGAAAGACAAGGTTTGCCTGATCACCGGAGGGGGACGCGGGATCGGCCGCGCCACCGCCATCCGCTTCGCCCAGGAGGGCGCGCGCGTGGCTGTGGCGGACGTCGACCTGCAGGTGGCGTCAGAAGTCGCCCATGAGCTGGGCGAGCAGGGACTGGCCCTGGAGCTAGACGTGAGCTCGCACGAATCGATCGAAGCCGGGCTTGACCGCATCATCACGTTCTGGGGTCGGCTGGACGTGCTGGTCAACAACGCCGGCATCGTGCGTGACGCCCAGCTGCTCAAGATGAGCGAGGCCGACTTCGACGCCGTCATCGCCGTCAATCTGAAGGCCGTCTTCGCGTGCACCCAGGCGGTCGCCCGCCGGATGGTGGAGCAGGGCAGCGGCGTCATCCTGAACGCCTCCTCGGTGGTGGCGCTGTATGGGAACTTCGGCCAGTCCAACTATGTAGCCGCCAAATCGGGAGTCATCGGCATGACCCGAGTCTGGGCTCGCGAGCTCGGGCCCAGGGGGGTACGGGTCAACGCCGTGGCCCCTGGATTTATTGAAACCCGCATGACGGCCGGCATTCCCGACAAAGTGGCCGAGAAAATCTACGAGCGGGTGCCGCTGCGCCGCATGGGACTCCCAGAGGAGGTGGCCAACGCTTATCTCTGGCTGGCCTCGGACGAAGCGAGCTATGTCAACGGCCACGTGCTCTCGGTGGACGGAGGGGCGGTGGTCTGACCCTCTCCGGAGGAGCTTCTCCTCCCAGCGGTGAAGTTCAGGTCTTGACCAATTCTCAAGCTCAGCCCGAATAGGGCGGGCGGATGGAGGGGCACGGTGGCTCTGGGCATTGGAACGCTGGCGATCTTTCTGGTCCTGGGCTTGCTGCCCATCCGAGGCCTCAAGGGCTTTGGCATCAAGTTCGTGTTGCTGGCCGTCCTGGCCGTGGTCGTCTACCAGCTGCCCCACTACTGGGAGCCGTTCTTCGAAGCAGGCTTTGAGATCCCCGAGGGTCCGCTGCAAGACAAGCTCGGCTACATGATCGGGGGGGGCATCCTCGGTCCCATCGGGGCCATCATCGGACTCGTCGCCGCCGCCATCATGGCGCTGGTCTTCCGCAAAAAGGCGGAGTGAGCACTTTTCAAACAAACGTTCGAGACAAGCAGGATTTCCCGCGCACTGATTCGAATTTGAGCACTATCCAGGCCGCAGGGCTTGCTCTCAACGCACTCGCGGTCAACCAAGGAGGCATCAGGGTGAAAGGCAAGCGGACCCGCCGGTCCTCGTCC
>CAYYHB010000265.1:0-4893 GCA_964471395.1 uncultured Burkholderiales bacterium | reverse complement strand
CCTAAAAAATCGTAGCATAGGCCGCTTATGCCCCCGTCAACCCCCCTGCGGGGGGTCGCCAGCCCTTCGGGCTGGCTTGACGGGGGCGCGGCCCATGCTCCAATTTTTTTTACGGCGAAGACGATACCGCACGGGCAGGTCCAGGGGTTGGGCGGCGTCTGGCCTCCGGCCAACCGAGCGGTGCCCGGCTCGGCGACCCCCTTCGGGGGCCACCTCGACCGGGCACGGGGCGCGGCCGCCTCAAGGACCCCCGCAGCGGCGAAAAATCGGGCGGGGGCCCATCGGCGGCCGCGACGGCAAAGAACTTCCTCCGCTGGGCAGGGAGGGGTCAGGGCCAGGCTTGGGTCAACAAGTCCTCGGCCGCTGCGCGGCCGGCATCCACAACGCCTCGTCATGGCGGAAGCTTCCTCCCTGCGTCTCTCAGCCGCCCGCGATCAAATCGGGCGGGGCAGTTTCACTCGAGGAGACAAAATGTTTGATCTTGATTTTTGGCTTGGTTATAGGGAAAAACGTCATTTTTAAGAAGGTTTTTCAGGCTCCATCAGCGAATGAAGTAAGACAATCCCACTCTACTCCGGCCCCAGCTCGAGGAGGCACGATGAAGATCATCAATCCCAACCAGCTCCAGCTTCTTCTTCAGTCCGTCAACAAGAGAGCCCCGTTTGGCGAAAGGGACTACTGGCTTATCGTATTGTTGGCCCATACCGGCCTCAGGGTGGCCGAGCTCGTCTCACTCGACATCGGCCAGGTCTCCCACGCGGGTCAGCCGCGTCAGGTCCTGTTCCTGGCAAGCGACCAGGCCAAGGGCACTCGCTCGCGCGCAATCCCGCTCAACCAGTCGGCCCGTCAGGCCATCTCCGGCCTGCTGGCATTCCTGACCAAGCGCGGCTTCTCCACGACGCCCGACGCTCCGCTTCTGGTTGTCCGGCAGCATCGACGCATCAGCATCCGCCTGGTCCAGCAGATCTTCCAGGTTCTTCGCGAGAAGTGCGGCCTGGACACACCCGCCACGCCTCATAGTTGCCGGCATTATTTTGCAAGCCAGCTGGTCGAGCGCACTCAGGATGTCGTGGCCACGAGTCGCCTTATGGGCCACAGCCGAGTTCAGACGACGATGGTATACCAGCACACGTCTCCTGGACGTCTGGCCCGGGTCGTTGCCGCTCTCGATTCGTAACCCGCGATGCTGTTATAGCTGGCCGCTCGGACTCAGGGTGCCAGCGGGTTCACCGCTGAGAAGATACTCCGGATCCCGGCAGGTGCGCCCACGACCAGGTCGGTGGCCTCGGAGGCGAAGACGATCAGCGACCCGTCGGCGGAGATGTCCGGGAAGAGGCTGATCCCGTTGCCGGTGGTGGTGACCGAGGTGTTCAGGCTCACGGCTTCGGTCGTCCCCGCGTCCGCGTCGTGCACGAAGACGTCGGATACGCCGTTCGTGTCACGGGCGTCCAGGTTCGTGGCAACCGAGGTAAAGACGATGAAGCGCCCGTCGCCGGAGACCTTTGGTTGCGAGGATCCACCATCGGCCTGGCTACCGGTCGAGGTCACGGACACTCGCACCGTGCTTCCGGTCTGCGTGTCGTGACGGAAGACGTCGGGAGCGCCGTTGGTATCGTCGGGGACAAGGTTGGTGGCGGTGGAGACGAAGACGACGAAGCGGCCGTCATCGGAGATGTCGAGCACGTTGCTCTCAGCGGCGAGCGTGCCACCGCTGGGGCCGTCACCCTGAGCGCCGGCGGAGCTGACGCTGACCCGGGTTGTGACGCCGGTCTGGAGGTCGCGCAGGAAGACGTCGCGCACGCCGTTCGTGTCGCCGACGACGAGGTTGTCGGCCACGGATGAGAAGGCGACGAAGCGGCCATCCGCGGAGATGCGTCCCGAATTGCTGGTGTTGTTGCCCGGGGTGTTCGTCGAGCTCAGGCTGATGAGCACCGTTGTCCCGGTGGTGACGTTGTGAAGGAAGACGTCGCGGAAGCCGCCCAGATCTCCGCCGACCAGGTTGGTAGCGAGGGATTCGAACACGATCAGGCTTCCGTCAGCGCTGGTGGAGGGCAGGCTGGAGAACCCGTTGGATTGACCGCCCCCGGTCGCCACGCTAACTCGGGTCGTGCCGCCGCCGGCGCGCAGGAAGATGTCGGGTTCCAGGTTCGTGTCGTTGGGGACCAGGTCGTCGGCGTCGGAGGCGAAAGCGACAGCACCGCTCGTGGAGACCGAGGGGTCCCCGCTGTTGCCGTCCGCCTGACCCCCGGCGGCATTCACGCTCGGGCGGGTGGTAGTGGAAGTCGTGCGGTCCCGAAGATAGACGTCCAACTCGACCCCGGTCTTATCCGGGACCAAGTTGCCGGCCCTGGACTCGAAGGCCAGGAAGGTCCCGTCGCCAGCGGTGCTCGGCCGCGAACTGTCGAAGTCGGCGGCCACCCCGCCCGTGCTCACGCTCTCCAGGGTGATCCCGTTCGTCACCGGAGGAGGGGGCGGTGGCGGAACCGGGGGGGGAGGCGGCGGTGGCGGTGGAGCCGGTGGCGTGAACGGGAAGTCGAAGGGAGGCGACGCGGTGCTCGGCTCGTCCCCGCCGCTACAGCCGGGCAAGGACAGGCAGGCCGCGCCCACGAGACTCAGGATGGCTCCCGCGATAAGCTTCTTTTTCTTGGTCATCGATCGTCCTTTTCAGAGGTCGCGCCAGAAGACGACGCGCATCCTGTCGGAGGTGTTGAGGAACTGGTTCAAGTCCAGGGAGAACTCCCCGCGCAGGAGGGCTGGCGACGGCCTGGCTTGGTACTGCTGGTCCATCACGGTGAGCATCGACCGGAAGCGGTTGTGCTCTTCCTGGAAGTACTCCTCCCAGGAAGGCCGGGTCCCATCCTCCCGAGGTGGCGGGCGCTCCCCACTGGCGTCGCCTGCCGCGGTCGCCTCCTCGACCGAATTGTAGATGGTTCCCTCGAACACGAGCGGCACGGTCTGGCCGTCTACCCGGGTCGGGTCGAAGTGGCCGGTGTCGCGGTCGAAGAAATCCTCTGAGGTCACTCCATCGCCTAGCCGTGCGCGATTCCTCATGTTGCTGCCACTTTCCCCGAACCCCGGTATCGCCCAAGCAATCTGCACCGCCGCCGGATCATAGACCACATCGCACCCGGTCAGCTTCAGCTCCCCCGTCCCCGACGCCGTCCGGTGGACGAACGCCCCCACCAGGGTCAGGTGCGAAGCCTCCATCCCGGTCTCGGTATACACCAACCCGCGGAAGAACCCCCGCGAACCTGGCGTCCCGTTCAACGTGACGCGACCGCGCGCCACGATCGCCGCCAGATTCGTCGTCGACAAAGACCCCCCGCCATTGACGGTGACGTCGCCCGTGCACACGATGGCCCCCAGCCCGCTCACGCCGCCGTTGACGGTCAAGTTCCCGTCCACGTACAGCAGCCCGTTCTCCAAAGTGAGTCCGCTGACGTTCAGCACCAGGTCCCCGGATCGCCGGGCCAGCCCGTCGACCGTCAGCCCCGGGTAGGACGCATCCAAAGAACGCACCACCGCCGGGTCCGTGCCCGGATCGTAAGACGTGATCGGGATGGCGGGCAACTGCACTTCCGAGTGGCGCTCCGAGACCTGGCCCTCCACCACCGCGCCCGAATTCCTCACCGTCCCGACCGCCTTTACGTCCCCCGTGACGCGCGTCGAGGGACCGGCAAGAGACACGCTCCCGTTCGAGACCACGTGGCCCGGCTTGAGCTCGGCGGGCAACGTGGCCCCCGAAAGCTCCTCCACTCCGGCCACGAGCATCGGCCCCGAGCAAACCAGCGTCGAAGACGAAGCGATGCAATATTCGCTTCGCTTCGCAGCGCGGTGGGCAAGCTTGGGACTGTGCGGATTCTCCGCGCTCTGAGCGGCAAAGTGGGGGAACTGCGAAACGGCCCGGAGAGGCCTCGCGGCCCGATGGGGGTTGGCTCGGCGTAGATCCAGGGCGACAGATTTTTCCTCAAGCTGGCGCCCGCCAACCGTGGAGGTTTGTGACTTTTCGTAAGCCAGGCTCAAGCTGCTCACCGCCTCGGCCCTTCGCTTCCGCCGTCTCTCGCCCTCTGCCGACATGGGACGTCTTCCGGCAACTCTACAGACCTCTCCCTGTGAACCTGAAATCACAGCTCTCGCAACGTAGAACGAAATGCGATGGGTGATCCTCGTAGAGAAAACGACCTCCGCACCGCAGACAGCGCCGCTCGGTCGTGCCGGTCCCGGCCATTTTGCACATTTCTTCAGCAGCTCGAGTTGCGTTCTCATACTCCTCGTCCGAGATCAGGTGGGGCTCAGTAGCCATACAGTGTCCTCCTCATGGATGCGTTGGGACGAACAGGGACGCCGGCTTCTCGCGCGCGAAACATGGCGTCCTGGATCAAGTGCATGCGCTCTACTTCGCTCAAACCCGGACAATCCTTGGCTGCCATGTAGCTGGCTCGGAACTCGTCGTTCCACGACCCCGGCTCCAGCGGAGTGCCGCGATATCGCCGATGAGTCCATTCGTGCGCCATGACGGCCCGCGAGCTCATAATTGAGCGGGGATGGAGAGCCCCCTCCTGAGGCAGGACGTCACCTCGAACATAAATGACGTCTTTCGCGTCCACATACGCCGTCCGAGGCCCCTCGTTAAACCGAAGAACGGTCGGGTCGCCGCCAACCTCCTCGAACTCCTTCTCGAGCCGTGCCACAGTCTGGCTGTCCAGCTCAAGAGAAGGGGAGCGACGAAGGCCACCGGCCCCACGGCTGACAATCGGCTCGGAGATCTCTGTCGGCCACGCCCGCTCGAGCTTCTGCAGCCCGCGCCCGACAGTGCCCGTCTTTCCCACTCCCGCGGGCACCGCCGCCACGGCCATCTCGAAGTCGAGCCGGCCCCAGAGACGGGCGCCCTCG
>CAYYHB010000264.1:0-4903 GCA_964471395.1 uncultured Burkholderiales bacterium | reverse complement strand
GCCCAGGAGATTCTGACCTCCAGGCTGGAGAAGTTTCATATCCTGGTGGATGACTTCTCCATTACCGATTTCAAGTTCTCCGCCGAGTTCGCGCGTGCCATCGAGGCCAAGCAGGTCGCCGAGCAGGAAGCTCTCAAGAAGAACTACGAGCTGCAGCAGGCCAAAAAGGAAGCCGAGATCTCCATTACCCGAGCGCAGGGCGAGCGTGATTCCACAGTCGCCCGTGCGCAGGGCCAGGCCGAAGAGCAGAAACTGCTTCGCCAGAACGTGAACGACGACATCATTCGCCTCAAGGCCATCGAGGCCCAGATGAAGGCGATCGAGAAATGGAACGGGCAGTTGCCCACCATCAGTGGGGGCGCCACGCCGCTGTTGAATCTCGGCGAGTTGACCTCCGGGACACAACCCCGGCGCTGACAGATCGTTTGATCTGAATCTGGGGAAGAAATCCTTCATTTAGGCGTCTTGTTGTCTGCCGGGCCCTCGGTTATGTGAGGGTGGGGCCGAGGACAGGTTAAGATCGGGTTATGAGCAAGAAGGACCAGTTCATCCGGACCTTCCGCCAGGATTGCGATGAGCCGATCTTGAAGGACATCCAAGCACCTGGGGAGGTAGGGAATGGAGAGAGATTTGCTCGCAAGACCGTGGACCAAATCTGCCCTCGCTTTATGCGTGGCCGTCAGCCTCTGGTCGGTCGGCTGTGGCTCAACGCCATCGCCGCCTCCCAGGCCGTCGCCGAGCAAGGCTTCACCCTCAAAGTCCCCGTCACCGTCCCCATCAGCGAGTGCTTCGCCAACGCCGGTTCCTCAGTATACCGGTCCAGAGCACACGCCCGGAGACTACGGGCCGGTCGTGCGGCAGTCGTTGAGCGAGTACGACGTGCTCAAGCGGAAAGGCGTCGACCTGGCTCTGGGCAAGGGCTGGGAGAAAGCCATTCCGCTTTTGTCCCAGGCGGCCGAGCAAAATCCAGACGATGCCGAAGTGCAGTTCTACCTGATGCTGTCCAAGGGCAATTTGGAAGAGGGCCCCTCGGTGCACTCGGAAGCCTATTTTCATGCCAAGAACGTGATCGACCTGACGCCTGGCTCGACCGAGGCCAGCAGGGCTCTCGACTACCTGGCGGCGGCCGAGTCCGAGGCGCTGCTGAAGGGCGAGGCCATTCCCGCCATGACCGTGGCCGTGGCGAGCGGATCGCCATCTCCCTCACCTTTGCCAAGCGCGAGCAAGTCACCCAGCAAGTCCCCGGCCGCCGGCACGGGCAAGTCGCCCTATGCCCCTACCAGGGAGCCGGCCCTGGCCGACAAAGAGATCTTTGTGGTCACGCCCGGACAGGCCGTGCAGTTGCCCGAGGCGATCCGTTCCCAGGACTCGATGATTAACCAGCTCAGCGAGCAGATTCAAAAACGAATCTGGCAGACCGAGGTCTACCCCAAGGCCGCCCAGTCGGTGCGCGAGTTGCCCAAGGGTGCCAAGGTCAAGCTGCAGGACGCTCAGACTTTCTACTACAACATTGCCTCCTGGCGCGGTCCGGTCGTCTACGCCGAGGATACGAATCGCAACATCGTTTACGATGGCAACACCTATCGAGTAGGAGCGGTGCACCTTGTGGTCACCGAGCCCGATGGTCGCGAGGTGCGCACCTGGATGGTCAACCATCTCGAGCGCATGCAACCCGATGGTACCTGGAAAGTGCTCATCGGCAATCGACTCAAGCTTCAAAGAGGGATACCAGAGGGATAGAGGCTTTGCCGGCCTTCTATCCTCAGTATAAGGAAAGGGGGCCAGTATGGGTGCTTTAATTGGAATTGTGCTCGGTTTCGCGGGCTGGTTCATCATTCGCTACGTGCTTTTCGGCATCTACACGGTCGAACAGAACGAGCGAGCCGTGAAAACCGTTTGGGGTCGGGCCGAGCGAGAAGGCCCGGCTATAGACAGCGCCAATCTGACCGAAGAGGAGATGGAACGCTACAATTTCCCCCGGGTGAAGATCATCCCGCCCGGCGGGCCGTACTTCAAGATGCCCTGGGAGTCGGTCTACAAGGTCAACATTGCCACGGAGACCGTCAGTATCGGCTACGACCCGCAAGACCCCAGCGTCAATCAGGGCGGCCAGGTGCTCGAGGCGGTCACTAAGGACCAGCTCAATGTGGGCCTGACCGGGCAGATACGCTACAAGGTTTCCGAGAACAACCTCTACGGCTATGTCTTCGGTATCAAGAACCCGAGAGCTCACATCATGGGTTTCATTCACTCGATTCTGCGAGAGAAGATCGCCAATTTCGAGGCGCCCGCCGAGCCGATGATTCCCGGAGGACAGCACCACGAGGGCCGCGTGGAGGGCATCTCGATCAACGACCTGCGCAAGAACCTGAGCGATATCAACGCTCATATGGTGGCCGAGTGCAAGGCCTCCGAGGATCGCTACGGCATCATTCTCGAGGACGCCCTGATTACCGGAATCGACCCCCCGCAGGAGGTCGACTCGGCCCTGGCCGCTATCAACACCGCTCACAACCACGTCTCTTCCGAGATCAGCGTGGCTCAGGCTTCGGCCGACCAGAAGATCGTTCAGTCAAGGCGCGCGGTCGAGATCGAGACACTGCGCGCTCAGGCTGAAGTCGAGCCGCTGCGAGCTCTGGCTGTGCAGTTGCGCGATCTGAAGAAGAATGGCCCTAACGCCCTGGCACTGTACGTCAAGAATTTGCGACTCGGCCTGCTTCGGAAGGCTCGTCGGGTCATTCTGGAGGCCCACCATGGGTGAGACGATCGGCTTCGCCTTCTCCAGTTTCATCTTCTTCTTCATCGGCTTTGAGGTGCTGCTGGCCTTCGCCAGATTCTTCGGCCTCTATGTGGTGGTGCAAGAGCGTACCTGCCGCATCTACACCCTCTGGGGACAGGTCAAGGGCGCCATCGACGAGCCGGGTTTCTACTTCCTCCCTGCCCGGCTCGGACTGGATGCCTTGCTGATCAACTTCTTCGGCAAGTGTTACGTGGTCGATCTCCGGCTTGACCAGGAGTACCTGCGCGGCGTACCGGTGAACTCCGAAGAGGGTGCCCCGATGGGCATCGGAGTGTGGTACGAGATGTACATCTCCGACCCGGTCAACTACCTATTTAAGAACACAGACCCGCGCGGCTCGCTGAGGGCCAGCGTCTCAAGCGCGGCGGTGCGCTGTCTGTCCAATATGAAGTTGGCCAACATGCTGGAGAACCGTCACCAGATGAGCCGCACAGTGCGGGCCGAGGTTTCGCCTCAGTCTCACCAGTGGGGCTACAAAGTCGGCTCGGTCTATATCCGCAAGGTGCATTTCCGAGACCGCGGCATGCTGCGCGAAATCGAGATCAAAGTGGTCACCCGGTTGCGCCAGGTCACCAGCGCCATCCGACAGGACGGTGCTAACCAGGTCAACCTGATCACTTCGTCGGCCGAGCGTCAGGCGGCTGTCGAGTTCGCTAAAGCTGCGGCCCTGCGCCCTCAGATCGTTGGCGGTGCGCTTCACGAGATCGCGGAAGACCCGGAGATCGTCCAGGTCATGTTCGAAATTCTCGAGACACAGCGCCTGCTTGAGGCCGAGGGGGCCGACCTGACCATCATCCCTCCGGGCGGAAGGGCTGACGGCCTGATCAACCTGCTCTCGAGCCTGCCGTCCGGGTCCGACCGGCCGGTCCAACCGGTGCCGATGCCTCCGATGCCGGTGGCCGCTCCCCAGCAGAGGATGCCGCAAGGCTGAACGGCTCGGCCGATTCCATGCAGAGGGGAGACCGGGCCCGGTCTCCCCTCTGTGCTTTCTCACGAGGGCGCATCGCCAGTCCACCGGCTCGCAAAGAGCTGAGCAGCCAGCTCACCGTCCGAGCCTGGATCAAGCCAGTGAAAGAGCTCGTGGGCCACCACCCGCTCGAGGGGCATCTCGCTTGGATACACCAGGATGCGATCGCCCTCCAGGCGGCCGAAGAATCGGGTCGATCCGATTGCCAGGGAATGCGGGATTTGCTCGATCATCAGGTTGTGAAGGCGGGCAAACTCCAGCGGTGAGCTCGAGCCGACCCGGGCCAGGGCGCGCTCCACCCGCTCCACAGCTCGCTGTCTGCGATGGTCGCTGGGCGGTCGGCCGAGCCAGTCACGCACGCGGGTGAACCACAAAGTAGACCGGCTCCTCGGCCCCCAGGCCGCCCAGCTCCTGGCGCGCTAGCGAGAGCATCTGCTCGGCCGTGTTGAGCGAGGTCAGGTCCACCACCTTGCGCCCTGCCAGGATGGAAACCGGCGGCACCAGCGCCCCGGCGTCACCGTAAGCGGTGTGGCGCTGCAGCACGCCCTGCAGGCCGGTCTCGAGCCCGCTTCCGCGGCCTTCCTGCACCACTCCGCCGGGCACCTGCAACTTCACGTTGCCCTTGCCGTCGGTGATCCAGAGGGTGCTCTTCTTGCGCTTGAGCAGGTTGAACAGCACTTTCTCGGTGCGGGAGCTCTCGTAGAGGTAAAAGAAGTCGGTCTGGCCCAACTGGCGGTAGCTCTCCTCGCGCTGGGATGCCTCCTTGAGGGTCTGCAGGCGTTCCTCCTCGCTGACCGACTGCTGCAAGAGGTCCTGGGCCACGAACTCCACCGAGCCGGTGGCCGTTGCCCGGACCAGGTTCTTCTGGGCGTCCACCTCGACGGTGACCTCGATAGTGGCCGGGTCGGCTCCCATGCGGGACACCGCCTTCTCGGCTTCGGCCCGCAGGGCGGCCAGGTCGGCCTGGGTGGGGTTGAGGATATTCTTCTCGATGGTCTCCTTGACCATGGCCAGGGCTGCCCCGATGGCCGAGATCACCTCGGCCCGGCGGGCGATCTCGAAGGGCAGGCCCATCTTCTCAGCCACGAAGGGCACGATGGCACCCGCTCCGCCTCCGCCCCCGATCAGCTTGACGG
>CAYYHB010000263.1:0-4995 GCA_964471395.1 uncultured Burkholderiales bacterium | reverse complement strand
AGCCCGTTCGCGACCGGCGAGACGGCTCTGAGCGACCTGATGGTCCTGCCCTGAGTGGCTGACCAGAAGGCCGCCGGCTCAGGCCGGCGGCCTTTTTCATGGCGGGTCAGGAGCCTCGCAGCTTGCCCACCAGCTCGCGGGCCGCGGCCACCGAGGCGGCGTGCTTGCCAATCTTGAGAAACTGCTCGAAATCGGCCAGACCTTCCTCGATCCGCCCCATCACGACATAACAGTTGCCCCGATTGAACAGGGCCACCTCGTTGCCATCCAGCTCATAGGAGGTCGTGAGGTCCACCAACTCCTGCTCGAAATTCCCGAGCTGGTGATGCACCGCCCCCCGAAGCTGATAACCTTTGGCGTGCTTCGGGTCGAGCTCGAGCAGGCGATTGAAGCAATCCATGGCCTCCTGGAACCGACCTTGCTGCAGGTGCAGACAGCCACGCTGGCCGATCTGGTCGAGCTCGGTGGGAGGCTCGACGCCCTCGCGAATGGCCTGCTCGATGTCAGCTTTCAGCTCCTGGAGCTGGGGGGACCGGGGGTCGAGCTGGATGGCCCGCTGCACATCAGGAAGGGCTTCGCCGGGACGGTCCCCGATCAGTCTGACGACGGCCCGCCACTTATAAACCATGGACAAGACCCCGGGATCGATATCCAGGGGGTAATCGGCCAGCATGAGGTCGGCTTCCTTCTCGGCGCTCTCCCTGAAATTGAGCTGCATCAGGCAGTTGACCAGGTTGACCTTGAGCCCCCAGACCTGATCGGGGCGTAATCCTGGAACCTGGAGAGCTGCCTCGATGTCGGCCAGTGCTTCCTTGACTCGGCCGGTGCCCAGGTAGAGGCTGGATCGGTTTGCCAGGAGCTCCCAGCAGGATGGGAACCGGGCCAGGCCCTCGCTGTACAGGCGCAGGGCCTCCTGGCTGTTCCCCCGCCTGAAAGCGACCAGACCGCGCACGATATAGCGTTCCTTCTTGGGTCGATCGAGGGCCGAGACCAGGGCCATCAGGGCCAGTGGCCAGCCGGCAAGGAACCCCTGACCCATCAGGAAGTTCGTCACAGAAGAGCGCGGGCCCATCCTGAGCAAGGCCATCCCCACAAGCATGCCACCCAGGCTGACCAGAAGCGAGATCCCCAGCCACTTCACGCGTCCCCTCATATCCGGGCGGCGCTGGAGCGCCAGAGCCCCCCAGCCGAGTGGCCCGACCAGCAGCTGGCCATAGAGGAAGAAGTAGACGATCGCCAGGGCCACCAACTCGATGTTGGGGTCGGCCTTCTGGGCCAGAATCAGTGGAAACGCGTCGATGGCCCCTTCCCCCCTCAAGAGAATGCTCGACATGCTTCTGCTCGCGGGCAGGTTGGGCCTTCCGCCCTGTGATCCGGGCCACACCTTTCCGGTGAGCCGCTTCACCGATCCCGAGCCGGAACGAGACTAAACTCACCCCATATGAAGAAGACGACACTCGACCCCGGAACGAGCACGCTTCCGGTTCCCTGCACCCTGGTGGTCGACCGGCGGCCAGCCCGCGCCTGCTCTAATCCTGGCTCCCCAGACAGGCGTAGCGATCGCCTGTCCAGCGCCAGCGCTGGACGCTCTGGAGACGCTGAGAGCCCACCACGGACAACTCGCACACGTAGTCGGGGTGGCCCTCATCGCCCTGAGGGAGAACCCGATCGATGCTGATCCCGCCCCGGGCAGCCAGCTCCTGCAACTCGCGGCAACGCCGCTCGACCTCCTCGGCCTGCTGGCTGTAGCGCAGGATGGTGCCCTCCGACCCCAACAGCAGGGTGGCAGCGCCGGCGTAATCCTTGCTCGTGGCCAGCTTGAAGAGCTGCAAGATGGCGCCGCGCACGGTCTGCTCGTGATCGGCCGAAGGCTTCTTGCGGCTGGTGTTGAGCATCATCACCACGATGCAACCCAGAGCCGCCACGCCCATCAGGGGAACGTAATGCTCCATCAGCTTGCCTCGAAGGAGCGGCCGCACTCCTGGCAGATGAAATAAGAGCGCTGATCAGGCCGCTTGTCGTAATAACGGATGTTGCGGGTGTGGCGCTGGCAGGCCGGGCAGGTGAGCCCCTCGGCCTGGAGTTGCTCGGCCCAGCGAGCCGCCAGGGCGTTGCTCTCGGCGTGGGCCGCGATGGCCTCCTGGCGGCTCTTCTCACGGCGCTCCTCGGACTCGCGGGCCAGACGCTCGCGCAGGCGTTCCTTGGCTTCCCAATCGACCTGGCGAAGCAGGTCCTCGTAGCGAGGGAACTTCTCCGCCAGGTTGCTCGGCTCCAGAGCCTGGCGCTCGAGCCGGTGCGTGCCGGCTTCGGGCATGGGCCAGCCGTGGGGGGTGAACTCGACCGGCGTGCCGGTGGCCCGCAACCAGGCCAGGGCTTTGGCCTGGCTCACTTCCAGCACCAGGTGCTCGTCAGCGTAGACGCGGCCCCAGTAGGGGTTGTCCTGCCCGGCGCAGCGCATCTCGACATAGTCGGCCGCAAAGCGCTGGCGCTCGGGCCAGCGCTCGTAGCACTCCCAGTGCATGGGAGCATCGCAGTAGCGCCAGAGCGGATGGTCCGGCTCATACCACACTCCCGAGGTCGCCATGTACTCTTTTGAATCGGCCAGCTCGCCACAAAGGGCGCAGGTACTGACCCCCTGGATCACGATTGCCACGCCGGCTCTTTCGACGCACCAGGAATGAGGGCCTGGAGTCCGAATCATCGGCCTCCATGAGCCGACCGATCACCTTTGTCTGCCTGGCCAGCTACTACAAGGGCGCCGAATTCATGCGCGAGTTGAAACGCCAGGGTTGTCGCGTCATCCTGATCACCGAGGAGGCGCTGGCGGGGGAGCCGTGGCCCCACGAGGCCATCGACGAGATGTTCCGCATGCCTGCCCTCAAGGTGCCGGACATCATCAACGGGGTCAGCTACCTGGCCCGCGAGCGCCACATCGACCGCATCGTGGCCCTGGACGACTACGACGTGGAAACGGCCGCCTCGCTGCGAGAGCACCTGCGCAGCCCCGGCATGGGCGAGACCCGGGCCCGCTATTTCCGCGACAAGCTGGCCATGCGGGTGCAGGCGGCCGAGAACGGCCTGCCGGTGCCGGCCTTCGTGCACGTTCTGAACTATGACGACGTGCGCGAGTTCATGCGCTGCGTGTCCCCGCCCTGGATGCTCAAGCCCCGAGCCGAGGCCGGCGCCGTGGGCATTCGCAAAATCGAGCACGAGGCCGAGCTGTGGGAAGCCCTGGCCATGCTGGGCGACAAGCAGTCCTACTACCTGATGGAAGCCTACGTGCCGGGCGACGTGTTCCACGTGGACTCGATCTACTACGACAGCAAGCTGGTCTACCAGATCGCCCACCGCTACGGCGAGCCGCCGATGAAGGTATCCCACCTGGGCGGGGTGTTCACCACCCGCACCATGTCCAGCCAGCACGAAGGCAAGCTGGTGGGCGACCTGAAGGCGCTCAACAAGAAGGTCGTGGCCGCCATGGGGATGGTTCGCGGGGTGACCCACGCCGAGTTCATCCGGGGCTATAACGGCAAGCTCTACTTCCTCGAGCTGGCCGCCCGGGTGGGCGGGGCCCACATCGACGCCCTGGTGGAAGCGGCCTCGGGCATCAACCTGTGGGCCGAGTGGGCCAAAATCGAGCTGGCCTACCTGCACAAGGAGAGCTACCAGGTTCCCACCTACCGCCGCGACTACGCCGGCCTGGCCCTCTGCCTGGCCCGCCAGGAGTGGCCCGACCTGACCGGCTACCACGAGCCCGAGATCGTCGGCCGCATCGTGCAGCGCCACCACGCCGGCCTGATCGTGGCCTCGCCCAGCTATGACCGGGTGGATGAATTGCTGAACAGCTACGTGCCGCGCATGGGCTACGACTTCCTGTCGGTCATGCCCCCCTCGGAGAAGCCCAGCAATTAACGCCTGCCCCTGCGGCTCCGGCCGCCCCCTGGAGGGGTGCTGCGGTCGCTTTCACCAGGGCGAGCTGCCGGCCACGCCCGAGGAGCTGATGCGCTCGCGCTACTCGGCTTACGCGCTGGGCAACGTGGACTACCTGCTCGAGACCCAGGTCTCCCAGGATCGGGCCGGGGTGGAGCGCTTTGCCCGTGAGGCTCGCTTCACCGGCCTGGAGGTCCTCGAGGCGGTGGAGGACGTGGTGGAGTTCGTGGCCACCTTCCAGGTGGGGTCAGAGCGCCACCGTCTGCACGAGCGCTCTCGCTTCGAGCTGCGGGAGGGGCGCTGGATCTATGTGGACGGCACCACTCCCCGAAGCGCCCCGGTGCGGCGCGAGGCCGGTCCGGGCCGCAACGACCCGTGCCCCTGCGGCAGCGGCAAGAAGTACAAGAAATGCTGTGGGTGAAACTCTCTTGAGAATCGTGCTCAGCCCGCCGAAAGCAAAGGCCCCTCCAGGCGGCTGAATGCGTGCCAGTCAGCGCTGACGATACCTCGGTCGGCCAACCAATTTTGTGCAGATTTTTCAAGAACTCTCTCCGGGCCACCCCCAATAAGTCCTACAACCACCAGCCTTTCCCAAAGAATTGAATTCAACAAAGGAATTACCCCCCCCCTCAACATCGAATCCTCCAATTCCACACAAAGCACGGGGAGGGGCCCATTCTCAGCAGCCGACGCGGCGTCGCACTCGCGACCGTTCTCGCTCTCGGAGCGCTTCTCGCCATCCTCACCATGGCCGTGGTGGCCTTTGTATTGCCCCACTACCGGGCCCACCATTTTGATCAAAATCAAATTCAGGCCTACTGGCACGCGCGGGCGGGAGCCGAAGCCTACCTGGCCGGAACGGTGCACCTGTCGCCCGGCAAGAGCAGCCTGCAGGTCGGCTCCTGCACCCTGACCCGCGAGGCCGGCCGGCTGGTGTTCGAAGGCCGCTGCGGGAAAGCGCGAGAGCGGGTGGTCTTGCCGGAGGCCCAACCGTGAAGCGGCAGGGGGGGCTGGCGCTGAGCGAGCTGCTGGTGGCCGCCGCCCTCTTCTCCCTGCTGCTGAGCG
>CAYYHB010000262.1:0-5080 GCA_964471395.1 uncultured Burkholderiales bacterium | reverse complement strand
TCATAGTTCTGGGCGGCCGAATTTCGCCTTTGGTTCAGCGGCACGAGGTTAGCCAGGCGATGCACCCACTCCACACGCTCTTCGCCGTCCCCCCACCATCCGGCCCACTGCGAATTCGCTGCTACCGTTTGTGGCAAGACGTGCTCGATGGTGAGAAGGCGGTCGTCGTACCGAGCCGCATTGTCTGATACGAAGGAATCCAAACGCAGGATGAGATAGTTGCGGCGCCGTGCGCTCATCTCATAGACCGGGCCGTCGAGGACAGAAATCATGCGCCTGCACTCACTATCCTTCAATTCGAGACTCGTCACTGGTGCGGCCAACGAGTGCTCACCCTCCAGTTCCCTCAGCACTTCGGCATAGCGTTCGATACGCTGATTCACATCCAACCCGCACACATGCATGTAGGCCGCCAAGCGTTCGAGCTTGCGGAAGAACCACAACACATACCCAGCGTCGCTTCCCTTGTCGGCAAGAAAGCGCATCGCGGGCGGCAACCAATCTGAGTTGTCGATACGGTTCAACCAGCCCAGCAGCACATTGACGTCCTCCGCATTCGACGTCGAGGTGTATCGCATGTGCTTGGCGATGAGGTAGGCATCTGTGTAGGGCTCGATGATGCTGGAAATGAGAACCTCAGCCGTCTCTGCCTTCGGCAGCACCTTGTCGCGGAACTCGTCGAGTAACGCTTTGCGAGCCTTCTCCTTGGCGTAAATCATTCGGATGTGGGCAAACACCTCGGCGAAACCGTCGCGGCCAGTCTCGACCTCCAGCTCCTCCCAGATGTCGTTGAACTCATCCTGCTTCGAGGAAGGAATTTTGCCGATAACGTCCGACTTGATAATGTCGGTTGGCAACAAATCCAGGCCCCGGCTGTTGAGAACCGAGAACACCCGAAACGCG
This sequence comes from uncultured Burkholderiales bacterium, assembly GCA_964471395.1. Taxonomy (GTDB): domain Bacteria; phylum Vulcanimicrobiota; class Xenobia; order Xenobiales; family QWHO01; genus QWHO01. Next base: position 4,177 of record CAYYHB010000262.1, on the reverse strand, counting down.
GACTGCTGGCTGGGAGTGGAAACAGCGACCAGAAAGCAGCGCTGAACCAGGAAGGCACCGAACGCGCACAGCCGCTGTTCATCACTACCGAAGGCTGCATCCAGCCGCTCGAGCATCGTCAGCGCGTTTCGGCGGATGTTTCGCTTCGACTCGTTGTCTAGTTGAGCGGGGTCGAGTGCAACCAGATCGGATAGCTTCAGGCCCTGGACGTAATCCGCAAAAAACTGGCGGTCACGCTCACGCAAAGCCAGGCGGGGCTTAGGCATCAAGCCCTGCGACGCCCGCCCCGGCTCGCGCAAGTAGCTTTCAAAATCGCTTCGCAGCTCGCCTGAGAACTGCGAGGTCAGCGCCGCTAACAAAATGGTTAGGGTGGTCAGCCGCTGCTGCCCATCAATCACCTCTGAATGTGGGCGTCCCTCCTCCTTGATGAGGACGATGCTGCCGAGAAAGTAGGTGTCGTCTGGCTCGTTGAGGAAGAAGTCGTGCAGGTCCGAAAACAGTTCCCCTGCCTGAACATGCGTCCAAGCATAGGGCCGTTGGTACGTGGGAATCGCATAGTCGAAATCTGAACTGAATATCTTTGAAAGGGGATACTCAGCCCCGGTAATTTTCTTGCTCATTTCTGTCTTCGATTTCCTTTCTTCGACGCAACCGTTAGAAGTGATATTTCTCGCTGCGCCGCTTGAAGGCCTGCTCAGAGCCCTCCATGATATCTAGCACTGCCTGAGCTACGTCACCGCGGTCCAGCCCACCTTTTGCGCGTGGCTTGCCACGACCATCGCGTGCTTCGAGCGCAAGAATTTGCTCGGCATCTGCATTTACCGGTAGGTTCGCGTTATGTGTCGCGACAATCAGTTGGCGCTTGGTCTTTGCGGCCCGAAGGTCCCGGACCAACGTCCGATAGATGAAGCTCGAGTCCAACTCGTCCTCGGGTTGGTCAATCACAATGGGGCCCTCACCACGTGCGAGCATCATGTTCAGCAAGACCGTGTTGCGTTGGCCTTCTGACAGCGCACCACTCATCGCACCGGCCACGGACCCATCCTCACGCAGCAGTTCGACGTCGATGCCATCACTCACACGTGAGACGCGTACGTCCTCCCATATCGGACGCACGTCTTCGCTGCCAAGGTGAGCCAGCAGCGGCACATGGAGATTTTCGCGAAAGGCCGTATCGAGCAGCGTAGGCTCCAATCGAGCAAGCTCAATGGTCTCCCATGCAGAAGCATCTGCCCGCTGTTGCCACCTGCGGAAGAGGTCTTCTCCGATGTCGTCCCAGCGCTTAGCGAGCTTCCCACGTTTGTCGGGCGGTGCGAGACGTCCCCAAGCAGCCCTAAAAGAAGACTCGTCTCCCATGTATGCGGTTGTTAACCGCACTGTTTGCGATGCTACAGACGCCTGAATGTCGGAGGCTGTCGTGCACCGGGCATCGAACTGTGCCCTCCAAACTTGGTGCAGCTCACCGAGAACCACAGGAAACTTATTAGCCTCCTTCTGCACGTCCGCCAGACGCTTCTGAAGCTCTTCGACCAAGCGAAGCTTCGCCTGTCGTTTTTCCTCAAGCTCCTGCATACGCGCAATATCATCTTCACGAATACCCCGTGCAGTGCAGGCCTCCCTGAAACGTTCTTGGACTGCGTTGATTGCGATAAGAGTCGCTCTCGCGCCATCTCCGCACAAAACGCTTGCCTTGGCTTGCCGATAGTCACTCAAGGCCTGTCCGATTAATGCGGCGAGTTGCGCTCGTCCTTCCTCTAACTGAGATGCTGTTGTCTGAAACCACTCAGCATTCGGCCATTGACTCGCCGTGGCAGGCAACGCGACTGGCGCGTCAGCTAGGTCAGCCAATACTTGCTCTATGGTTCCAACAATAGGCGCATCATCTTCCTGCAACCGCGTCAAATGCCTTCGCGCCTCAAGAGCAAGCTGGCTCTGCGCAGAGTCATCTTTGACCGCCTCGCGAGCCTTTAGCTGGCGCTCCAATTCGACGGATTCCTGTTTCGCCTCATCCAGTTCCGACTGAATGCGGGCGGCGTCCCGCATGCTCTGAAACAGGGTCTTCAACCTCGCCTTGAGTTCGCGCTCACGCGCATTTAGCTGCAGCAGGGGGGCGCCCACCGCCGCATCGATCAGCGAAAGCACCTGAGCTTGCCCCTGCGAACCGCTAGTCATCCGGCTGAGTTCCCCCTGGCTGAAGAACTGCAGTTGCAGCTGCCGCAAGACTGTCTTTAGGTCTGCCACTTCGCGACCGTCGAGCCAGCGCTCTGGCCCCACTGCGCGCCCGGGTTCATACACAAGAGTGTCCGACACACCATTGCCAACTTCGAAGGTCACCCGAACCTGGGAGCCGACTGTCAGCGATTCCCTCAGCACCTTTCGCTTGCGCTGCAATGCATGGTCGTCTTCGTCCGACTTTGCTGCGGGGTCCTCATAACCAATCGCAAAGCGGATGTATTCCAACAGTGACGACTTGCCGCTACCCCGTCCCCCGATGACACAATTGAAGCTCTCAGAGAAGTACACCTCCTGGTCGTCGAGGAATCTGGCACCCTTGACCTCTACCTTGGTGATGCGGGGATGCGTGAGGGCATCGCTCGGGCATTCGCCCATGAGCCGAATACGAGATTGCGGGTCCAGAAACGCTTGGCGAAGGGCCTCGACAGATGGCTTAGACATCTTCAGCCACGTGTGGCGGTAGCCAATCGCATTCGGGCCTGGAGCGCCGTTTTTGTCGCACCTAAGGGACTTGGCGTCCGACGACATCACATAAGCTGGGTGGCATGCCGACCGCGCCCACGCCTTATCGCGCCCTTCTAAGATGTCGAGGATGCGCTTCGACGGCGGGTTTGAGGTGACCTCCAGCGCCAACAACTTCTGATTCTTGTAGTCCTCAATATGGCGCGAGTCACTGAGGATGCCATCGTTTTGATCCGCGTGAGCAGCGATGACTATTCCGTTGTGCTCGCCCTGCACCAATTCAATCAGCTCCTTTAAGCTGACATTGGCACCATTTCTCCGCAAGGGCATTGGACGTCCCTGGCGAAATCTCTCGTTTTCATCCAGCCCCAGCTTGCACAGCAGCTTGTTAACCCGCCAGACGTGACTCACCTTCTTCGCCGGCTCGAATAGACACAGCACGTGGTAGCCGACATCAACTTCGAAGCCCGGCAAGATGTACAGAGGCTCACGTCCTAGCTCGGCTGCAACCGACTTGTTCTGTTCCACCAAATGCGTGAGGAACCAGTCTCGCGGGTCAGTTTTCTGAGAAAAATTGTGGTCGGTGACACCAATCAGCTCCAGGCCAACTTCGTGGCAACGTCTCAAATATGCACGAGCCACCTCCTGCAATCTCTGCTCGTCAGGTCTCGCTGGCCCTACCACGCCATTTGCATCTGGCGCTGGTGTGCGCAAGGGGCGCCGTGGGTCCCCTAGTCGAGTATCCCCATCACCCCAGTGCGCACCGTCCTCAGGGGTTTGAACCTGAAAGTCACACTTGACCCAACGCATCCCTTCATAGTCAGCCACCGTATGCCTCCCGTGCTGCTTTCTTCTCGGCAACCGTCAGATGATGGTCATTGATGCGGTCACCCTTGAACACCGCGAACCGCGGCGCGCTCTCCACGTCCTTGCCGCGGTCTTTGTCCCACTTGATGTTGAGCTTCGGGCCCTTGTTGTGGCGCAGCACGCTGGCGGTCATCCAGGGGCGGATGTTGAGGCGCACGCCGTCTTTGAGGTCGGGGTTCCAGCCGATGGGCTGCTCGGCAAGCAGTTTCCAGCGCACGAAAATGTCGTAGGGCGCTTCGCCTTCGAGGATGGCTTCGAGCTTTTTCTTCAGCGCCTGCGCGGCGGCCAGCCGCTGCGGGGCGCCGTCGAGGCCGCTGGCCACACCCGCTTCCTGGATGCGAATCCAATCGCCCAGGTAGGTGTGGATGAGGCGCTCCAGGTTGCGGGCGTCGAGCTTGTGGTAATTGACCAGCGCGCCGAAGCCGTCCTTGAGGCCGTCCCACACATGCCAGATGAAGGGGCGGTGTTGGAAGCGCTTGGCGTGCTGTTCGAAGAACTTCTCGCGCAACCACACCTCCAGACTCTTGCCGGCGCAGTCAGCCTCGGCCAGCAGGCGGTCGAGGGTGGAGGCTTTCCAACTGCCGGGGGTGACGGTTTCCCAGGCGTCGATGAG
>CAYYHB010000261.1:0-5108 GCA_964471395.1 uncultured Burkholderiales bacterium | reverse complement strand
CTGAAAAGAAACCTGCAGCGGCAAAGAAACCCGCTGCGGCTGCCAAGAAGGAAGGTGGCGAGAAGCCCCCTGCCAAGAAGGCGCCTGCCACCAAGCCGGACAAGGCCGTCAAGGTCAAGCCCGACGCTCGGGCAATCGCCAAGTATGTTCGCACGGCTCCGCGCAAGATGCGGTTGGTGGTGGACGCCATCCGTGGCCGCTCGGTTGAGGACGCCCGCAACATCCTGAACTTCACCCCCAAACGGGCAGCCCGTACGCTGGTCAAGGTGCTCAACTCGGCCGTAGCCAACGCCGAGAACAATCACGAGCTGGACCCGGATCGCCTCTTCGTGTGGCGCGCCTTCGTCGACCAGGGCCCGGCTGTCAAGCGTTTCATCCCGCGCGCTCGTGGTCGCGCATCGGGCGTCAAGAAGTACACCAGCCACGTGACCATCGAGCTCAAAGTGCGTGAGGAGGGTCGGTAACGGTTATGGGTCAGAAGATTCACCCCATCGGGTTCCGCATCGGCGTCATCAAGGGTTGGGACTCTCGTTGGTTCCAACAGAAGAACTACGCCGAGTGGCTCCACGAAGACTACTTGATCCGGCGCCACCTCAAGAAGACGCTGCGTCACGCCGGCCTGAGCAAGATCGAGATCGAGCGCGCCAACAAGGTGCACGTAATCTTGAGCACCGCCAAGCCTGGTCTGGTGATCGGCAAGCGCGGCGCCGGCATCGAAGAGCTGCGCCGCGGCCTGGAGAAGCTGACCGGCAAGCCGATCAAGATCTCGGTGTCCGAGATCAAGCAGCCCGAGCTCGACGCCCACCTCGTTGGCGAGAATATCGCCGAGTCGCTGGAGAAGCGCGTCAGCTTCCGGCGGGCCATGAAGCAGGCTGTGCTGCGCAGCATCAAGGCCGGCGCCAAGGGTGTCAAAGTTCAGATCTCAGGGCGCCTGGGCGGAGCGGAAATCGCCCGCACCGAGCGCACCTTCCAGGGCAAGGTTCCGCTGCACACGCTGCGGGCCGACATCGACTATGCCATCACCGAAGCCAAGACGACCTACGGTCGGATCGGCGTGAAGGTGTGGATCTACCGCGGCGAGATCCTGCCGCAGCGCGCCGAGCCGGCTCCGGTTCAGGCAGAGGCGCTCTAAGGTTTTGGAGGAAGACGAGCAATGCTGGCTCCCAAACGAGTAAAGTTTCGCAAAGTTCAGCGCGGACGCATGAAAGGCAAAGCGCACCGGGGCAACAAGGTGCACTTCGGCGACTTCGCGCTGCAGGCCACCGAGCCTTGCTGGGTGACCGACCGCCAGATTGAGGCCGCTCGTGTGGCGATGACTCGCCACATCAAGCGCGGTGGTAAGGTGTGGATCCGCATCTTCCCGGACAAGTCGGTGACCAAGAAGCCGGCCGAGACCCGTATGGGTTCCGGCAAGGGCTCGCCCGAGTTCTGGGTGGCCGTGATCAAGCCTGGCCGCATCCTCTTCGAGGTGGCCGGGGTGCCTGAAGAACTGGCCCGTGAGGCCATGCGCCTGGCGGCCTTCAAGCTGCCAATGCGCACCCGATTCCTCGTACGCGAGTCGCTGGGTGGAGACCATGAAGAGTAGTATCAAGAAACTTCAAGAATCGTCGCTGGCCGAGCTGACCAGCGACCTCAAGGGCGCTCAGGAAGAGCTGTTCAACCTGCGCTTTCAGATCGCGACCCAGCGCCTGACCGACAACTCGCAGATCAAGAAGACCCGCAAGAAGATCGCGCAGTTGCACACGGTCATCCGCCAAAAAGAACTCACCGGAAAGAAGGAGGGCTAAGCGATGGCTGAGGCTCAAACCCGAACCCGCCGCAAAGTCCGCACCGGAACGGTGGTGTCCAACAAAATGGAAAAGACGGTTGTGGTGGCGGTCACCCGCCAGTTCCCGCACCCGCTCTACAAGAAGATCATCAAGCGTACCGTCAGGCTGAAGGCCCATGACGAGAGCAACTCCTGCGAGCCGGGCGACCGTGTAAAGATCATGGAAACCCGTCCCATGTCTAAGGAGAAGCGCTGGCGCGTGGTCACCATCCTGGAGAAGGCAAGGTAAGGAAGCTATGGTTCAGCAGCAAAGCCGACTCAGGGTCGCCGACAACTCGGGTGCGCGTGAAGTCATGTGCATTCGCGTGATGGGCGGCTCTACCCGCAAGTATGCCGGCGTGGGCGACATTATCGTGGCCTCCGTCAAGCAAGCTACTCCCGGCGCCGCCGTCAAGAAGGGCGACGTGGTCAAGTGCGTGGTGGTTCGCACCAAGAAGCCGATCCGTCGTCCCGACGGTTCCTACATCCGCTTCGATGAGAACGCCGCGGTCATCATCCGCGACGACCTCAATCCCCGCGGAACCCGAATCTTCGGTCCGGTTGCGCGTGAACTGCGCGACCGCGACTTCATGAAGATCGTATCTTTGGCCCCCGAGGTGCTGTGACATGCACGTGAAGAAAGACGATACAGTACTGGTCCTGAGCGGCCCCTATGCGGGCAAGAAGGGCAAAGTCATCAAGGTCGATCCGGAGAAGAGCAAGGTGACCGTGGACGGGGTCAATCTCGTCAAGCGGCATACCAAGCCCCGTCCGCCGGCCCAACAGGGGGGCATCGTGGAGAAGGCCATGCCGATCCACGCCAGCAACGTGATGCTGGTCTGCCCCAAGTGCAGCAAGCCTTCGCGCACGGGCAACAAGCGCGTGGTCGAGGGCGACAACAAAAAGGTTTTCCGCGTCTGCAAGAAGTGCAACGCCGACTTCTAACGCAATCAACGGAATAAGGGAACAAGACGATGGCTGAGACGAAAGAGAAGAAGGCCGCCAAGGGTGATGGTGGCGGCAAGGAAAAGGGTGGTAAGAAAGGTGGCATGTCCGATGGCAAGCTCGAGAAGATCGAGCTGCGCCTGAAGAACAAGTACCACAAAGAGGTTGCTCCGGCGATGAAGGAGCGCTTCAAATACTCCAACGTCATGATGATCCCCCGCCTGGAGAAGGTCGTGGTCAACATGGGGCTGGGCGAGGCCATCGCCAATCCGAAGATCCTCGACAATGCGGTGGGCGACATGGTCGCGATCACGGGCCAGAAGCCTGTGGTGACCAAGTCCAAGAAGGCCATCAGCAACTTCAAGTTGCGTGCCGGGGTCAAGATCGGTGCCAAGGTCACCCTGCGGGGGCCCAAGATGTGGGCCTTCCTGGACAAGCTTTTCAACCTGGTGCTGCCCCGCATCCGCGACTTCCGCGGCCTGTCCGCCAAGTCGTTTGATGGGCGCGGCAATTACTCGTTCGGGCTCAAGGAGCAGATCATCTTCCCCGAGATTGACTACGACAAGGTCGATCGCGTTCGCGGGATGGACATCTGCATCGTGACCACCGCCAAAACCGACGAGGAGGGCTCCGAGTTTCTCCGGCTGCTCGGTTGCCCTCTCCGCAAGCAGTAAAAGGAGCGTTCGATCCAATGGCCACCACGGCGCAAGAAGTTAAAACCCGCGAGAAGCGGGTGAAATACAAGGTTCGCCTGCGCAACCGCTGCTCGGTCTGCGGGCGTCCGCGAGCCTATCTGCGGAAGTTCGGCCTCTGCCGCATCTGCTTCCGCTCGATGGCGCACCGGGGCGAGATCCCGGGTGTGCGCAAGTCCAGCTGGTAGATCCCGCGTCAACAGGTTTGGAGGAAGTTTATGCCGACCACCGATCCCATCGCCGACATGCTCACCCGGGTGCGCAACGCCAACAAGGCGCTGCACGACCAGGTGGACGTTCCGGCTTCCAAGGTTAAAGAACAGCTTGCCAAGCTCCTCAAGAAGGAGGGCTACATCAAGGACTACCAGCTGATTCAGACGGGCGTCCAGGGCACGCTGCGCATCACCATGAAATACACCCACGATCGCCAGCGGATTATCAGCGGTCTCAAACGCGTGAGCAAGCCCGGCCTGCGGGTCTATGTGGGTAAAGACGAGATTCCGCGTATCTTCGGCGGGCTGGGCACGGTGGTCGTGTCTACCCCCAGGGGAATTCTGACCGGTCGCAACGCCCAGAAGATGGGCGTGGGCGGCGAGCTGATGGCCTACGTCTGGTAAGACGAAGGTCAACTGAGGAGGACAAGATGTCACGCATTGGTCGCCTGCCCATCAAGCTCCCGCAAGGAGTGGAGATCAGCGTCAACAACGACGTGGTCAAGGTCAAGGGCAAGAAGGGTGAGCTCACCCAGAAATTCGATCCGGCCGCGGTCGAGCTGGTCCAGGACGGCGGGACGCTTCAAGTGCGCCGCAAGAATGACCAGCGCAACAGCCGCTCCCAGCACGGGTTGACGCGCACGCTCATTCAGAATATGGTCACCGGGGTCAGCGAAGGCTTCACCCGATCACTCGAGATCGTGGGCGTCGGCTATCGCGCCCAGATGCAGGGACAGACGCTGCAGCTGGCCATGGGCTATTCGCACCCCGTCAACATCGAGCCGATCGACGGAATTCAGTTCGAGGTCGAGGTGGACGCTCGCGCCAAGATCAACAAGATCCACGTGCGCGGGATCGATCGCCAGAAGGTGGGCCAGGTGGCCGCCAATCTGCGCAACGTGCGGCCGCCCGAGCCTTACAAGGGCAAGGGAATTCGCTATGTGGGCGAAGTGCTGCTGCGCAAGATGGGCAAGGCCGGCAAGGCCGGGAAGTAAGGAGTCGTCATGATTATTAAGCCATCTCGCAACAGTCGTCGCGGTTATCGCCACGAGCGCGTGCGCGATACCGTGGTGGGCACGGCCGATCGGCCGCGCCTGGCTATTTTCCGTAGCCTCAAGCACGTCTATGCCCAGGTGATCGATGACGAGAACGGCACCACGCTGGTGGCTGCCAGCACTCTCGAAGAATCGCTCAAGGGCCAGAAGGGCTCACTCAAGGAGCGGGCCCGCAAGGTGGGCGAGCTGGTGGCTCAGAAGGCCGCCGAAAAGGGCATCCAGGTGGTCGTTTTCGACCGCGCGGGCTACAAGTATCACGGGCGCGTGGCTGCACTGGCCGAAGGGGCCCGTGAAAAGGGACTCATTTTCTAGGGAGAACCGCAAGCAGCGTAGCTTGCACATAGAACAGGAGTAGTCATGAGGAAACGCATCGACCCGAGCGGTCTGGAACTGAAAG
>CAYYHB010000260.1:0-5137 GCA_964471395.1 uncultured Burkholderiales bacterium | reverse complement strand
GCTTCGGTGGCGATCCCCGGCGATGAGTTCGTGGGGGGCGCCCGGGCCCTGAACGTCGGCGTCGGGGGGGTGCTCTTGCAGACCGACTCTCGTCTCAAGCAGGGGCAGACCTACCGCGTCAGTCTGGGCCCGGCTTTCAAGCTTAATTCGCTCATGCTTGCCGCTTCCTGCCTGCGGTGCGAGCATCAAAGCGGCGACGTATGGGTTTCCAGCCTCCGTTTCACCGACCCATCCGCCGAGCAGGTGCGGCTGCTGGGAAAGTACCTGATGGCCATGATCCGATCCACGCAGAAATGAAGAAGCCCGGCTTCACAGGCCGAGCTTGCTCAAACGGGGCCTAGGCTTCCAGTTGGCCGATCAGGTTGGCCAGGCGCTCGAGGACCAGGTTGGGAAAACTCTGCAGGTGTCCGCTCTCAAGACCGCGTGCCAGAAGGTTTTCGTTCATGTGTGGGCGTCCTTTCGCACTCTTCTGGTCTTAGAATACCAGCCTGGAGGGTCGGAATTGGTCGCCATGATGTTGCCGATTTGCAAACCGTGTTAACTTTCCGATCCCAACTTCGCGCTCAACTGAGCTTGACAACCGGATAATCCCGGAAAATCAGCTTTCCCGTCACCAGATCACGCGCGGTCAGGAGCAGGCGCTTGTTGCCATCGACCGCAAAAAGCGCCTCGAAGCGAGGCTCCCCTTTCTTGGCGGGGGGATTGGCCTCCATGAAGGTGGGCTGGTTCTCGTTCATCCAGAACATCGAGCGACGCTCCTCATCGTCGGCCGAGACCGGCCTCAACCGGGCCGCTCCGGTGCCGTCGAAGACCAGCTCGATGGGCCCCCCCGCGGCGCTGGTGCGCTTGCGCGACTCGCCCAGCTCGAAGAGAGCCAGACCCAGGTGGGTCTGGCCGTCGTAGAAGCCTTTGATGACCAGCCGCGCGACTGGCTCTGACGTCGGGTAGGCCGTGCCCCGGGGCACGATGACGCGATAGTCGTACGTGCCCGAGGCGTTGACGTGGCGAATGCCGTAGTCGTGTTGGATGTGGTCGTAGAAGTCGGTGCCCGAGACGAAGGCGGCCGCGCCCCGGGCCACCGCGTCGATGGGGCGGTCGAGCAAGACTTTCTCGCGTCCAAAGATACGGTGCAGGGTGCGCTGCACGGCTGGAATCAGAGTGCTTCCCCCCACCAGCAGCACGCTCTTGATGCTCTCCTCGTCAAACCCGCGCTCGTGGGCCCCTCGCAGGGCTCGCCGCAGGGTCTGGTCGATGATGCGGAAGGCTTCCTTCTCATCCAGCAGGCGCTCGAAGTCGGCCTGGGTGAAGCGAGCCGAGACCAGGCCCCCGGTATCGGGATTCATCAGGGCGATCTCGGCCTCGGGGTGAAAGGATAGTCGCTCCTTGGCCCGCTCGCACTCGACCAGCAGGGCCCGGCTGAGTCGGCGCACCTCCTCGTCGTAGTCCTTGAGCTGGTTCTGGCGGAGCACCTCCTCGAACAGCCACTGGTCGAAGGTAGCTCCGCCCAGGTCTGCCCCTGCTTTGCCCAGCACGCGGCAGCGGCGCCAACCGCCCTGATCCTGGTCTTCCACTTTGACGGCGGACACGTCCAGCGTGCCTCCGCCCAGATCGAAGATGAGATAGACGTCCCCGGCCTGGATGTGAGAGCCGTAGCCCAGGGCCGCGGCCGAGGGCTCGTCGATGAAGCGGAAGCGGTGGATGCCGGCCGCTTCGGCCACGCTGCCCAGCCACTCCTCATAGTGCTCGAAGCACTCCACCGGCAGGGTGAAGGCCACTTCTTCATCGGGCGAGCCCAGCTCGGCCACGGACATGGCCAGCAGGGTGCTGAGGAAGTCGCGTCCGGCTTCGGCCGGGGAAACCTCGCGGTCCTCGAGCTTGAGCTTGAGGGGGGAGCGGTTGGCGATGTAGCGCTTCATCCAGCGGAAGGTGCGGGGCGAGCTGTAGAGGTTTTGCTGCAGCACCTGACGTCCCAGCCAGCGGCGTTGCTCGGGCTCGTAGTGGATCAGCGAGGGCACCACGGGGGGCAGATCGGGGCCGAGCGGGCCTCCGTAGTCGGGCACCAGCACCGTGGAGGCGCTGCGGGTCGCATCGTCCCAGCGGGCCAGCACCGTGTTGGAGGTGCCGAAGTCGAGCGCCAGCCGGCCGCTCACGAGCGCTTCTCGACCATGGCCTTCTTGAGCCAGCGGCCTCGGTAGGAGACGCCCGGAAAGCGCAGGCGCACAGGCTCGCCCGCCGTGAGGGTCACCTCCAGGCTGAGGGGCTGGTGGTGATCGGGGCTGTACTCGAGCTCGTCGCCCGGCTCGCCTTCCAGCTTGAGCCCGGCCGTTTCCAGGGCCTGCACCATGCGAGCGGTAACGGCCAGGAGATCGCGCGGCTTGAGCTCAACCTCCTGACGACTGAGGGCGCGTTGCACGCTGAACTGGGCCACGGGGGTGGAAAGCTCTCCGAAGAGCTGCTCGAGCCGCTCCTCGGCCTGCTCTTGCTGGGCGCGGTTGGCGGTGAAGCGCAGCGTCTCGAGCTCGCGGCGAGCGGTTTCCAGCTGGCGCTGGGCTTCGTCGAGCTCCAGGCGCAGGGCCTGGGCTTCATTTTGACGGTCAGGCGGCGGGTCTTGCCCGCCGGCAAACGGGTTCAGTCGGCCCAGCATGATCAGGCGCCGACCCCCAGCATCAGGCCGCCTACCATGAGCACCAACACCAGCGCGTAAGCCAGGTCGACCGCCAGGCAGGCACGCACCACTTCGCGCCGCGAGCGGCGGGGAGGGATCAGGCTGAGCCCCGCGCCGTCGACCGCCAGCGAGAGAAAGAAGATCCAGAGGGCCGTGCTGAGCACGCTGTCATCGGAGGCCGTAACCAGGGGCAGCACGACCACGAGAAGCACCGCCTTGGTGATCGTCAGGGCCAGGGCCACCAGGGCCGGACGTCGCCAGCCCAGCCACCACAGCAGAGGAGCCTCCACAGCCCAGGCCCCGGCCAGCACGCCAAGCAGCCAGAGCTCCATCAGGGCACCTCCACGCTCAGCTCCAGGGGCAGAGCCACCGAGGTCAGCGGGGTGAACAGGCGCAGCTCGTAGACCCCAGGAGCGGCATCCGGGCCCGCCTCCACCGTGAGCGCTCGCATGGCGCCGGCCGAGGATGGGTCTTCGAGTCGCACCTTGAAGGCCCTCTGGTTCTGCTTCTCGTGCATGACCTGGCCATAGCGAAACAGCTCCAGGTTCGAGCCCATCATTTCGACGCGGGCCTGGCTGCCGGGGACGAGCGCGAGCTCGCGGGCGGGTTTGAGCAGGGTGATGCGAGGGGTGGGAGGATCAAAGTCGCCGGCCTGCACGACCGCCACCAGAATCGCCAAAAAGAGCAGGACGCGCCCAACCATGAGCGATCGGTTCTGCCCGTGGCGCCCGCGAACCTGCGCAAAACTGGTCGGAAAGGTTCATACGCCGGAAACATGCTTGACGTAGAATGGAGAGAAGAAAAAAGGGATGGAAGGTTCCGTTCATGGCTGGCATGGATCCTATCAACTTCAATCCCGGCGCCCCTCTTGGGCTGCGGCGCCAGGCACCGGTCGAGATCGACAACGGCCCGGCTCCCGGCCCCGGCCCCGGGCCCGGCGAAGACCGGGTGACGGTAAGCCCGGCTGAGACTGAGAAGAGTGCCGGCAACATACCGAACTTCGGTGCCACCCAGCCTGATAAGAACGGCAACGCCGCCGGAGATAAGGGTAATCCGAGCGCTCCCGGCGAGGCGAACGGTAATGCCAACGGCCAGGCCAACGGGCTCGATCCGAGCGGCATGCCCAAAGCCAGCGCCCAGGATGAGGAGATGGCCCGGCACGTGTGCGCCAAGGGTTGTGGTTGTATCTCCACCAATGGTGGCTCGGGCACCAATCCTCTGAAAGTGCTCGAGGAGCGCGACCAGGAAGTACGCGCCCACGAGCAAGAGCACCTCAATGAGGCGGGCGAGCACGCCCGGGGTGGCCCGGTCTTCGAGACCTATACAGCCTCCAACGGCAAGACCTTCGTGACCGGCGGTAAGGTCGAGGTGGACATGGGCGAGACAGGCGACGCCAAGAAGACGGCCGATAAGATGGCCAAGATTCGCAAGGCGGCCCTGGCCCCCGCCACGCCGTCCCAGCAAGATCGCGCCGTGGAAGCCGAGGCGGCCGGCAAGGAGTCGACCGCTCGGGCCCAGATGCAACAAGACGACATCAAGAAGGGGCGTGACCCGGCCCCGGTGTGAGCCCGATCACAGACAGCAGGCCGTTCTGGCGCTAGACTGAGCCCATAACAGTCCTCGTTGCCCAGAACATTGACGAGGCTGGGGGATGGACTTGGCGTGTTGCTCCTTCTGCTTGGTATGTTTCGTCGCTTGCTGACCATCGCTGCCGCCGTGGCAGGCGTGGCCGTGGGCTACTTCCTTTACACCAATGACTCCGACCCGAACTGGCAGATCCGGTTGCTGACCTCATCGTGTCTCGGACTGGCCTGCTCGGTGGTGGTGTTGTTTTTCGCCACCAAGGTGCACGAGCTCGAGATGCGAGTCAGGCGTCCCCGGGGCCGTGGTCGTGGGCCGGTGGGTGTGCGCGAGTGGGGGCCCAACGAGCTGCCGAGTCTGCGCTGAGCTTCAGGCGAGGTGACGAAGTCCAGAAACGAAGTTAGCCAGGTATCCGCGCCCGGGAGGTTCCCAGCCCCGGGCGTCTTTCTTCTTTGAGGAACACCGAGACACGCTTGTAGACCAGGAAGGTCAGGGTCGAGGTAAGGCCGGCCTTGAGCAGGTTGAACGGGGTGATGACGGTCAGAACGAAGGGCAGCATCCCGGCTGAGCTCATGGCCTCGCCGGTCATCCAGCGAGTGAACCAGGGGAGCACGTAGAGATTGGCCGGCACCATGACGCAGGTCATGCACACCCCTCCCAGCACCAGGGCGACCAGGGCTCGAGAGCGAGTCTTCTTGAGCTGATAGAAGCTTGCGCTGGTCAGCACCAGGACGGCACCGGCCAGGGTGTTCAGGGGGATGCCCACCAGCTGGGTGGGCTCGAATCGAAAGAGCATGAACAAGAGGTTCTTGACCACGAGGATGGCCAGTCCCGCGAGCGGCCCGAAGGCGAAGCCTCCGATGAGCACGGGCACTTCGGAAGGGTCGTACT
>CAYYHB010000259.1:0-5236 GCA_964471395.1 uncultured Burkholderiales bacterium | reverse complement strand
AGTCCACCGGCGCGGTCAGGACGATCTGCCCCGAGGCCAGTAAGGCGGCCACCAGACGCACGGTCAAAATCTCGTGAAAGGTGCGCGGGGCCGGCGTCATGTAGAGCCTCCCATCGAGGATCTCGTAGCGATTGCCATCCTCGGGAAGCTCGCAGTAGTCTTCGTAAGTCCAGATTTTTTCTGCCTCAAGCGACATAATCTCTCCATTCTTCAGGTTTGGAGCCTTCCCTGGCAGGCTCAGTTCCGGCTCGGCTCCACCCCGAACACAGCCGACAGCACTCGATTCTCGGCCGATTGCAGCAGGGGGCGGCTCACGCTCTTGGCGCTGCGCGCGTAGCCACGCACCTTCCCCACCTCCAAATAGCCCACTTCCACCGAGCTGACCGGCACCGGCAGGCTCTGCTGGATGCGCTCCTTGAGGTGCGCGCGCACGGCCGCTCTCAGGTTCTCGAGCGCCTCGTCGGGACAGTAGCCAAACCCCCAGCAACTGGGGATGTCGGGGCAGTTGGCGGCGAACTCGCCCCCGGACTCGGTGATGATGACGGCAAACTCTGGCATGTCACTCGTTCCTCCACTTCGGTCTCCCTTCAGCTTAAGGGCCGCATGTAAACGGCTCATAAGGAGGTTGTTGCCCGTTCCTTGCCGCGATCTTGATAAATAATGAACGAGCGCGTGAAGGATTTTCTTCAAGCCCAGGCGAAGCTCAACCGCGCCGCATCAAGCCCGAACAACAGTTTGCCGCCGCGCTCTGAAGCTTATACGACTGGAGTTCGCACCATGCTCTCACCCGAGCGGCTGGTCCTGGGAGAGGCTGAATCCGGCCAGGTAGAAGACCTGGCCAAAAGCCTCGGTATCTCCGAGGTGCTGGCCACCCTGCTGGTGCAGCGCGGTCAACAAGAGCCCGAGCAGGCTCGCCGCTTTCTCGAGGCCGATGAGTCGCTCTTTCACGACCCGTTCCTGATGCGCGACATGGAGCCGGCCGTGGAGCTGCTCCTGGCCGCCCGACAGGCCGGCCATCCGGTGCTGGTGCACGGCGACTACGATGTGGACGGGGTCTGCGCCACTACGCTCTTGACCGAGGGGCTGACCGATCTGGGCTTCACCGTGCAATCCCACGTGCCCGACCGCACCACCGAGGGCTACGGCGTCTCCGTGGCAGCCGTCGAGCGGGCCGCCGCCGCGGGAGCGAAGCTGCTGCTGTCGGCCGACTGCGGCTCGAGCAGCCACCGGGCCATCGAGCGGGCCCACGAGCTGGGCATGCAGGTCATCATCAGCGACCACCACCGCCTGCCCGAGGTGCTGCCCCGGCCGGAAGCCTTCCTCAACCCCCAGTTGCCCGACTGCGGCTACCCCTTCAAGGGCCTGTGCGGAACCGGAGTAGCCTACAAGATTCTCCAGGCGCTGCACCAGCGCTCGGGCTGGCCCGAGCCGATCAGCTTCCTGGACCTGGTGGCCGTGGCCACCATCGCCGACGTGGTGCCCCTGCTCGACGAGAACCGCGCCCTGACACGCGTGGGCCTGGCCCGCCTGGGCCAGTGGGACCGGCCCGGTTTTCGGGCTCTGGCCGAGGTGGCCGGGGTGGCCGAGCAGGAGCAGGTCGGCTCCTGGACGGTGGCCTTCTCGCTGGCCCCTCGCATCAACGCCGCCGGGCGGCTAGAGAACGCCACCCTGGCCCTCGAGCTCATGCTCTCGCGCGATGCGAAGTTCTGTCGCGAGCGGGCCCGCCGGCTCGATGAGCTGAACAGAAAGCGCCAGGACGTCGAGCGTGAGATCCGAGAGAAGATCGAGGCGCACCTGGCCGAGCATCCCGAGAAACTGGAGAAATCGGTGATCGTGGAAGCCGGAGAGGGCTGGAACCCTGGAGTGGTTGGCATTACCGCCGCCCGACTGGTGGAAGCTCATGCCCGACCGGCCTTCGTATTGAGCATCCAGGGTGATACCGCCAAAGGATCGGCCCGCTCCCCCGAGACGGTAGACCTCTTCGCGGCCATGACCGCCTGCGCCGACCTGTTCGAGAAGTTCGGGGGACACGCCCGCGCGGGCGGCTTCACTCTGCCGGCCGACCGCGTGGACGAGCTGCGCGAGCGGCTCGACGTGGCCGTGCGCGAGCTGCGCCAGGACGTGGTGGTGCCGGTGCGGGTCGACCTCGAGCTGCCTCTGGCCAGCGCCAACCTGAGCCTGGCCCGCGAGCTCACCAAACTCGAGCCCATCGGTGAAGCCAACCCGCGCCCCCTGTTCCTGAGCCACCGGGTGCGACTGGATGAGCTGCAGGCCATCGGCAAGAGCAAGGACCACCTGCGCTGGCACGCCTGTCAGGGCGACGTGCGGGTCAAGGCCATTGGTTTTCGCCAGGCCGAGCTGCTCAGCGAGCTCAAGCCCGGCGCGCTGGCTTACGACCTGCTCTACCATCTGGAAGAGGACAACTGGCAGGGTGGGGCTCGCCCCAGCCTGGTAGTGGAGTCCATCCTCTCCCCCGATCCGCGCGTGGTGGCGGTCTTGGAGCGCCGCTGGCAACCGAGCGCCCCGGACCAGTCTCCAGAAATCTTCGACCTGCGCAGCGTGCTCGACCGCAAGACCTACATCGCACGATTGCTGGAGGCTGGTGGCGAGGGAGTGCTCTTGCTGGTGGCGGGTGAGGAGCAGGTCGAGGCCACGCGCAACTACCTCTCCCACGAGCTGGTCTACGCCCAGCACTGCCTGCCCGACTCGGCCCTGGCCCGGGATGTGGTGCTGCTCGGCCCCCCGGCCGATGGGGGGCTGTTTGCCCACCCGGTGCTGCTGCAAGCCGAGCGCCTGCACATTCTTTTCGGCGAGAAGGAGCTCGAGCGCGAAGCGCGCCGGCACGATGCGCTGTGGCTCGACCGGGTGCGCATGGAGGCCATCTACCGGGCCCTGGTGCAGGTGCTTCGCCCTCAACCGCTGCCCGAAGCGCGTCTCCCTGAGCTGACGCGCTTTCTCCCCCCTCAGGCCCGCCGACCCGAGACCGTCCAGGCGGCCCTGGAGGTGCTGGAAGAGCTGGGAGTGGTGCTCTGGGAGGCAGATCCCTCTCAGGGGCGAACCTTGCGGCTGGGAAGCGGCTCTGGGCAGAAGCTTGAGGATTCGAGCCGCTACCGCGAGCTGAGCCGCCGTGGACAGGAGTTCCAGCGTCTACGCCGGGTCTTTGCCGGAGGCAGGCTGAGCCGCACGCGACTTTTCCAAGTCAGCTGAACTGGGGGCTCGAGTGTACGACCCGTACACCCAGAACGCGTTCCGAGTGCTGGGCCTGGCGGCCGAGACCGAATCGGCCTTGCTGCCCAGCGCCATGGATCCGCGCCACCTGCCCCCCCTCTGGAAGATCAGCTGGCTGGCCGAGCCCGACCGCTCGAGCGCCGCCATCGAGCAAGCCCTGCGGGCGCTGCGCGATGGCGCCGAGCTGCTCCAGCACTATCGTAGCTGGTTTCGCAAGCAAACCCTGGCTGACCAGCGAGCCTTCAAGGCCATTGAGGACGGCTACTGGGAAGGGGCAGCCGACCTCTGGAAGAGCGCCTCGGAGGAAGGGGACGAAGGGGCCCTCCAAAACCTGATGGTGCTCTATCACAGCCGGGCCCTCTCCACCAGCCAGGGAACGACCCCCGTCTGGGCCTACTGGACCCGGGCCCTGGAGTCCTGCAACCGCCTGGTGCTGCGCACCCTGGACGACCCGGTCTGTGCCGACCTGCGCGAGCGCATCGTCGAGGACCTGGTGGCCCTGGCCCATCAACAGGCCTCGCGCAATTCGCCTGAGGACGTGCGCCTGGTGCTCGACATCTTCCGTCGGGCGGGCCTACCGCAGAAACGGCGCGACGAGTTGGAAGAGGACCTCCTCTCGCTGGAGCTGACCCGGCTGCAGCATGCCTGCCACAAAATGCGCGAGTCCTTCCCCGGCGCGTTCCGAGCCGGCGATCTGGCCGACCGCAACCTTGAGACCATCAATCGGGCTCTGGAGAACGAAATCATCCCAATGCTAGAGTGGCTCTCCAAGGCTCAGCCAGGCGGGAACCTCGAGCAGCAGGGCCGCAAGGAAGTGGCCTTGCTGCTGCGCAGCCTGTCGCGGGCGGTGCGCGGCAAGATCGAGCAGGGCGACCTGGGCTTCATGGCCCGGGCGGTAGAGGTCGCTCCCGACGGCTTTCACTCCGAGTTGCTCGAAGGGGCCGACGCGGAGTACGAGACGGCCACGACCAGCAGACCCCCTCCCGCCGAGTATCTGGAGGATACCTACGTGGCGGAGCCACCCGAGGACGCTCCGCCACCCCGGCCCAGGTCGGTCAATCCGCTGGTGGTGGTCTTGATCGTGTTGGCCTTGACCGTGGTGGGAGGGGTGGGAATGCTCACCCATCGGCACCGCCTGCAGGTGGCCGAGCAGCGAGCCGTGCTGGTGCGCGAGCTGGATGAGACCACCGACCGGGCGGCTCGACTGGCCTCCGAGCTGGCCGCTGCCGATAAAGAGCTGGTCAGCCTGGAAAAAAAGATCGCTGCCATCAAGAAGCCCGCCCTGCGCAAGAGTCAGGAGGCTCGACTCGAAAAATTGCGCCAGCGTCGAGCCGAGCTCGCCCGCGAGCACCAGGAGGCTCTGGCACGGGTGGAAGGCTTGAAGGAGGAACTGCGACGCACCAAGTAGGATCTGTCTGGTCGGATGGCTTTGTCGGCTGTGCTATAATGGCCCCGGCCAGGATTACGATGATTGAGAAAGATGCCGCGCCAGCTCTGGGGGGAGAAAATGGGGCTTTGGCAGCCCCTGTGAGTGTGGCATTGTCCGAAGCCGACCAGCTGTTCCAGAAACTCTTGAGCGAGTTACGGCCCTATATGCCTCCTGTGCACCTCGAGCTGGTGGTGCGGGCCTACCACCTGGCCGAGGAGTTGCACCGCAACCAAAAAAGGGCTTCGGGAGAGCCGTACATCCTGCACCCCATCGAGGTGGCCCGGCTGCTGGCCGATTACCGGATGGACGCCCCCACCATCGCCGCCGCCCTGCTGCACGACACGGTCGAGGACACGGGCCTGGAGCTGGCCGCGCTCTCGGAGCGATTTGGCGACGAAGTGATGATGCTGGTGGACGGGGTCACCAAGCTGACCGCCATCAGCTCGCGTCAGGGTCGAGAAGCGCCCACTCCTCGCTCCAAGCAGGTGCAAAAAGCCGAGAACCTGCGTAAGATTTTCCTGGCAATGGCCCGCGACCTGCGGGTCATTTTGATCAAGCTGGCCGACCGGCTCCACAATC
>CAYYHB010000258.1:0-5272 GCA_964471395.1 uncultured Burkholderiales bacterium | reverse complement strand
CGCTGCCGGTGAGGTGTGCCCAGGCGGCGAGGCGGTTGATGGGCATGGCATCGGTTTCGAGCCACTTGTAGAGGGTGGCGGGCGTGGTGCCCATGAGCTCGGCGAGGCGCTCGACGTTGAGACGGTGGCGTGCCAGGGCGTTGGCCTTGTCGGCTTCGAAGGCCCCGCGCAGGCTGGTGGGAAGGGGTTTCGAGGGGTGGCGGCTCATTGGGTATGACCTTGGTGATAGGCGGGTGGGTTGGTCGAAAAGAAAAGGCGTTTGGAATGGGCGAAAACGCGTTGAGCGCGGCTAGAATCGGCTCGTAAGTTGGGTGCTGGCCTCATGCCGGCCGACGGCATGAAAGGCCTGGGCGGGTGTCATTCGGTAGCGCTCGGCGAGCTGGCCGATGGAGTGGTCGCCGGCGTCGAGCCAGACGAGCAGGTCGAGCAGCGCCAAGGCGAAGTCGCGCGGGTCGGTGCCCTGGTCGCTGAGTTGGCGAACGAGGGATTCGGGAGTCATGGCGGCGGGCCTCAGGCGGCGACGCGCTGGCGGGGGCGCTCGAGGGCGCGGGCGGGGTCGACGCAGATCTCGCCGGACTTGAGGCCGAGCTTGATGGCGATCTCGTGGGCCTGGCCGCGGACGCACTTCTTGCGGCCGCCCAGGACCTCGAATACGAGGTTGGGCGAGAACTTGTTGGCGACCGCCCATTGGGTGATCGAGATGCCCTTGGCCTGAAGCTCGGCGCGGGCTTCGTCCGGGGTGCGCAGTTTCATGGTGTGAAGCTCCTTCGGGGGCTGGCGGCACGCTGGCGTGTGTCGCTTTAGTTGCCGTTCGTGGTGCGACGGTGTGAATGAATGATGGTGCGGAAATCTGCACCTGTCAACAGTAAGGTGCGGAAATTTGCATGCTCGGGAATCGGCTACGTGAAGAGCGCGAGCGCGTCGGGATGACTCAGCCGGTGTTTGCGGAGGCTGCGGGAGCGAAGAAGCGGACGCTGATCGACTGGGAGAAGGGTGTGAGTTCGCCCACGGCGATGCAGCTCGAGGCCCTCGCCGAGATCGGGGTCGACGTCCTCTACGTCCTCACTGGCGAGCGTGCGACTGGGCTCCCGCCCGGGCTCTCCGCAGAAGAACAGTTGCTGGTGGAGTCGTACCGGGCACTTCCGGTGGCCAAGCGGAAGACACTGCTCGCCGATCTGTTGACTGGGGCGGCTGGAAAGCCGGTTGCTAGAAGGACCTCAGGCGTTTCCGTGACCGGCAACAACAACCGCAGCGCGGGCGGTAACTACAACGAGAAGACGTAAGGCCATGGACGTTCAGGTCGAGGGCAGCGGAAACCGCACGGCAGTCGGCAACTACACCGAAGACAACTCGGTTCACGTGAGATTGGAAGTCGGCGCGATAGGCGCGGATCGTGATCGCCTCAGGGGCGCCTCCGCCGAGGAGTGTGGGCGTATCCATAGACAGCTTGTCGCCGTTCGCGCGCAGCTCTGGCGGATGTTCATCAGGCACCCGACGGCTGTGCCCTATCTGACGGCATGGCTGGGTTTCGGGCTGTTGATCGCCGCTTTCTGGGGTGACGTGAAGCCCTACCCGCACGGCGCCATCCTGCTGGCCTACGGGTTTCTGGTGATCGGCCCGACCGCCTTGCTCATGGCTCGGGCGCGAGAGGCGATGTATCAGGAGTTGCTTGAGGTGCGGCGCCAGCTGATCCAGGCGGAGCGTCGGCTCGTGAGAATGGAAGCGGAACGTCGCGTAACGGCCAACGATCCGTCAGCGTTTGCGTCGAGCGGGGAGGAGCGAGATGGAACCGAAGTGCCCGAGCTGCGGCGGTATGTTGAAGAAGGTGCCGCAGCGCAAGACGAAGTGCCCGCACTGTGGGGAACACATCTTCATCCGCGCGACGCCGAACGACCCGACACGGCGCCTGGTGGGCGCAGCCGCTGCTGAGGCGATCGACCAGGCGTGGCACGAGCGGTACGCACAGAGCCGGGTGGATGAGGCAGCGGCGTTTTTCGGTCTTCCGCCGGGGATGACGGCGAACCGGCTGAGGGTGGCATTGATGGAGCGCGTAATGGACCTGCGCGACCACGGCACGGCGATGCAGGCGGCGGGGCAGCTAATGGCGCTAGCCGAGAGCGACGCGCGGCGTGACTCAGCGGGGCGCTGGTACTACGCGCACCAGCTGCAGGACCTGGGGGAGCGCGGCTTTGCTGCGGTGGAGATCCGCGCGGGGCTGGATGCCTGCCCCGCGTGCCAGGCGCAGGCGGGGCGCGAGCTGGCGGTGGGCGATGCGCTGATGCAGATGGTGCCGAGCCCGGATTGCGAGATGGTGCGGACAGGGCGTGCGAGCTGCGCGTGGTGGTCGCCGTCGCTGCCTGGCCGATTCGTGACAACGGTTTGACTTGTGCCGCTTGGAGTACGGAGGGTGAGATGTCGAGGTGGGCATTTGTTGCAGTCATGGCGTTCGTGGCGGGCAGCGCCCCCGCCGACGTTTCCGCTCAGCGCCAGATCTACAAGTGCGTTGAGAACGGTGAAGTGATCTATTCAGAGCGGGCCGTGTGCGCGCAGCCCGCCCCGGATCGGGCTGCACGCTCAGCGCCGGAACCGAAATCCAGGGACGAGAAGAGTCTTGAAGATGATTTGCCCCCCGAAGGGGTGAACATGGCCGCGGAGATTCAGAAGGAATTCGAGCGAGAAAAGGCCGCGAGAGAGAGTGAAAAGGCGACCCGGAAGCCAACTCCGAAGCCGGCGGCCGAGGACTCTTGGGCGCAATACGAGCGTGATGAGTGCCTGCGCGAGATGAGGCGGGCGCCTGTCGTTGTGAATAGCGCGTGGGACGGGAGCGTCCGCCAAGTCGAATGGTTCTTGAAGAATCACTATCTTCGAGATCCTGACTCATACAAGTCTGTTGGCTGGACGAAAGTTGAGCGCCACTGCGGTGGCTACCGCGTGAGGGGTACTTATTCCGCCCGTAACGGATTTGGCGGGATGACCCGTGAGAGCGCGACTTTCGAGCTCGATCGAGAGGGGAATGTAGTCAACGTAATCCGGTAGTGGCAAGCAGCCACTCCACTCAAGCGGAGTTTGACCATAATGCCGAATGACAAGCCTTCGAATCCGCCCTCGCGCGATGACGGGAACAAGCGGCCACAGGAGCGGGTCGAGCGATTCAGAGAGAGCGTGCGCGACAGGCCGCGGGAGGTTTCGCCGCGCGATCCTGCGCCGCCCGCCCCGCCCAGGCCACCTTTGAAGCGATCGGAAAAATGAACGAAGACGAGCTCGAACCGGACTACCTGTGGAACCGGCGCCATGCGGCGCTGTACCGTATCGAGCTGTCGGCGCTCTACCACCAGAAGCGTGAGCGCTTCTTCGATTTCTGCGACCGCGGCGCCAAGGTGGTGTCGATCGTCGGCGGGTCGGCCGCACTGTACAAGCTCGGCACCGACGAAGTGGTGGCGATCGCTGCGGCGTTGATCACCGTGGTTTCGGCGCTGTCGTTGGTGCTGGGCTTCGGGGAGAAGGCCCGCAGGCATTCGGAGCTGGCGCGCAACTTCAAGCAGATGCAGGCCGAGATGCTGCGCGTGGGCGAGCGCGACTACACCGAGGACAACCTGCGCGACTGGGAAGCACGCACCGCGCTGCTCGAGGCCTCCGAGCCCGCATCGCTCGGGGTGCTGGTGCGGATTTGCCAGAACGAGCTGGCTTCGGCAAGGCCGGATGGTGTGCGCCGACCGGTGGGCGTGCTGCGCTGGCCTCTGGCGCATCTGCTGGATCTGCCCTTGCCCAAGGGCGACCAATAGGGCGCGTCTGCCCGCAGAACCCTAAAACCCCTTTACTTCGGCCCCCTTCGCCCGCGCGCGTAGCCTGCGGGCATGAGCTATCTACGCCGAATCGACTCGCTGATCATCCACTGCGCGGCCACGCCCAACGGGCGATGGACGAGCACGCTGGACATCGACTACTGGCACCAGCAGGCCGGGTTCCGGCGCCAGCCGCGCACCGACGAGGCGCGCAAGTGGAACCCATCGCTGTCGGCGATCGGCTACCACTGGGTGATCTACACCAACGGCGGGCTGGCCACGGGCCGGCATGAGTCCGAGCCGGGCGCGCATGCCCGCGGGCACAACGCCAACAGCCTGTCGATCTGCCTGATCGGCACGGACGCATTTACCCCCTTGCAGTGGGACCAGCTGGCGCAGCAGACGCAGCACCTGTGCCGGCGCCATGGCATCCCGATCCAGCACGCGAGCGCCGAGACCTACTGGCGCGGCATCTGCGGCCACCGCGACACGGGCGCCAACAAGGCGTGCCCGGGCTTTGACGTGGCGGCGTGGATCGAGGCCGGCATGCAGCCGCACCCGGACAGCGTGCTGATCGAGCGGAGGCAGCGCCCATGACGATTACCTTGACGGTGACGCACCACGAAGCGGAGAGCACGGCGCAAGTGCGTGCAGACGTGTACTCGGTGAGCCGGTACGGCCAGGTGAGCGAGATGCCGGTGCGCATGCACGAGATTTCCCCGGGCGGGTCGGCCCTGGTGCATCTGCACCGCAACAACGTACTGGTGGTGCGAGAGCTGCCGCAGAGCGACGACAGCGACGCCGCCGAAGAAGACCAGGCCAACGGCCGGGAGCGTGCGTGATGGAGGCCCCGCGCGACTACACAGTAGAGGACAAGATCGACTGGGCTCGCGTTGAAGCGGCCGAGGCCGAGCCCCTCACTCGCAACTGCAAGCACTGGTGGCATAGCCGCACCATCTGGGTGAACGTGCTCGCCGCCGGCTTGCTGGCGCTGGAGGCCAGCACCGGGATGCTGCAGCCGCTGCTGCCGGTGAATCTCTATACCGCCATCGCCGTGGGCCTGCCGGTGGTGAACGCGATGATGCGCATCGTGACCAGCCAGGCGATCCGCACATGAACCCGCTGGCGCTGTGGGTGGATCAATTTCGTGGCGCCACGAAAACGGTCGGCATCGGCCTGGTGCTGGTGCTGGCGGCGCTGGCCGGCGGATGGCTGAACGGGGTGTTCAAGGATGGCGAGATTGCCGAGCTGAAGACCGCTCTGGAGGCCGTGAAGCGTGAGCACGCCGAGCAGGGGAAGAAGGCTGCCGAGCGTGCCGCAGCAGACCTGCAGGCCGCCCAGGCGCGTGGCGATGTGCTGACTGAAGAACTGATGGCCGCGACCCGCGCGGCCGAGCTGCTGAGGGGCGAACTCCATGAACAGATTGACCTGGCCACGCAGGGCCGTGCCTGCCTTGACGCTGCTGCTTTGCGCGTGCTCGACCGTGCCCC
>CAYYHB010000257.1:0-5304 GCA_964471395.1 uncultured Burkholderiales bacterium | reverse complement strand
CATTCGTGAAACCCCTTCCAGCGTTTAGACTTCGCCCCTATTATCCCATCCCACCGCGCCAAAGTAAAGACCAGGTTATGCAAACATTTTGTTAACTTGCGCGACGGAAGTGGTCAATCCACGTGCGACTGGTTAACAACGAGCTTCACCCCCGCCGCTTTGAGGTCTTCCACCAGCTTCTCATTGTTCTCATAGAGGGTCAAAACGGTGGCATCGCGCGCGGCCGTGACCACGACCTCCATCATTTCCAGAAAGAGCTTCGGGTCCACCGAGGGGGAATCGGAGAGGCGCTTGAGCAAGTCGGTGTTCTGGGGACGCTTCATCTCCCGGGCCCAGCTTTCCAGATACATCCGGTTGAAGATGCTGAGCATGGCCGGGGCACTGAGGCCGAGTTGTCCCTCCAGGTCGCTGGCAATGGCTTCTTCCATCTCTCGAGCTACCTCCTGACGACGGAGTTGATGCGGTTGGCAATGTCCATCAAGTAACCGTTGATGCCCTGCGGGCCAATTTTTTGCAGGTATTCAAAGAGCGAGCGCCAGGTATCCAGTAAGTGCTTGAGGTCGGCATCACTTGACACGTAAGGCGGTGAGACGCGGACAACCTCTGGGCAGTGCACCATCGAGGTCAGCAGGATGCTATGCTCCTCGCGAATCATCTCCTGCACGGTCAACCCCACGGCCGGAGCCGAAGTGCACAGGCAGCGCATCAGTCCGACCCCCCGGTGACCTACGGCCAGACTCGGGAAGTCACGGCACAGCTCGTCAAATCCCTTCTCAAGGAGACTACCCAGGTGAGCGGAGCGCTCGACCAGCTTCTCGCTCTCGAGCACCTCCAGAGTGGCCACCCCGGCCGCGCAGGCCAGCGGATTGCCGGCAAAGGTCGAGTTGTTGAAGAGGGGGCGCGGCTCCTCGGCAGCCCGAACCCGGGCCGAATAGAGCACGGCCGAGACCGGGCAGACGGCGCCGGACAGCACCTTCCCGACGCAGATAAGATCAGGCACGACCCCGGAAGCGTCCAGCGCGAACCATCGGCCCGTCCGACCCAGACCAGACTGAATCTCGTCTGCGATGAGAAGGGCCCCGTGAGCGTCGCACAGGGCCCTCACTCGCCGCAGATACTCAGGGGTTGCCACCGAGCACCCCGAGGCCCACTGGACCGGCTCCAAAATCACGGCAGCCACATCCGAGCCCATAGCCTTCTCGAGCGCTGCCACGTCCAGGAAGGGCACGATGGTGGCCTCGGCGAGGCTGGGGGTGCCATTCTTCCAGTAATCGATTCCGCCCACGCTGAGAGTCCCGATCGACATGCCGTGATAGCCCATATGCATTCCGATGAAGCGGGGGCGTCCGGTGGCCAGTCGCGCAAGCTTGAGCGCCGCCTCGACCGCCTCGGTTCCCGAGTTGAGGAAGGCGCAGAACGGCAGGTTGCCCGGGACCTTCGCCGACAGGCGGGCGGCCAGCGTAGCCTGACCGGGAACGATTCCGGCGCGAGTGGACAGGGGCGCGCGATCAAGCTGGCGCTTCACCGCCTCGATCACCCTCGGATGCGAATGGCCCAGACCGAAGGTCCCCCCCGCTCCCATGCAGTCATAGTAACGTTTTCCGCGGGGATCAATAAGGTAAGAGCCCTCACCCCTCCACTCGATCAGAGCGCTGCCCAGGGCCCTCAGAGAGCGGGCCAGGGTCGGGTTCACATGCTTCTCCTGCAGATCGAGCTGGTCGGCCAGCAGTTGAGCATACTCGGTTTCGTCGAGAATCTCGGGGTAATCGAACCAATCGCGCATGACGACCCTTCCTCAACGCACGGCGGCGATCAGCTCGCTCACCATGGTGTAGCGGTTTTTTCCGAACGGAGGGATCAGGTAGACCCCACGAATCTTCTTGCGAATCCGAGCCAGGAGGTCGCCCGTCAGATCCATCGCCAGTTTCTGGCCATCCTCCGGCGACTCAACCTTCTCGTACTGCGCCAGAATCTCCTCGGGTATGACGATGCCCGGGATCTTGCCGGCCGCGAAAAACTCAGCGTTCCGTCGGCTGGTGATGGGCAGGATGCCGACCAGGATGGGGATGGCGAGATGGGCTGTGGATTCCAGCATCATGTCAACTTCTAGCTCGCGGTAGACCGGCTGAGTATAGATGAACTGAGCTCCCGCCTCCACTTTCTGCTCCAACCACTTGAGCTGGGCCTTCTGCCCACGGCCAGGATTGAAGCCTCCCCCGATCATAAAGTCGCACCGGCAGCAAGGAGCCTGGTTGAAGAGCCGTCCTTCGTTCATGCACTTGATCAGGCGCATCAGGTTGACCGAGCTCTTGAGGTCGTTGACCCGGGAGGAGTACTTGTCATGGTCGCCCACGTTGGGATGGTCGCCGGTCACGGCCAGAACCGCCCTGATGCCCGCGTGCCAGGCCCCCAGCAGGTAGGACTGCACCGCCACCAGATTGCGATTGCAGGCCGAGAGATGGATCATCGTGGGGATCTGGGTCTCGCGCTGCATCTGGGCCGCCGAGACCAGCGGGTCCACGGTCACTTTAGCCCCGGCGTTGTCGGGCACGTCAAAGAGGTGGACGCCCTCCTGGGCCAGTTGCTTGCCCGCCTCGAGAAAGCCTGTCAGTGACTGCTCTCGGCTGGGGCGCATCTCAACGGAGATCACAAAGTCGACGCTCTTGAAGACCTGATCGAAAGGGTTGGGCTCCTGCACCGCCTCAAGAGCAGGGGCCACGACCTCCTGCACCCGGAGCGAGCTGGGATGGCGCTCGGTGGGTGGCTTGAGACCCTCGACCGCCTGCTTGAGCATGGCGATGTGGGCGGGCTCGGTTCCGCAGCAACCGCCCACGATGCAGGCGCCTGCTTCCACCAGACGCTTGCCGAAGCGCTGAAACTGCTCGGGATTTACGTGGTAGACCACCCGGCCCCGGTCGATCTCGGGCGAGCCGGCGTTTGGCATCGCCACCAGTGGCAGGTGGGTAAACTGGGCCAGACGCCGGATGGTTTCCAGAACATCATAAGGAGCTCGGCAGTTGGCTCCCACCAGGTGGGCTCCCAGGCGCGTTGCCAGCAGGGCAAACTCGCTGATGTCGGCCCCGGTGCCGGTCTTGCCGTTTTGCACCCCGCCCACCTCGAACATCACCGGAATCCCGAACGAAACCGCTTCGCGCAGGGCTGCCTGAGCCTCGTAGAGCGATTGGAACGTTTCCAGGGCCAGAAAGTCGACCCCGCCCTGCACCAGTGCCTCCATCTGCTCGTTGAAGATGGCGGCCACTTCGCTTTCCTCGTATTCATGGCGAATGTGGTGAATCTCGAGCGGGCCAACCGAGCCGCCCACGAAGCGCTCACCGCCGCCGCACTCGCGGGCCATCCTGACCCCCTCGATGTTGATCTCGCGGACCTCGTTGGCCAGTCCATGACGAGCCAGCTTGATGGAGTTGGCACCGTAGGTATTGGTGAGCAGGATGTCCGCTCCCACCTCGACATAGGAGCGGTGTACGGCCATCACCAGCTGGCGATAGAGAGGGTCGAGATTCAGACCGTCCAGGCATTCGTGCCCGGCTCCACGCAGGCCTTGAAG
Organism: uncultured Burkholderiales bacterium; assembly: GCA_964471395.1. Classification (GTDB taxonomy): domain Bacteria; phylum Vulcanimicrobiota; class Xenobia; order Xenobiales; family QWHO01; genus QWHO01. Next base: position 1,739 of record CAYYHB010000257.1, on the reverse strand, counting down.
GCGTGTTCCCATGGCCCCATCACAGACCAGGACCCGGGTCTTGATGGCTTCCAGCAGCGTTTTCTTCGCCGTAATGGGCGCTTCCCACATCGCCCGGGGTGCTTCGTCTTAGACTTGCACCATTCCCACCGAGTTGACATTGACTTTGGGCGCGATCTCATTCCACGAGAGCAGCACCAGGTTGGGGAAGGAGCGCTCGGTTAGCTTGCGCAGGGCCGAGCGGACCGGAGGCGAGCACAGCAAGATAGGCTGTAAACCGCGCTCCTGCAGTTGCTGCACCTGACCCGAGATTGCCTGCAGGATCTCCTGGCCTGTGTTGGGGTCGAGAGTCAGGAAGGAACCTGCCTCGGTGCGCTGGATGGCAGACTGGATGACTTGCTCGATGGACGGGTCGAGCGTGATCACGTTGATGGTGCCCTCGTTGTTCATATACTCTTTGCAGATCACGCGGCTGAGGGCCACGCGCACGAACTCGGTGAGCATCTCGGGATCTTTGGTGATGTGCACGTTGTCGGCCAGGGTTTCCAGGATGGTGACCAGGTCGCGGATGGAGACGCGCTCCTTGACCAGATTCTGGAGCACCTTCTGCACTTCGCCCAGGGTCAGGGCGTCGGGGATGACCTCTTTGACGACCGCCGGGTGAGTCTTCTTGACGGTATCGATGAGGGCCTGGACTTCCTGGCGGCCGAGGAGCTCGTTGGCGTGCCCGCGCACCACCTCGGTCAACTGGGTGGCCACCACGCTGACCGGGTCGAAGATCATGCAACCGAGCCGCTCGGCGTCGCCGCGCTGCTCGGGCGAGATCCAGACGCCCGGCATTCCGTAAGTAGGGTCGACGGTCTTGGTGCCGCGCAGGTTCTTGAGCTTCTCCTCTGGACCGATGGCCAGAAACTGGTTGATCTGCACCTCGCCCTGAGCCACCTCGATCTCCTTGATCTTAATGACATAGGCGTTGGGCTTGAGCTGCAGGTTGTCGCGAAAGCGCACCCCGGGCACCACGATACCGAGCTCGAGGGCGATGTGACGACGAATCGAGGTGACGCGCTCGAGCAGCTTGGCGCCCTGGTTGGGGTCGACCAGCGAGAGCAGGCCGCGTCCCACTTCCAGCGAGATGGGGTCGACCTGCATCAGTTGCACGACGCTCTCGGGCTTCTTGACCTCGGCCTTCTTCTTCTGGTCTTGCTCTTGAGCTTGAACGTCGGCCACCTGCACCGACTTCTTGGTCAAGATCGTGCCTACGAAGAACATCAGGCCGCCCAGGCAAAAGAAGGGCAGTGGCGGAAAGGCGAAGAGCCCCACCACCCCAAGGCCGCCGAGCAAGATCATGAAGCCGGCCGCGAGTTTGAGCGCGCCGGGCTGGGCAGTGATCTGCCGGGTCACGTCGGAGCCCAGGTTGGAGTCGGAAGCGGCGCGCGAGACCACCATACCCATCGAGGTCGACATCAGGAAGGCCGGTAGCGTGGTGATGAGGCCGTTTCCGATGGACAAAATAGCGTAAATGTTGATGGCGTGGCCAGCCGACATCTTGTGGTAGAGCACGCCCACCAGGATCCCGCCGACGACGTTCACGACCATGATCACGATGGCCGCCATCGCATCACCTTTGACGAACTTGCCGGCACCGTCCATGGCGCCGTAGAAGTCGGCTTCCTTTTCGATCTGGCGCCGTTTGTTCTTGGCGCCTTCGGCATCGATCAGGCCGGCGTGCAGGTCGGCGTCGATGGCCATCTGTTTACCGG
>CAYYHB010000256.1:0-5325 GCA_964471395.1 uncultured Burkholderiales bacterium | reverse complement strand
TGGGGAGAGGTTTGATGAGAAAGCGACTCCTGACCATCTTGCTGATCGCGCTCCTTGCGCCGCTAGCCGGGGCCGACGTCGAACAAGATAAGATTCGGGCCATCGAGCTTGCCCGCAAGTCCGTGGTGTCGATCCGCACCTATCGGCAGGGTCAGGAAGAGCCGGGCATCGGCTCGGGCGTTATCCTGCGCACCGATGGCTACATCATCACCAATCACCATGTCATCGCCAAGGCCAAGGTGGTCAAAGTCACCCTGGCGGGTGGCAAGACCTACACCGCCAAGGTCTGGAAGGCTGCCCCCGAGCAGGACCTGGCCCTGCTCAAGATCGAGGCCAACAACCTGCCGGTGGCCAAGGTGGGCAATTCCGACAAGGTCAAGCTTGGCGAGACAGCTATCGCCATCGGGGATCCTTTGGGCTTCTCGGGCACCGTGACGGTAGGCACCGTGGGCGGGCGCGGCCGCAACGTCAAAGTGGCCGGGGTCAACTACAGGAACTTGATTCAGACCGACGCCGCCATCAACCCGGGCTCTTCGGGCGGGGCCCTGATCAACCTCAAGGGCGAGGTGGTGGGCATCAACGCCCTGGTTTACACCGGCCCCCAGAGCTACAAGCACGCTCAGGGCCTGGGCTTCGCCATCCCCATCAACGACGCCATCCAGCTGGCCAAGAAGCTGGTCCAGTCGGCTCCCGCCGCGGCCGGTTCGGGGAAGCCCTGGCTGGGGATCACCGGTGAGAACCTCACCGAGGACTTCCAGTTGACCTACGGGGTTCCGGTCAAGAAAGGCGTGATGGTGACCTCGGTCATCAACGGCTCGCCCGCCGGCTCGGCCGGTCTCATCGTGGGGGATACCATCGTCCAGGCCGACGGACGCACCGTGCTGTCTGTCTCGCAGTTTCTGGGTTACCTGGCCACCAAGAAGCCCGGCGATGTGGTCCAGCTTGGCTACTGGCGGGGCACCAAGAAATCGACCGTGTCCATCACCCTGGACACTCAGAGCCAGTAGCTCGGTTACATTTCGACGTGGGTCACGCCCACGTCGCTGAGAGCCTGCAAAAGGACCGTCTTGCTCAGGTCGCGGGGCATCTCCACGGTGAGCCGCAACAGCATGGTCGCTTCTTCATGCATCAGCTCCAGGTTGCGCAGGGTAATCCCCAGCAACTCGAGCACCCCCTGCACCTTGGCCAGTTGGCCGGGACCGTCGTCCATGGTCAGCTCCAGGTGGGTGAACTCGCGATCGCTGAAGCGCGACTCGATGCGCTTGAGGGTGACCAGCGAAACCAGCGTGATGAGGGTAGACAGCACCGCCCCCTGGTAAAATCCCGCTCCCGCGGCCATGCCGATGCCGGCGCACACCCACAGGGTGGCGGCGGTGGTGAGGCCGCGGACGGTGGCCCCGTGCTTCATGATGGTGCCCGCTCCCAGAAAGCCGATGCCGCTGACGATCTGGGCGGCCACTCGGGCCGGGTCGTTGACCGGCCCGATCCCCTGGAAGGCAAACAGCGAAATCAGGGTGAACAGGGCCGAGCCCACCGAAACCAGCACGTGGGTGCGCAGACCGGCGGCCCGGTTGAGCCGCTCGCGCTCGACGCCGATCAACCCGCCTAAAAAGGCGGCCAGCAAGAGCCTGGCCAGTTGCTCGAGGTCAATTCCCATAAACGGTTAGTTTCCATTTCCTGGCAGGGGTTTCCTACACTCCCGCGCGTTGACCTGTTCAGAATCGGAACGCGCGGGAGTGTAGACAATCTGTTGAACGGCGCCGCGCCAACGCGGCGCCTCAGGCCGGTCAAACCAGGAAGCAAGACGCCCGAACAGAAAGCACCGCTGGCTATGGCATATGATTGGAATCTACCCGATACCGCCTTCTTGCAGCTCAACCGCCACCTCGAGCTGCAAGACGAGACCTTGCGCGATGGCCTGCAGCGGCCCTCGGCTTACGATCCCCCCATCGAGGCCAAGCTCGAGATCCTCCACCTGATGGAGGCCCTCGGCATTCACGGGGCCGATGTCGGACTGCCCGGCGCGGGGCCCCGGGCGGTGGCCGACGTGACCGCCATCGTGACCGAGATCGTGGACCAGAAGCTCAAGATTAAGCCCAGCTGCGCGGGTCGCACCCTCAAAGTCGATATTCAGCCCATCGTGGACATCGCCCAGAAGACCGGCAAGGTGCTGGAAGCCGACCTTTTCATCGGCTCGAGCCCGGTGCGCCAGTACGCCGAGGACTGGACGCTGGACAAGATGCTCAAGGTGACCGAAGAGGCGGTGGTGTACGCCGTCGAGCAGGGCCTGGAGGTCATGTATGTCACCGAGGACACCATTCGCAGCCACCCCGAGACCCTGCGCCGCCTGTACACCACGGCCATCGAGTGCGGGGCCATCCGCATCTGTCTGTGCGATACGGTGGGCCACGCCACCCCCGACGGCGTGCGCGCCCTGGTGCGCTTCATTCGAGGCGTGGTGGCCCGGACGGGCAGGTCGGTCAAGATCGACTGGCACGGGCATCGCGACCGCGGGCTGGGGCTGGCCAACACCCTGGCCGCCGTGGAGACGGGGGTGGACCGGGTGCACGGCACCGCCCTGGGAATCGGAGAGCGGGTGGGCAATACCCCCATGGAGCATCTGCTGGTCAACCTCAGGCTGCTGGGCGTGCTGCAGAACGACCTGACCCGCCTGCAAGAGTATGTGGACACGGTCAGCCGCCACTGTCGCGTGCCGCTGCCTTTCAGCTGGCCGGGCCTGGGCCGGGACGCCTTTGCGGCCACCTCGGCCGAGAGCGCCGAGCGATTGATCGAGCTCTACGAGTTGGGCGAGCGCCAGCTCTTCGAGCGGACCTTTTCGGGAGTGGCCCCCGGCCTGCTGGGCCGAGAGGCTCGATTTGCCGTGGGTCCTCGCAGCGGCCCCGCCAACGTGCGCGGCTGGCAGCTGCAAAGCCAGAAGAGCGGCGAGGTCGAATCCGTGCTGCTGGCCGCCCGCGAGCGCGGGCGCGTGCTCGAGCCCCACGAGCTGGAGGCCCTGTGACCGAAGAGCAACTCATCTACGACTGGAACCGCCAGCAGGGCGCAGCTGAGCTGCGCGCCAGCCCCGAGGTGCTGGATGTGACCCTGCTCGAGGCTCCCCACAGCCCGGCCGCCCGCCAGCCCGCTCTTTCCGAGCGCTTACGGCTGCTGCACCACCTCGACGAGTTGGGCCTCGACCTGGTTTGCCTGGGAGATGCAGGGGACGGCTGGGCCGAGACCCTGCCACTGGTTTCCGAGGTTGCCGAGTCGCGACTGAAGGTGCGCTCGGCCGTGCTCTGCCAGAGCCATGCCACCGAGCTCGAGCGGGTGGCTGAGGCCTGCGAGCAACTCGGCCACGCCATTCACGTGCTGCTGCAGTGCGGCTACTCCCCCCTTCAGGACTGGAAAGGAGAAGCCTTTACGGCGGCCCGTGCCGAGCGCATGCAAGAATCGATCCTGTTCGCCGACGGGCTGGGCCTGAACGTCACCCTGCTCTGCCCCGATGCCCCGCGGGCTCATCCCGCCTGGCTGGTGGACACCCTGGGCCGGGCGCTGGACAGCGGCGCTCAGCGCTTGGCGCTGGTGGATACCACCGGCTGCGCCACCCCGGAGGGCGTGGCCCGTCTGGTGGCCTTCGTCGCTGAGCTTTGTCGGCGCAAGGGCTTGCCCGAGCGGCTCGACTGGTTCGGCTTCAATGATCGGGGCCTGGCCCTGGCCAACGCCCTCACCGCCCTGGAGTCGGGAGCCAGCCGGGTGCACGCCAGCGTGCTCGGCCTTTCCGAGCGCTCGGGCTGCGTGCCGCTCGACTTGCTCTTGATGAACCTGCGCCTGCTGGGGGCCCTGGACCGTCCGATGGAGGCGCTGGCCAGCGTCTGCCAGCGAGTGGCTGAGACTTACCAGGTCGAGGTGCTGTCGAACTATCCCGTGCTGGGCAAAGACGCCTTCCGCACCGGCACCGGGGTGCACGCGGCGGCCATCATCAAGGCCGAGCGCAAGGGCTTCAGCTGGCTGGCCGACCTGATTTACTCGGGGGTGCCGGCGGCCCTGTTCGGCTTCGAGCAGCTCATCGAGGTGGGGCCGATGGCGGGAGAGTCGAACGTGTTGCACTGGCTGGGGCGTAACGGGTTGGAGGCTACCCCCGAGAGGGTGCAGGCTCTGCTCGCGGCCGCCAAGGCGGCCGACCACGTGCTCACGGACGAGGAGATTCGGGTCGCGCTGGGGGAGGCTGCGCCGGTATAGCTGGCACGCCGGTTCCTCTGGCAAGCGGACCGTCGTCGGACGCCGCTGCTGCCCCCGCGCCGCTATCCCAGCAACCGGTGCATCTTCCCAGCCGTCTGGTGGGCCCGACGCAAGGGCTCGGGCAAGCGGTGGCGAGACATCTCCAGCACCAGCTTGAGGGCGCTCTCGAGGTCGCTACGGTGACCGGGTGAGACGAACACCGGTCGCCCTCCGGCCTTTGTGCGCAGGGCCGCTCCCCGCACTTCTCCCGCGATCTCGATGGGGGTCCAGGCGCCCCTCTCGGGCTCGGGCATGGTCCACTGGTAGCGCCCCGGGCTCTTGGCGCAGCCGATGGTGGGCAGGTCGAAGGCCAGCCCCAGCAGCGAGGCCAGGCCGCAGCGGCGCGGATGGAGGATGCCGTTGGCGTCCACCAGCAGGCAGTCAGGGGCGGGAAACAGCTTCTCCAGCACCCGGATCGAGATGGGGCCCTCGCGCAGCACGAAGAGGTCGCTCACGTAGTCAGCTTCCACCGGGGACCAGATGGAGTAACTCGCCTCCATGGCCAGCTCGGGGCGGGTCATGACGACCACCGCCGCCCAGGCCTTCTGTGAGCCGTAATGCACGTCCAGCCCCGCGATCATGCGGGCCCCCTTGAGCGGCTCGAGTCGGACTCGGCGGCCCCATTCCCGCTGCAGTTGCACCACGCCCTGCGGCTCGGTAGGCAGCTGGAAGGCCAGCGCCGGTTTCAGGGCTGCACCTGACTCGCGAAGCGCCCCTCGTAGACCGCCTCCCCCACGGTCCTGGCGAAGATGAACTGGGCCAGGCGCGTGCCGGGATGCAGCGCGAGCGGAACCGAGGAGACATTGGAGATCTCCAGCACCTGGCGGTTGTTGATGCCGGGCTGCATGAACCCGGCCGTGATGTGCACCATCAGACCCAGCCTGGCGAAGCGGCTACGTCCCTCCAGCCACCCGCACAGGTAGGGGGCCAGGTGGATGCGCTCCTTGGTGATGGCCAGTACCGTCTCTTGCGGCATCAGCACGAAGTAGTCTTGAACCTGGACCAGCTCGGTGATCTGCTCGAAGTCGGAGTCGTTGGTCACATGGTAGA
>CAYYHB010000255.1:0-5365 GCA_964471395.1 uncultured Burkholderiales bacterium | reverse complement strand
CCGGCGCCATGGAGCAGGGGGAAGGCGAGATGAAGCGTATCGAGGCGATCATCTTGTCCATGACTCCCCGGGAGCGCCGCAACCCGGACGTTCTCAATGCCTCGCGCAAGCGCCGGGTGGCCCGAGGCTCGGGCGTGGAAGTCTCGGACATCAACCAGCTCTTGAAGAAGTTCGAGATGATCAAGAAGATAATGAAGACTTTCTCCAAACCTCCCAAGCGTGGCAAGGGAGGTTTTCCGTTCAAGCTGCCGTTCTAGCTTTAGACCCCGACCCGGAAGAATCCACATCAAAGAGAGGACATCAAATACGTCATGGTCAGACTTCGTTTAACCCGCTGCGGCAAGAAGAAGCAGCCCACCTACCGCCTGGTGGCGGCCGACGGGCGCAGCCCGCGCGATGGTCGCTTTATCGAGATTCTGGGGCACTACAACCCCCGCACCGAGCCCCCCACGGTCATGTTCAAGGAAGACCGCGTGCTGGACTGGCTCAAGAAGGGCGCCCAGCCCTCCGAATCGGTCAAGCTGCTGCTGGTCAAGGCTGGCATCTGGAAGAATTTCGCCGGTGCCGATCCGGTCTATCCTCCCCCGAAGCCGAAGGCTCCGGCTCCCGAGCCCGAACCCGCCAACGCATAAAAATCAGGGGAGGATCAGCTCATGAAAGAGCTACTGCATTACCTGGCCGAGCAACTGGTGGACGCCCCTGAAGAGGTGGAGGTCAGCCTGGTGGAGGGCGAGCGCTCGATTATTCTCGAGTTGCGCGTCGCGCCCGATGACATGGGCAAGGTCATCGGCAAACAGGGCAAGATCGCCCAGGCCATCCGCACGCTGGTGAAAGCCGCCGGGCTGCGCGAAGGCAAGCGGGTCATGGTGGAGATCCTGTGAGCGATCAGGTCACCATCTTTCACCCGATCCAGGTCAAGGTCATCATGACCGACCAGTTCCGCGCTCAGCTGAGCCAGGAGGTTCAGGCCTCCATGGCTCAGGTTCAAGACAACCTCGAACGGCTCAACCAGATTCAGGGCGAGGCCGCCGACGCTCCCTGGGTAGCCGCCGAGAAGGCCCGTCTCACGCGCATGAAGAGCGAGCTGGAGTGGCGCATGAAAGAGGCCGAGCAGGTCAAGGACGGGGCCGAGATTCCCCTCACGACCTACCAGGGCACGGCCACCGTAAAGGTGGGCGACAACCTCCGTCAGGTGCTCAGCTGCGAGCTGGTTCTCAAAGACTGGACCGTGGTCGCCATCCGCCACAACCCGTGACCCTGGCACGCTGGTCGGGAGGGCCCTCGCCCTGCCCGGCCGACGAGCTGGTGGCCATCGGCAGGGTGCTCAAGCCCCACGGGGTTCGAGGCGAGATGTCGGTGGAGGTGCTGACCGACTTCCCCGAGCGCTTCGAGCAGACCGAGGAGGTGCATCTCATTCCCCCCGCCCGCGGGGCGGCCCGGGAAGCTCCTTCAAAGGTGTGGCTCATGGAGCTGGAATCGTCACGGGCCCATCACGGCCGGATGCTGGTCAAACTGGCCGGGGTGCATTCCATGGACCAGGCCGGCTGGCTGCGCAACTTCTTGCTGGCCGTGCCACAAGACGAGCTCGTGGCGCTGGAGGAAGGCGAGTACTGGCACTTTGAGCTCGAAGGCCTGGAGGTCTTCGACCGTCAGGGCCAACGGCTGGGCAGGCTCCGCGAGGTGCTGGTGACTCCCGCCCACGACCTCTACGCGGTGGGCACTTCCGCAGGAGAAATCTACATTCCGGCAGTGGACGAATACGTCCACGAGGTGGACCTGGCGGGCGGTCGCATGGTGGTCACCGTGCCGGTCATCGAGGATTGACGCGTGCTCAGACTCGACATCCTGACGCTCTTCCCCGAGATCTTCGCGCCTCTATTCACCAGCATCCCGGCCCGGGCCCAGCAGGCCGGCCTGGTGGGGGTGCACTTGCACAACCTGCGAGAGTGGGGCGTGGGGCGCCACCGCCAGGTGGACGACACGCCCTACGGGGGAGGGCCTGGCATGGTGCTGCTGGCCGAGCCCCTGTTTCGGGCCACCGAGGCGATCGCGGCCCAGGCCCCCGAGCGGCCCCGCGTGCTGCTGATGTCGCCCCAGGGGCCGCGGCTGGACCAGGCGGCGGTCTTCCGGCTGGCGCGCGAGAGCCGTCTCTTGCTGGTGTGCGGCCATTACGAGGGGCTGGATGAGCGCTACCGCGAGGCCATGGTGGACGAGGAGGTCTCCATCGGCGACTACGTCCTGAGCGGTGGCGAGCTGGCCGCCATGGTGCTGTCCGACGCCCTGATCCGCGTGCAGCCGGGGGCCATCGACGCCGAGTCGGTGCGCCAGGACTCGTTTGCCGAGGGCCTGCTCGACCATCCCCACTACTCCCGCCCGGCCACCTTCCGGGGGATGGCCGTACCGCCCGTGCTCTTGTCCGGCAACCATGCCGCCATCGAGAAGTGGCGGCGCGAGCAGGCGCTAGCCCGCACAGCCGAACGAAGACCCGACCTGCTCGCGGGGACCTGACGCGCAGGAACCGCAGGCCTCCATTCGGAATGGCCATGGCAGCCTCGCGGCCAGCCGAACTTGGCCGTCAGCCCGAAGGAGAACCGTATGGCCCGCAAACCCCCCGCCGAATCAGGAAAAGCCGCTGCCAAGAAGCCCGCGGCTCCCGCCCGGAAAACTCCTGCCCCGGCCAACTCCAGGCCGGTGCAGCGCGAGACCCCGGTCACCGAGATCCTCATCGAAGACGACCGCACTGGAATGACGGTGCCGGTGCTCAAGCGGGCTTTGCTGGATAATCTGGCCTATCTGCAGGCCAAGGATACCAGCACCTGGACCCCGCTCGATCGCTTCAAGGCCATTGCCACCACGGTGCGCGATCGACTCGTACGCCGTTGGATTGAAACCCAAAAGGCCTACTACGCCAGGGACGCCAAGCGGGTCTACTACCTCTCGGCCGAGTTCCTGCTGGGACGCTCGCTAGCCAACAACATGATCAATCTGGGCATCTACGACGAGTGCCGCGAGGTCTTCGCCGAGCTGGGCGTTGACCTGGCCGAAGCCCTCGACCAGGAGCCCGATGCCGGTCTTGGCAACGGTGGTCTGGGCCGCCTGGCCGCCTGCTACCTCGATTCCATGGCCAGCCTGGCCATCCCGGGGATGGGCTACGGGATCCGTTACGAGTTCGGCATCTTCGAGCAAAAGATCCAGGGCGGCTACCAGGTAGAGAGCCCGGACAACTGGCTGCGCCTGGGCAACCCATGGGAGATCAGCAGGCCGGAGTACTCGGTCCGGGTGCAGTTCGGAGGCCGCACCGAGGCCTACCTGGACGTGGACGGCAACTTCCGCATCCGCTGGGTGGACAGTAACGACGTGCTGGCCGTGCCCTACGACACCCCCATCGCCGGCTACGGCAACAATACCGTGAACAACCTGCGCCTCTGGCGGGCTCGAGCGCAGCAAGAGCTCGACTTCACCGAATTCGACCAGGGCGACTACGAGGTGGCGGTGCAAGCCAAGACGCTGTCCGAGAACATCTCCAAGGTCTTGTACCCCAACGACAACTCGATGCAAGGCAAGGAGCTGCGGCTCAAGCAGCAATACTTTTTTGTGAGCGCCACGGTGCAAGACATCGTGCGCCGTTACCTTAAGACCAACAAGACCTTCAAGGAATTCCCCAACAAGGTCACCATGCAGCTCAACGACACCCACCCTACCCTGGCCATCCCCGAGATGATGCGCCTCTTGCTCGACATCCACCGCCTGACCTGGAACGAGGCCTGGGACATCACCTGGCGTAGCTTCGCCTACACCAACCACACCCTCTTGCCGGAAGCGCTGGAGAAGTGGCCGGTCTCCTTCCTCGAACGCCTGCTGCCGCGCCACCTGGAGCTGATCTACGAAATCAACTCGCGTTTCCTGGACGAGGTGCGCAGGCGCAACCCCGGCCGCGACGACCTGCTGCGCAAGCTGTCGCTGGTTGAGGAGCAGCCGCGCATGATCCGGATGGCCCACCTGGCCGTGGTCGGCTCTTACTCGGTCAATGGCGTGGCCGAGCTTCACACCAAGCTGCTCGGAAGCCGGGTGTTGCCAGAGTTCGCCGAGCTCTATCCCGAGCGCTTCAATAACAAGACCAACGGGGTCACCCCACGGCGCTGGATCAAGCAGTCCAACCCGGACCTGTCGGTCCTGCTCGATGAGGTGTGCGGCCCCGGCTGGGTGACCGACCTGGACAAGCTCAAAGCGCTCGAGAGCAAGGCCGACGACGCCGCTTTCCAGAAGAAGTTCGCCGCCATCAAGCAGCAGAACAAGGCGCAACTGGCGCAGGTGATCAAGGACCACACCGGTATCGAGGTTTCCACCGATTCGATGTTCGACGTGCAGATCAAGCGCTTCCACGAATACAAGCGCCAGCACCTCAACGCGCTGCACATCGTCTACCTCTACAACCGAATCAAGCGCAACCCGGACGCGCCCTTCGTGCCGCGCACCTTCGTCTTCGCCGGCAAGTCCGCCCCCGGTTACGCCATGGCCAAGCTGGTGATCAAGCTGATCAACTCGATCGGCTCAGTGATCAACGCTGACCCGGTGGTGCGCGACCGGCTCAAGGTCGTGTTCCTGGAAAATTACAGCGTGTCCCTGGCCGAGAAGATCATTCCGGGCGCGGATCTTTCCGAGCAAATCTCGACGGCCGGTTACGAGGCCTCGGGAACCGGCAACATGAAGTTTGCCCTCAACGGTGCCCTCACCATCGGCACGCTGGACGGAGCCAACGTGGAGATCCGCCAGCGGGTGGGCGACCAGAACTTCTTCTTGTTCGGTCTTAAGGCCGAGGAAGTGGTCGACCTCAAGGCCCGGGGCTACAAACCCTACACCTATTATGAATCCGACCCCAACCTGCGCCAGGTGCTGGACATGATCGCCCGCAACCGCTTCTCTCCAAGCGAGCCGGGGGTGTTCAATCCATTGCTGGCCGAGTTGCTGGGAGCTGACCGTTTCATGGTGCTGGCTGACTTCGCCGCCTACGTGACCTGCCAGGAGCGCGTCGAGCGGGCCTTCACCGAGAAGGCCGAATGGACCCGCAAGGCCATTCGCAACGTGGCCCGCACGGGTTACTTCTCCTCTGACCGGGCCGTGCGCGAGTATGCCGAGGAGATCTGGGAAGTGGATTCGATTCCGGTTCATCTGGAGGAGTACCACCAGGCCTAGCGAGAACTCTAACTGGTCTGGGTTTTAGTACCGAGGCGACAAAAATGGTCCGGTCTTTGCTCGGCCGGGCCAGGAGGTTCTCGGAGGGTCATGGCTGGCGAAAGCATTCCGGTGCTGGAAAGAGAGGAGATCGAAGCGGTCGAGCGCGTTCCCAAGCTGCTCGAGCCGTGGA
>CAYYHB010000254.1:0-5389 GCA_964471395.1 uncultured Burkholderiales bacterium | reverse complement strand
GCGGGGGAGCCGCTCTTGGCAGCGATCTGGGCTGGAATATTGACCGGTGGGATGGGTTTCTGGGCCTCGTTGACCTGTGTGCCGCCCGTCACCGTGCCTCCGGTCAGGTTGATGGCCGACCCGGAGGTGCCCGAGGAGGAGACGATGCCGTCGATGAGGAGCGAGCCGCCCGAGGCGACCCACTCGATCAGGTCGGAACCGCCTGACAGGAAGTTCGAGTGCACGTCGGCGCTGACTGAGGTGGAGTCGTCGAGAGCTGTGATTCCATCGATGTTAACGTTGCCCTCCATGCGGATGCGGCCACTCGTCAGCAGGGGAGTGCTCAGCTCGATGGAGCTCGAGCTGGGCCCTACCAGAGCCTCCAGGCGCCGCTCCACCGACCCTACCCGGGCCACCACCACGACAAGCACCGTGCCCGCCGGCACGGTATTGGCCCCTCGCCAGCTGTCAGGGTGAGTGCCGTCGCTGTTATTGACGGAATCATCGGGGCTGAAGGGCCCGGGGCCCTGGTTGAAGGTCACGTTGTAGTTGCCGCGCACGTCCTTCATCGGTTTCTGGGCAAAACCCGTGACCCAGGCCAGGTTCCCCTCCAGCTCGGCCAGCGCGTCCGCCATGCCTGCCTCGGCGACGCACAGCGAGGCGGCGCGAGTGTAGTAGGCGTTGCTGTGACCGTGGCCGGCATCGAGGGCCACGAACAGCCCCACCATCATCATGATCAGGATCGGCAAGAGAACCAGAAGGGTCCCCAGGATGTATGCCTTCTTACCCACCGGTTGGTGGCCCCACTTCTCCCCCGACCCTGAAAGGCTATCACCCCGATGACTTCCAGACAAGTTACCTGCGTCCTGGGACAGATCTTCCAGGGAAGCACCCGGGCCCGTGCGAAGGCGCACGAATGACCTTTTGCTGCACGCTCGAGCTGCCACGAAATCCCCACAGCCTGCCCCTGGCGCGCGCCCTGGCCGTGCAGCTCTCCTCGCTGGCCGGCCTGCCTGACTCCGAGCTGGCTCAGGCCTGTGAAGAAGCGGTGGAGAATGCGCTGCGCTACGCTCCCGGCGACGTCCAGATCAAGGCCGAGCTCTCGGAGCTTGAGCTGGTCTTGCACGTCGTGGACCAAGGGGCCCCGATGGAGGGCGCGCCCCAGACCTCTCATGGACACGGTCTGGAGCGCATCGCCCGGGCAGTGGACGAGCTGCGTTGGGTCTCGCTGGGCCGCCAGGGCAAGGAGCTCATGCTCCGCCGCCGTCGGCCCCACCCCGAGGTGGGCGAGCTCGAGAGCCTTGAGCGATTTGCTGACGAGTCCCCTCTGGCTCCCGAGCAGGAATATGAGGTGCGGGCTTTCCAGCCCCGGGACGCACTCGGGGTGGCTCGCCTGTGCTACCAGGTCTACGGGTACACCTACATGCACGAGGAACTCTATTTTCCCGACCGGCTGACGGCTATGAACGCCTCGGGACGGCTGTACTCGATGGTAGCCCTGGACGCCGCCGGCCAGGTGGTGGGCCACTACGCCTTGGAGCGTCCCCAACCGGCCCCCCTGGCCGAATGCGGTGAGGCGCTGGTGTCTCCGATGCACCGCGGTCGCAAGCTGATGGAGCGCATGGGCCAGGAGCTGGAAGCGGTCGCCCCGGGTCTGGGTCTGACCACGCTCTATTCCAACGCCGTGACGCTGCATCCCTACTCTCAGAGGGCGGCCGAAGCTTTCGGGCGCATTCCCTGCGGGCTCACCCTGAGCGGAGTTCCGGCCCAGGTGACCTTTAAAGGGATGAGTGGAGGCCAGAGAACCAGCTGCGTCTTGTATGTGCAGTATCTGGTCCGGCCGCCGGCTCGCCCAGTCTACCTGCCCGCTCGCTATCGTGAGCTGCTTCTCGAGCTCTATGGCCGGTTAGAAGATCAGGTCACCCCTCAGGAGGCTTCTTCCCTCTCGGGGGCGGGGGCTCTGACGGTGGAGCTCAAGCCGTGTTTTCAGACCGGGCGCATCCGGGTGACCCGACCCGGAGAGGATTCTCCCACCGCTCTGGCCCAGGCCCTGCACGATTTGTGCCAGTTGGGTCAGGCTCAGGCGGTCTACCTCGAGCTTCCGCTGGGCGACCCGGGCACCCCCGAGATGACCCTGCGCGCCCGCGAGCTGGGATTCTTCTTCTCGGCCCTGGGACCTCAGGATTGGCTGCGCCTGCAGTGGGTGGCTCAACCCGTCGACCTGGGGGCGCTCAAGCTCAACTCGGATCAGGCTCGAGCCCTGCGCGACTTCATCCAGCAGGATATTTCAACGGGCCCAGAGACCCAGTAGCTCTCCCTCTCCGGCCACGAATCTCTTGATTTCCCCCAGGTGGCCCGGCTCGAGCGAGATGTGGGGGCCGGTGACAGTCGGCTTCTCGCGCATGAAGCCCTGGGCGATCAGCTCCTCGAGTTTGTCCTTGAGCTCGCCCCGCAGACGGTCGGGAACGCCGCGCGTGAAGTGACCCTTGTCGGTATGGGCCGCGCCCACCTTGCCCGAGCGCAACAATCGCGTGAGCACGCGGGCCAGATAGCTTCCCAGCTCGCCTGCGTGCTCCTGGGGCTCGTCGACTGCTTCAGCCGGCTCGGGTCCGGGGGGAGGAGTGGTGATCTGGAGCTCGCGCTCGAGGGGGGCCCAGAGCGCATTCACGAAGCGGCAGCTGAGGCGGTCAGAAGCGATCAACCGTGCCATCTCGTCCAGTTCTTCCTCCTCGGTCTCAACGCGCAGGAGCCAGGCCGCGAACCCCCGCCAGGAGCACGGGATCAACTCGGCCCGCGAGGCCCGAGTGCTACGGGCCACTTCTCCCAGGGCGTTGGCGCAGTGAGCCAGAGCCGAGTCCCCTCCCAGCGGAGCGAAGCTGTGCCAGGCAAACGTCTGGGCCTGCAGACCCGGCTGGGCGGGCTGCGGGAGGATCCACAGCACTTCGCCGGGTCGAGAGGCGCTGACCACGGCATCGGAAGCCACCACGGTCTGGAAGTGCTGGCCCAGCTCGAAAGCCAGTTGAAGTCGGCGCTCTTCCGCCTGGCGTTTGACTTCCTGGCGGCGGGCGCGAATCTGCTCGCCGGGGAGATCGGTTGGGATCTGCTCGAGGTGTCGTTTCAGGTCGGCGTCCACTGCCTGATAGCGTGACCGGCTCAAGGTCAAGCCAGGGCTGAGCAGGTCATCCGCCGGTCGCTCCAGCATGCGCCGGACCAGTCCCTGCAGCTCCCTGGAACGCGTTACGGCCAGCTCCAACTCGGCCACATAGGCTTCCAAGATCACTGGGGAACAGGCTCGTCCGGGAATACCTGGCGGTGACTGGCTTTCCCCCTCACGGGCTCGGCGCAGCGCCTGACGAAGCTCGGGCAGAGCCAGCTCAGGGGCGCAGGTGCGGGCGGCCTCAGCCAGGGCGGCTGCGCTCCACAGCAGCCCCGGTCGGGCCTGCTGCACCTGGCGGTAAATCCGCATTCCCTCCTCCACATTGGCCGTCCAGGCTCGACGTAAAGCCTCCCAGGCCAGCACGAAGTTGCCGCTGTTGAGCATGAATCCAAGGTCCTGCTGGCCCTCCAGGAAACTGTCGGTCGATTGGGCGACGAGCGCGATCTCGTCGTAGTTCAGGGCCGGATGACCCTGCTGGGAGGCGGCCACGAGCGTGGCCAGCTCGCGGGCACCGGCCCAGTCTCCGCGCAGGATGCGAGACTGGGCGCAAGACCAGAGTAAATAGTCAGAGCTTTCGTGCTCGGCCCGCCGGTTCACTTCGAGCGGAGGCAGCGTGAGAATCTCCAGGTGAGTCCGCAGCTCGTCTCGCGACAGACGCTCCCACTGCTCCGAAGGCAGCAGGGCGTGACCCACCGAGGGCCAGGCGGCATTGCGCAAGAGGGCTGCGACCGGGTCGGGGCGAGCTGCTTGCTGGTCAGAGTCCAGATGGCATTTTTTGTATTTGCGGCCGCTGCCGCAGGGACAGGGATCGTTGCGTCCCACCGCGGGTCGGCTCGGTGACTGGGTGGGGGATACCCTCTGGCGCACGGCGACCAGATCTTGCTCGAAACGTGCAGGCCAATCGCGCAGGCTGTCAGGCAGAACCGAAGCCTGGTCGATCATGGTCGCAAGCAGACGGAAATACTCGGCGCGGTGCTCGGGAAGAAAGCGCTCGAAGGGCTGCAGCATCTCCAGTCGCCCGGGCAGGGGGCCGGGGGGGCGGCATTTCCATTCGTTGAGGCGAGCTTCGCTGTAGGGGCAGTCGGGACACTCGGCCAGCCGCCGCTCCAGCACAGGAAAGGCCTCGCGTCGGTCGAGCATGTCCAGCCAGAGAGCCAGTTGGGCCAGTTCGGGAGGATTGATGTCGGGGCCCTGGATGAGCTCCAGGAAGAGGGTTGAGACATCCTGCCCGGTATCCTCGTGCAGACAGGCCATGGCCGAGAGAGCTTCGGCAGCGGCCAATCGACTCAGCCCCGGGGGGCCTGAGGGGTGACGGGCCAGAGCGGCCAGAGGCTCAAAGGCGGGTTGTCCCAGCCGGGCCAGAGCCTCCAGCACGATGACCAGGCGTTGTGGCTCCTGACACTCACGGAGCAGAGTCAGCAGGGGAGCCACGTCATCGGGGTGGCCGATCTCGGCCAGCAGCAGGGCAGCCTGGTCGGCCGTCTCGCGGGCCGTCAAAGCCTGCAACAGGAGCGCGCGCGCCTCCGGATGGGCCACGATGGCCGCCGCTTCGCGCCGCGAAAGCGGCACGGCGCCCTGCAGCCGGTCTTTGATCGCCTCGGCCTGGGTCAGTACCATCCGGCCATGCATTCGATTTCCGCGGTCTGTGCCCTACCGGCTGACCTCGCGCCAGGAGACACCCAGATCGTCAGCCCAGGCGCGCGCCTGACGCAATTCGTCCCGCGAGGGACGACGGGCCAGGGCGGCATATTTCGGTTGATAGGCAGGCTGGCTCGGGTCGCACAGATTGTCCGGGTGATACTGGTCCATCAGGTTGAACCAGATGCCTGGCAAGTGCTGGCTCACCCACTCCAGGACCGGTCGGGTGCAACACTCCAGGTGGTTGGGCATGATCAGGTGACGGATGACCATGCCGTCCCCCCGCCGGTGGACTCGGAGCAGGTTCTCGGTGACGGTCTCCCAATACCATGGGGTGCGAGCCAGCTTGACCGCGCAATCTCCAGGCCCGAATTTGAAATCGGGGAGCCAGACATCCATGAGCACTTCCAGCACGTCCATCGCCGGCGCGCTCATGAAGAAATTCGAGTTCCACAGCATCGGAACGCTGGCTTCATGCTGAAAGAGCCCGTTGCCACGGGAAAACTGTCGGTTGTCGCTGAAGAAATTGAGGAACCAGTCCTGTTTGGCCTTCATTTGCAGGCGAGCGGGCGGATCGGGCAGGTCGGCCTCCAACAGCGAGATTGCCTCCACGAT